>NZ_FUWO01000001.1:0-142041 GCF_900167405.1 Globicatella sulfidifaciens DSM 15739
TAAACATAAAACAATATTCAGTAAGTGTCTACAGACCGCTTACTGATGGGGTGCCAGTCAACCATCCCTTAGTGTCTTTAAACGGTTGGAGATATGACATCGTTTGTACAACCACCATGTTTAGGACAAACTCTCGGTTTTAACGGAGAGTAGTTGATGAAATAGGTATGGCTTAACAGAATTTAAAAAATTACGCCCAGCCTCTACCCCTTTTAGATTAGCTAAGTTCTGATTGTCGGTCGGCCCCTAACTTTGATACAATCCTTCATCCCGACTGATCATATAATCCAAAAACATTGTAAGTGCTTACTATGGTTATTGTTGTCACATTCTGATATGATTAGAGTGAGACAAGGATCAATAAATTATTAAATCAATCAATGAGAAAAGAGGGATATTATGGTAAAAAATTCAAGAGAAAAGCTACAACAAATTTATCACGATGTAGACAAATTATATCAATATGTTTTAACGAATGGTCGACATTTTTATGACCGTTGGCAAGATAAAATTGAACGTCAAGAATTTATCGAACCTGCTAAAAACTTAGCCGCCTATCTTGCTTTACGACAAAAAGATTTAAGGCCTTTACAACAAAAATTAATTCCCTTAGGTTTATCGTCCATTGGTCGTTCGGAAGCTAAAACGATTGTAACGTTGCAAGCTTTAAGAGCTAGTCTAGCCAATTTATCTGGTCTTGAGACCAGTCATGACTATCCAACAGTCGAGCAATTCAATCAAGGTATCCAACTACTCGATCAACAAGCCGACAAAATTTTCGGACCTGCCCCGGATGACTATCGAACCCGTATTATGGTTACTTTACCGACTGAAGCGGCCACTGATGTTAAGCTAATCGATGAAATGCTACTGGCTGGGATGAATGTGGCCCGCATTAACTATTCTCATGATAACCCAGAAATCTGGCAACAAATGATTGAATTAGTTCGTGAACGCAGCAAAAAGCTCAATAAAACGGTTAAGATTCAAATGGATATTGCGGGTCCCAAATTAAGGGTCGATTGGGTATTTTCTTATTTTAAAAAGAATAAAGTTAAAGTAGGAGACCATGTTAAGTTACTGCCAGATATTAAACATATTGAAGCCAATTCGGACTTTGTCGTATATTTAGGTTGTCCCTTCCCTTGTGTTTACGAACAGATAAAAGAGGGCGATCGGGTATTTTTTGATGACGGAGCTTTTAGAGCTCATGTCATTGAAGTTCAAGAACATGGGGCTGTATTAAAAATTGACCAAGTAAAAGGTGGTTCTGGTCGTATTAAAGCTCAAAAAGGCATTAACTTCCCAGATACATTACTAAATATCGATATTATCGATCAAAAAGATGAGCAAGATATAGCCTTTGCAGCGAAATGGGCCGATATTATTAATCTTTCTTTTATTCGCAGTAAAAAAGATATTGAAGAGATTCAAGCTAAATTAAAAGAACTACTTGGCGATAAAGCGAATCAAATGCAATTAATGGTTAAAATTGAAAACAGCCAAGCCGTTGAAAATATTGTTGAAATTATTATGACCGCTGCCAGTAAAAACCCTACGGCGATCATGATTGCCCGTGGCGATTTGGCTGTCGAAGCAGGATATGTGCGCTTAGCAGAATTACAGCAAGAAATCATGTGGATTTGTGAAGCTGCTTCTGTTCCGGTGGTTTGGGCAACTGAAGTACTCGCTAACCACGTTGACAATGGTATTCCAGCTCGTGCAGAATTGACTGACGTGGTGGAAGGTGCTCGTAGTGAATGTGTGATGTTAAATAAAGGTGATTTTATTGTTCCGGCTATCAAATTATTAGCGAAGATATTGAAAAAAGTAGAGATTAATCAATTTAAGAAAACGCCTCAATTAAGAGCCTTGAACATTGCTAAACAAGCAGGCCAATATACTTTAGATGAATAACCGCAAAAAAACTCTCCCAGTGAAAACTTTCAGTTCATTGGGGGAGTTGTGTTTAGAATATGTCTATGTTATGTATCTAAAGACAATGATCTCAAATTAACTAATCTTACCGGGAGTTGTGTTTAGAATATATATACTTTATGCCTCTTCTACATTTCTTGTTTGTTGCATTTCATAGTATAATCCTTGTTGCTTCATCAGACTTTGATGATTACCTTGTTCCACTATTTGGCCATTTTGCATCACCAAGATTAAATCAGCTGTCTGAATGGTCGATAATCGGTGAGCAATAATAAAACTGGTACGTCCTTGCATTAATTGTTCAAAAGCACTTTGAATAAGTATTTCCGTACGGGTATCGATTGACGATGTCGCTTCATCCAAGATTAACAATTGTGGGACTCTAACAAATAAGCGAGCAATCGATAATAATTGTTGTTGCCCGATTGATAAGGCATCACCACCATTATCCAGATAGGTATCATAGCCCTGTGGTAACTGTTGAATAAAATGATCCGCATGGGCTGCTTTTGCTGCTTCTACTACTAACTCACGCGTGGCATTCGGATAACCAAAGGCGATATTTTCATGAACAGTGGCCGATTTAAGCCAAGTTTCTTGTAACACCATCCCAAAATTTTCACGATAAGATTGACGAGTATACTCCATGATAGGCGTTCCATCTAATAAAATGTGTCCTTGATTCACGTCGTAAAATCGCATTAATAAATTAATCAAGGTCGATTTACCTGCTCCGGTTGGTCCGACGATTGCTACTCTTTGACCAGCTTTTACTGCTAAATTCAAATCTTCAATTAACGGACGGTCTGGCACATAACTAAAGTCGACTTGTTGAAAGTCCACATGTCCTTCAACTGAATCGGCATTTAATTGTTGAGTACCCGTTTCTACTTCACTCGACTGGTCTAAAATTTCAAATAAGCGTTCAGCACAAGCAAAAGCACCTTGAATTTCAGCTAAGACACTCGAAATATCATTAAACGGTTTAGTGTATTGATTAACAAAATTTAAAAAGGTCGTTAACTCACCGACGGTGAAATTGCCTTTAATAATACGAGTGGCTCCTACAAAGGTTAACAATGCATAGATCGTTGCATTGATAAAGCGAGTCGCCGGATTGGTAATCGATGAATAAAAAATTGCTGATTGTGAATGATCGGCATATTGTTGATTGATCTGTTTAAAGCGTTCATTGGTTTCGGGTTGTGCATTAAATACACGTAAAATTTCAATTTGTTGAATACTTTCTTCGATCATCTGTGTTTGTTCACCACGAGATTCCGTTTGCTTTCTGAACAAGCGATAACTTTTTCCCGCAATAAACCGCGCTAAAATCAATGACAAAGGGGTTAAGGCAACGACCATTAACATCATCCGCCAATCAAGACTACCCATGGTAATAATAGTGACGACAATCGTTAGAACCCCCACAAAAAACTGATTAAAGACCATTAAAATACCGTCATTCAATTGTTCGACATCGGTTACGACACGACTCACTAAATCTCCTGTCGACAATCGATCCACATAAGCTAAAGGAAGATGGTGCAATTTTTCTAATACATGTTGTCGTAATGCGGTTGTCGTAGTATAAACTAGTCGATTATACAATAATGGAGCTAGCCACTGGATGATGGTATTCCCAATAATCACGATAGCCATTTGGAATAATATTACTTTTAATGGTTCAAATTGTACTTGTCCTGGACCTACAATCATATTAACCGCACGTCCTAATAATATCGGGATTAAAATTGAAAAAGCAACTTGTAAGACGGTCATTAATAACACCATCATTAATTGCCAACGATAGACGGTAAATAAACCTAGTAATCGTTTAAAGGTTGAAGTATTATTCTTATTCATCTTCCTTCACCTCCGCTACTTTTTGCGATTGATCAATTTCTCGATAAATCGGACACCCCACTAATAATTGAGAATGCGTTCCGAGTCCAATTTGTTTCCCCTCATTCAACACCAGAATTTGATTGGCTTTAAAAACACTGTGGGTCCGTTGTGAAATCATAATAATCGTCTTATCGGCAAAATGTTCTTGTAGTGCTTTTTGAAAATTAGCTTCTGTTAAATAATCCAAGGCAGAAGTTGAATCATCAAAAATATAGATTTCTGCTTCTTTAACTAAAGCCCGTGCTAATGTCAGACGTTGACGTTGACCACCAGAAAAATTACGTCCGAAGGCTTCTACTTTTGTATCGAGACCATTTTTCTCTTTAATAAATCCATCTGCTTGGGCAACTTTTAATGCCTGCCACATCGCTTCTTCGCTTGCATCCGGATTAGCTAATAATAAATTACTGCGTACGGTACCCTTAAACAATGTCGCCAATTGAGGAACTAAAGCAATCGATTCCCGTAATTCACTGCGGGTATCGGTCTTTAATAACTGTGAATTGACGCTAATTTGTCCAGCAGTTGGGTCATAATTTTTTGTCAATAATTCAATTAAGGTTGATTTTCCTGAACCGGTACTCCCAATAATACCAAAAAAGTCGCCTTTATTGATTGTAAAATTCAACTGTTCTAAAGCTGGGGCTTGGGTATTGGGATAATAAAATTGCACTTGATTAAATTCGTACAATGACTGCGGATTTGTAACGACATTGGATTCAAATGTTGTGGCTTCATCTTCTAAACTAAAGACTTCTACGGCTCGTTTAGCACTGGTCATTGCTTTATTCATGGTACTAATAACCATGGTTAATTTGATTAATTCTACTAAAATTTGTAATAGATAATTCACGAGTGCCACTAAGCCACCTTGCGTTAAACTACCGACATTCACCCACTGACTGCCTTGCCAAATAATCAGTACCAAGCAAATATTGACAATCACATAGGTCAATGGATTGGTTAGAACACTCCAATTCGCTGCTTTTAATTGTTCATGATTTAAGTGTTGGTTCGTACTCTTAAATTCTTCAATTTCCCTTACTTCTTGTCTAAATGCACGAATGACGCGCATCCCTTTTACTTGTTGTCGAGTCAATTGTACTAGATGATCCAGACGTTTTCTCACATTGTTAAACATCGGACTCGTTAATTTTAAGACACCTCCGACCACTACAAATAATAGGATAATCATTGTAGTAAATATTAAGGCCACGCGGCTTTCAATTTGCATCGCCATTACTAATGACCCAATGACAATAAAGGGAGAACGTAAAAATAACCTAAAAAAGATATTGACGCCGGTTTGCATTTGGAAAGTATCAGACGTCAAGCGGTTAACTAAACTGGCCGGTGAATTTTTATCCACTTCCGCTTGGGGTAATGACATAATTTTCTTAAAAAGATCATTGTTAAGCTGGCGAGTAAAACCAACCGCCGCTTTAGCCGAATAGTATTGAGCGGTGATAGCTAAAATAAATCCTACTAAGCCTACCACAATCATTAAGAATATGTATCTTAATACTTGCGAGGTCTCCCCTGAAGGAATCGCCTCATCTATGACGCGAGCGACAATCATCGGGACGGTTAATTCTAATAATGCTTCACATAGTTTAAATACAGGTCCTAAAATACTTTCTTTTTGATAGCCCTTAAAATATTGTAATAGTCGTTTCATCGATTCACCCCTTCCCATCTTGCTTGAAGTTTCTGCTGTAAAGTTGAAATAGGATGCTCTTGATCACTAGCAGTCGTTGTGAGTCCCTGACTACCTGCTATTAGAGCCTGTAAATCATCTTCTAATTGAACCGGCACCACTTGTAAGTTCCAGGTCCGATGTGAGAAAACATGCTTCACTTTCGGCAAAGCAACAATCATTTGGCTCGGGTTCATCATCAGCTTTAACTTGAGCGCCCCTAATCCTAATTGTTCAAAATAATCCTCTAAGGGTGTTAACAATTCATCTTCAGTCGCACTATCTAAAACAATATCATACTCAAAAATTGGATAATGCCATAACCCTGTTAAGAGTTCATCAGCTGTATGTTGACGGTACAACACTGAGCCTTTTAGGTCTTGAATACGATACGCCAACATTTGATGTTTAGTATTTTTGATTTTCTTTTTCTTGACCGGATATAGCGCAGCTGTTTCGTTAATAAACGATTGATCATAAGCCTTAATAGGACTGTCCTCTGGATAATAATTAGTCGGTGTCATCACCGTTGCGCCTAAATCCATCATCGCTTGATTAAAATCTCCGGGACGCTCTGGATCAATTAATTCATATAAAATTTCCGCAAAAATCTTTCTTGAACTTGGTTTTGAAATATCAGCATCTAATTCAAATATGCGGGCAGTCACTCTTAATAGATTACCATCAATTGCCGGCTCTACTAAGTCGAACGCCATGCTCCCAATCGCTGCTGCGGTATAGGGGCCAATTCCTTTTAATTTTAATAATTCCGGCATCGTTTGAGGCATCTGACCTTGATGATGTTCCATTATTTGTTGGGCGGCCACTTTTAAATTACGCGCACGAGAATAATACCCTAAACCTTGCCATAATAACAATAATTCCTGCTCATCAACATTAGCTAGTGCCTCAATTGTTGGTAATGCCTTAATAAATCGCTCAAAATAAGGAATAACAGTTGCTACTTGTGTCTGTTGTAACATAATTTCACTAATCCAAATATAATAAGGATTACGAGTGCGTCTCCATGGTAAATCACGTTTGTTTTGATCATACCAATCTAAGAGCGCGGCCCGAAATCCTTTAACTTTTTGATCATTCCATCCATATTTTGCTAAAACTTGAGTCACAAAACGCTCCTTCCTCTTGTTCAAAAAATCAAAGTGAGTGTCTGTCGAGTTATCATATCCTCTTTTTAAAGTAGCTTAGCTTCTCATTTTAAACACTCACTTAACTTTATTCTTCAATAAATGCTTCTTCATTTTCAGCCATCCACGCTTTAATTAAGTCATAATCAAAGCCCTTGCGCATCATACTTTCAGTCATTTTTTGCTTTAATTGAAACCCTGAATGTTTTCGACGCCATTTACGTAATTGCTTTTCAGCCTCTTTGGCTAATAAATCATCTTGTCGTTCTGCGCTAGCTGATAAATCCACTTCATGTATCACTTGTTGAATCAAATCATGATCATAGCCTTTGTTATGCAACATTTGTCGCGTCTTTTCAATCAGTTTTTTGGGTGGATATTGCTTTTTTATCCGCGCATATTTGTCAGCGAGTGCTTGAGCATTTTCCACTTCTAACTCAGTAGGATATTCTTGCATCGCCTCATCAATTAAATGCACTGCGACCCCTTTTTGTTGCAATTCACGCCTTAATAATGCTGGCCCTTTTTGATTTAAATTAGCATGCGTGCGCACATATGATTGACTATAAAATAAGTCATTTAAGTATTTTTGTTCCGTCAATTTCTCAATCGCTTGTTCAATATATAATGCTTCATTAGGATGCGGTTGCTCCTCTTGTTCCTTATGGCGATCGGCTAAATATTTTGTTAAATAGTCACGCGTTTCTTTTACCGTCTTCAAGCCATGGGCTAAAAATTTTATCGCTTGACTATAAATCGAATGTTGATATTCGGATTCAGCAATTTCATTTAAATCTTTAGCGGTGACCGTTTGTGCTTTAAACAAAGCAAATTTAACGAGGACGGCTTCGTTGACTCCCATCCAAAATTCATCATCCACATAAAGTGAATAGCGTTCGCTATTTTTCTTTTGCTTTTCAATTCTCGTGATTTTCATTGAAGCCACCTCCTTTAATTGTTTTTCTAGTAAAATTTAATTGATCTTGATTAACAATGACTGTTAAACTGAACATCCAAATTAGATATGGTTTTGGGGCAAGAAGCAGAAATTAGCTATTTTACTTTGCCTTCCACTATAAAAGCGGTTTTTAAAGAAATGGAATAAAACGGAATGATTTTCGCTTCGCCTGTCTATCCTCGCACAGTTGGGAGTGAACCAGAAGTAGAAAATGAAATAATTTTCGCTTCGTCTGTTCACTTTCAAACCAGTCTTTAAGACGTAGTTTGATGCCAATCAACCACTACACTTTTAATTATCTAACAATTACTTGACTGAATTAGCGACTTTTTGCCCGGTCTCCCTCAACACTAAGCTTGTCATTAACAGCCACTTACTTAACTGAATTTATCAATATTTACTTAGTTATTTTTAAAGCGAGCCATTTCAGTTAATAAATCATCCGCCATTTGTAATGATGAGTCCGTAATGGTCTTTCCGGACATCATTTGTGCTAAGATTTCGCGGCGCTCATTAGTCGTTAAAGTATTGACGACCGTTGAGGTCCGATTATTGGCGACTTGTTTTTGAATATATAATTGTTCATGGGCAATGGCCGCTACCTGTGCCAAGTGGGTAATACAAAGCACTTGATTATGAAAGGCAATTTGGGCAATTTTTTCAGCAATCGCTTGTGCTACCCGTCCCGATACACCGGTATCAATTTCATCAAAGACCATCGTATGTTCACTTAATTGGCGACTAAATACAGCTTTTAAAGCTAGCATAAAACGTGAGAGTTCGCCACCACTGGCTACTTTAACGAGTGGTTTGCTTGCTTCACCGACGTTGGTCATCGCATAAAACTCTGCCTCGTCTTGCCCTTCAATTGATAAATTAATCCACTCTACCGTTCCTAACTCATCTAATTCAATTTGTTCGGTTGCTAAAGTATTAAATCTTACTTCAAAGCGACTATGAGGCATATACAAATCTGCCAGTTCATGTTCAATCGCCGTAACTAACCCTTTGGCCAATTTTTGACGTTCGGCAGTTAATTGTTGTGCTAGTGTTAAGGCCTCTTGATAAGCTGTATTAAATTTTAAAGCTAAATCTTTTAAGTAAGCTTCGCGATTTCGAACTTGGTAAATTTCTTCAGAAATTTGATCATAATAATCCAAAATCTCGTCAATTTCCATGCCATACTTACGTTTCAATTGGCCTAACTCATTTAAACGGGCTTCGACCTCATCAATCGATTGATCCCCCGTATCAAAACTATCATTACTCATCGCCACTTGATGCGCGATTTCTTGTAAATCAATTCGAATGGATTTGACTTGGTCTAAAATCGCTGGGTATTGATCATCAAAATCTTTAATTTGATTCAATTCATCAATCACTTCACTTAAATTTCCCAAAATACTACTGTCACTATCTGACATTAAATAATTAATCGATTCCATCGCGTGGGTTATCTTTGTCGCATTTTGCAATTTGGCACTAATGGCCTCTAATTGTTCATATTCTTCTTTGACTAAATGCGCTGCCTCAATCTCATTCACTTGGAACTCTAAAAAACTCAAGCGTTGCATTTGCTCTTGTTCATTTTTTTGACTCTTAAACCATTGGCGACGAATCGCAGCATACTGTTCGTACGCGGTTTGATATTTTTCTTTTAATTGAATAAATCGTTGATCGCCTAATTGATCGACTAAACTTAAATGTTGCGTATTATCTAATAAGGCTTGGTGTTCATTTTGACCGTGTATGTCAACTAAATGACTACCGATTCTTTTAAGGGCAGTGACATTTAATAATTGACCATTCACCCGTATTAAATTTTTACCTTGATTGTTAATTTCACGGCGAATAATTAATCCATCTTCAAGTAAATGTTCCGTATCAATTGAAAGCTCTTCTAATAAATGAATAAGCGCAGTTGGTTGCTCATTAAAAGAGAATAACCCTTCGATCACCAACTTTTCACTATCTTGTCGAATGAATTCATTTGATCCACGTCCACCACATAAGATGCCTAAAGCATCAATAATAATGGATTTTCCGGCACCAGTTTCTCCTGATAAAACGGTCATTCCTTGTGAAAAATCAATCGTTACTTGATCAATTATCGCAAAAGACTCAATGGTTAAACTTTGTAGCATAGTACACCTCAATTAAAATGTTTCATGTGCTTGTTTGACTACTTCTTCAATCTTAATCTGTTGCCAACTTTGATTATTTAATTGTTTGGCATTTTTTAATTTAGCTAAAAACTCAATATTTCCTTCACCACCGGTAATCGGTGAAAAAGTTAAATCTTCAACTGTATATCCAATTGAACTAGCAAATTGTAATACTTCGGTGACCACATCAATATGCGTTTGTTGGTCTTTAACAATACCATTTTTTCCAACTCTCTCACGTCCAGCTTCAAACTGAGGTTTAATTAAGGTTAATACATAACCATCTTGCGCTAGAATATCAATCAGTGGTGGCAAAATTAGTCTTAAGGAAATAAACGAAACATCAATGCTGGCGATAGTAGGCTCTCCCCTAGTAAAATCGACTGGTGTAGAATAGCGAAAGTTTTGACGTTCCATGACTTCCACTCGTGGATCGACTCTCAATGAATAAGCGAGTTGATTGTAGCCAACATCGAGAGCATAACTCATTTCAGCGCCGAATTGTAACGCAGCATCAGTGAAACCACCAGTAGAAGCACCAATATCTAATAGCCGGTGACCGGCCATATCGATGTCAAATACCTTAATGGCCTTTTCTAATTTTAAGCCGCCTCGACTGACATAAGGCATAATTTTCCCTTTAATATGAAGTTCTGAGTCTACCGGTATTTTTTCACCGGGCTTGTCGTAGCGTTGATTATTTTGGTCGTAAATTTGTCCCGCCATAATTAAACGACGCGCTTGTTCTCTAGACTCGGTTAGACCTGCTTGGACAACTAGTTTATCTATTCTTTCTTTTTTCATTTTATTGCTCCAATGTCACAAATTGTAAGAAAACCTCAAGACTGTCGTATGGTTTTCTAGTAGTTTCAGTTAGCTCGTTCAATGCTGAGCGAGCCTTTTCTAAATCAGAATTCAAAGCCTCTTTTGCTCCCTCTAAAGTCAGTAAAGCCGGATAAGTAGCTTTATGTAATTCACTATCAGCTTGGGTTTTTTTACCCGTTTCAGTTGGCGTGCCAATTTCATCCATAATATCATTATGAATTTGGAAAGCTCGTCCAAAATGAGTAGCAAATGTTTCTAATAATTGACGTTCTGAAGCAGTTAGATTGGCAATAATAGCTGCCGCTTGCACTGCAAATAAAAAAAGTTTACCAGTTTTTAAAAAATGAATATTCGCTAGTTGTTCATGAGTAATTGTTTTATTTTCTGCTTGAATATCAAACACTTGTCCTGCCACCATACCAACAGAACCAGCCGCTTGACTTAATAAACTGATTAATTTTACTTTTTGCTCAGGCTTCAATTGGTCATCATCAGCAATCATGCCAAAGGCATCGGTTAATAAAGCGTCCCCAGCTAAAATAGCGGTCGCTTCATCAAATTTTTTGTGATTAGTCAACATACCACGGCGATAGTCATCATTATCCATCGCTGGTAAATCATCATGGATGAGCGAATAGGTATGAATGGCTTCTAAAGCATTGGCAGTGTTGAGACCTGCCTTTACCGCATCCATTGATTGAATCGCTAAGACCCATAATAACATGACGGGACGTACTCTTTTGCCGCCATTTAATAATGAATAGGTCATTGGTTCCATTAACTCTATCGGTGTCGTTTTATAACGTATATGTTGTTCTAATCCTTTTTCAAAAAACTCTGTAATGGTCTTTAATTTTAATATTTCCATTGTATTCTTTATCTTTAGCCTTATACATTAGGTACGTTAATAAAGCTAAAATCCTCCTTGTTAAAAATCGTTTGTTATCTTTTACAAACTTACAAACATGATGCTTTCGGTTATCTTGCTAAATTTGACTGTAAATATCTGTCAAAGCTAGTGATATTATAACATAATCCCCTAGTGTTCTCACACAATCAGTATATGAAATCGAAGGCATTAAAAATGTTTTTGTTTTAATATTGGAAGTTATTCCTTGATTAAGATTTATATCTTACGAAACCTAACTAGTCTCTTTATTTCGATACCATAATATTCAACAGCCATTATCGAAAATTGTTATTAAAAATGATGCTTTGTTATTTAATGACGATCTTTGAAATGAGAGGATAAGAAGTAGAAAATGGGTTTTTTCACTTCGTTTGCCGCCCTCTCACAGTCGAAGTGGGCCAAATGTAGATAATCAAAAGACTTTTGCTTCGTTTGCCCTCCCCGCATAGTTGGGCTTGAAGCAGAGTAGAAATACGAATCATTTTCGCTTCGTCTTGATCACTTCTCCAATGTATAAGGAAACTAACCTATTTATAATTAATCTTCCCCGGTCTTATACTATTTCTTTATAAAAAATAGCTAAGCAAAAAAACGATGTGCTTTTTGCCTAGCTTCAGGGAAATTATATCTCTTCTGCGTCTAAATTCACTTCACCTTGTGGTGTCATCATTTTAGCGACGGTTTGTTCTGCTTCAGTCAATGTTTTTTGACAATATTGACTCAATTCAATTCCTTCTTTAAAAGATGCCAAAGCTTCTTCTAAGGGTAATTCACCACGTTCTAATTGTTGCACAATTTGTTCTAATTGTGTTAATGCGGCTTCAAAATTTTCTGGTTGCTTTGCGGGTTTTTTAGTTGCCATTTATTTATCTCCTTTAAGTTTTTCAATAGAATTAACGGTTGCATTAATCTTGCCATCCAATAGTCGTATTTCAACGTCATCTTGCTGCTCTAAGCTCTCGACTGATTTAACGACATTTCCATCTTTAGACACAACCGAATAGCCTCTAGCTAAAATATTTAAGGGACTATAGGCTTCGAGTTGGACGACTGCTTGCTTAAACTGATGTTCTTTTTTATTTAATAAGAGTTGCATCGAATAAGCCATACGTTCAGTCATTCGCTCTACCAATTGACTTTGCTGATTGATGCGATTGGTTGGCGAAGCCGATCCTAATTTTTGACTCGCTAACTCTACTTGATGTCGTTGCTTTTGCAAATATTTTTGTTGATGTTGCCATAAAGCCGTTGTTAAATTATCCAGTTGTTGAGTGTAAGCTTGATATAACCTTTCTGGTTGGGTCAAAACATAAGATTGCTGGACATTTGATAAACGCTTTTGCTTTTGCTTAAATTGGGCATTAATAGCATAGATTAATCGTTCAGATTGACCATTTAAATAGGCTAAGATATCAGTCATAACGGGCACTGACATTTCCGCAGCTGCTGTTGGAGTGGGTGCTCTTAAATCAGCTACTAAATCAGCAATCGTCGTATCTGTTTCATGACCGATGGATGAAATGACCGGTATCGGACAATCTAATATGGCTTTTGCTACAACTTCTTCGTTAAACGGCCATAAATCTTCAATTGAGCCTCCACCACGCGCGAGAATCACCGTATCAAACTCACTGGCTAAGTTTTTGACTTTATCAAAGGCTGCCGCGATTTCACCGGCTGCTTCTTGTCCTTGTACCCTGGTTGGAAAGACAGTCACTTGAACAATCGGATAGCGCCGTTTGATCGTTGTTAAAATATCGCGAATGACCGCTCCGCTTGGACTCGTAATGACCGCAATTTTCTTAGGAAATTTTTCAATGGGTCGATTTAAAACATCAAATAAACCTTCTTTTCTAAATTTCTCTTTCAGCTGTTCTAGAGCTTGGTAAAGTGCTCCTACCCCATCAGGCTGCAAGTTTTCAATAGTGATTTGATATTGGCCACTTTTTTCATATAAACCGACTCGCCCGACCGCAAGGACTTTCATTCCTTCTTCTAGTTTGAACGGAAGTTTATTAAAGGCATGTTTGAACATGACCGCATTAATAACGGCACCATCGTCCTTTAAACTAAAATATTGATGGGCATTCGGTCGCATCCTGAAATTCGATACTTCTCCCACGACAAAAACTTTTTGTAAGTGAGGATCAACATCAAACTTTCGTTTTAAATATTGAGTGAGGGCTTTGACCGTTAAATATTTTTCGTTCAAAAGAACACCTACTTTCTAAAGCGTTTGATAATCAATATCATGTTGACGACAAGCACACTCCAATGTTTGTTCCATTAACATCGCAACCGTCATCGGTCCCACACCACCTGGAACGGGCGTAATGGCACTGACCATATCTTCAACTTCTTCAAAAGCAACATCTCCCGCTAAACGGCCATCTGGTAAACGATTAATCCCGACGTCAATGACAACAGCACCTGGTTGAATATGTTCCTTCGTTAAGAGACCCGGTTTACCGGCTGCCACGACGATAATATCTGCTTGCTTAGTATGTGCTTTTAAATCTCTCGTTTTAGTATGACAAACAGTAACGGTAGCATTCTCATGTGTTAGAAGCATTTGTAATGGTAAACCAACAATTAAGCTACGGCCAATGATAACAACATTTTTTCCTGACAAAGTAATATCATGGGCTTTTAATAAATTCAAAATCCCTTTAGGCGTGCACGGAATCACTGTCGCTTGATTGGCGATTAATTTTCCTAAATTATAAGGATGGAAACCATCGACATCTTTGTCTGGGCTAATGCGCTCGATCATCTTACGTTCATCTAAATGTTGAGGCAAAGGTAATTGAACAATCATCCCATTCACTTTTGAGTCGGCATTTAATTCATCAATCTTAGCGATTAATTCTGTTTCTGGTACCGTCTCAGGGAATTTTACCCATTCAAAATCAAAGCCGATTTGATGAGCTTTCTTTTCCTTTTGGCCGACGTAAACTTGGCTAGCTGGGTCTTCACCAACCGTTATTACTACCAATTTCGGCGTCACTTGATGATGATCTTTTAATTTTTGCGTTTTTTCTTGGAAGATGGTTAACAATTCTTTTGAACGTTTAGTTCCGCTTAGTAATTTGGTCAAATAAAGCACCTCTTTTTTATAATCATTAAGTCATATTATACACGATATAGGGAAATTTTTCATTTTTCAGTGTTGTCATTTTTAATAAAGCGCTTATTCTACTGGTTAGTTTGTGATATAATATACATACTAATAGTGAAAGGAAGTTTTTTTATGAAACAGTCAATCATTTCAATCCTTAAATACGAAACATTTATCTCACCGGGTGCTTTTTTCCATTTGAAAACCGATTGGTTCCAAACCGATCAAGAAATCAAAACCATCATTGTTGACCAAGATAATCTCTATTCGAAATTACTATCAATTTATCCTAAAGATTTTGTGATGTATTTAGAACAAGATAAAAACGGTTCACTTTATCGCACCAATATGCCTTTAACCCTATGTGAAGAAGAAGGTTATTATACGGTTGAATGGCCGAACGATTAGATAACAATCATTATTTCATCGTCTATAAAAGTTTGACTCTACTTCAAAAAACTCGTACCTTGTGCCTGCTTTTATTGCAAAACAAAGTACGAGTTTTTAATGATTGTTCGGTGATTATGACAAGGCATCAGCTCCATTAATTGCTTCTCAATAAAAGTATACAGCATGGGTTTGTTTTATTAATATACTTTGAAAATACAGAAATACGATTTTTTATTTGTTAAAATTCATCAAGTTTTTGCCCGGTCCTGACGTTGTCTGACAATCCAAAGAAAAGTCTTTTCACAAAGTTTCATTTTCAAAATGAGTTCAAATATTTTCATCTGAAACGTTATTGAACAATGTAAGCATTCCAAACGAAGTATAACATCAAAAAAGAGGCAAATTATCCAATTTTTTGTTTTCATCAATTTTCAAGGTGTCTCAAAATGAGACACGAAAACGACCCTTTTTGAGTGTTATTTTCATTTTCATAAAATTTAGAAAAATAATCCGCTAAACTTTATATATTCTTAATCATTAAGCAAAATATGTCTCAAAATGAGACACGAGCTTGTGAATGAAAATAATCTTAGCAAAATTCTCGGATGAAGGGAGTTTTCAAATTGATTTCACAAGCAATCACCATCATCAATCAAAAAAAAGCATCCGAAATTAGATTCGCATGCTAGTTGATTAATTCCTTGTTTTCTTAAGAGTATCACTTGCTTAGTTAAGTCTATTGGCTCGATAGTCAAATTTAAAATGCTATTGATGACAAACCAACACCTATCAACCGAATCATTATAAAACATCTCTTAAAGTTTTATTGTATGGACTAAAAAATCGTGGTGAATAAAAATTTTTCCGCCAATAAAAGCAAGCCTTCATATACAAAAAACAATTTTTTACTAATTGGCTGACATAAAATCGATAAATTCACCAAAATGTTGGGCCCAATATTGTTCATGATGTTTTTCTCCAACCATAATCCGTAACCAAGTATTTTCAATCGGTACACCTTGAGCCAATAAAGTCGCATAGTAATTTAAAGAACAATCTACATATTGTTGATTCCGCCTTTGTTCTAATTCAGGGTCAGCTAAACCATCGGTCTCCTCTGTTCCTACTTGAACATAAACTTTAGTATTTTTAGCTAAGGGATGGGCCTTGATAAACTCTAAAAATGCTCTTTCATTAAACCATGAAGCTAAAGAAAAAACACCTATTTTTCCAAAGACAGTTGGATATTTAGCTGCCATATAAGCAGTGATGAATCCACCCATTGAACTGCCCGCTAACCAGGTATGTTCTGCCGCTACTAAAGTGCGATATTGTTGGTCAATAAAAGGCTTCACCACCTTCACAAGCCATTCGCCATAATGGCTACCGTCTCCTCCTCCTGTTGTCATTTGACTGTGATGTGTTGGATCCAGCTGCCAAGGCGAATATTCATCCAGTCTTTTTTCAGGATGATTATCAATGCCGACAATGATCATTGGTGGGCGATGATGATACTCTTTGTACGCTTCTATCACTCGCCAAGAATGACCAACAAATGATTCCTCATCCAAAAAAACATTTTGCCCATCATGTAAATACAGTACCCCGAAGCGTTCGGTGACACTCGCTTGATATTCTTCTGGTAACCAGACACGAATGCGTCTATTTTCTTGATAATAAGCTTGATATAAATAATGTTCTTTTAAATCCATGATTCACTCCCCTTTTCTATTATTTTTAGTATACAATGGTTATAGTGAAACTGCATACTATAAAAGTTACAATAAGATTACCCAATTTGTTGCACGTAACTTTCCCCAGTTACAAAAACAATTGAGGTAATCTTTTTTGATATAATTATTCCATTAGGAGGAATGATTATGTCAGAGATTGCAAAGATCACAATAACATCATTAGATGATTTATCTAGGTTAAGTGAATGGTATCAGAAAGGAGAAATTAAATTGAATCTATCAAAGATTTCACGTGAATTAAACTGTGACCGAAAAACAGTTAAGAAGAGATTAGAAGGCGTAATACCAAAGACGACATGAAAGAGAAAAAAGTATTTAGATGATTTTAAACCACTGATGCTTTCCTACCTTTATGATTCACCGCGTCATTTCAGCTATATTGATCACCTTTTTTATTTTATGCAAAGAGAACATCATATCACCTGTGCCCGTTCTACTTTTTATCGCTATATTGTGAATGATGAAGACTTGCGTCTGTCATTCCAAAAACATAACAAAACGGAGTTCATACAACGATTTAAAAATCAACCGGGTCAACAAGCCCAATTCGATTTGAAAGAAAAAGTAAAATTAGTAACGGAAGAAGGGCAGACCATTACAGTTTATATTCCAACGTTAACTCTTTCATGGTCACGTTACAATGTTCGTCGACTGATATTAGATTTGACAACAGATAACTTACTATCATTTTTAGCAGAAGCATTTGAATAAATTGGCGGAGCACCACGAGAATTAGTCATTGATAATTTGAAAGCATTTGTCGAAAAGCCACGAACGAGCACGGGAGACAAAGCCATCCTAAACTCACGATTTTCAGAATTCTGTAAAAATTATGGTATTGAGCCACTACCTTGTATGCCGTATCGTCCTCAAACAAAAGGAAGAACGGAAACGCAAAACAAATGGGTAGAACAACTATATAACTATAACGGAACCTATGAAGGAATATTGGCAATGCATCATCGATTAAAACAACTGAATGAACAAGATAATAAAGCCGCTTCTCAAGCGACAAGGTTGCCACGGTGTTTCTTATTAGAAAAAGAAAAAGGTGATTTAGTCCCGCTACCCTCCTTGGCAGTCAGAAGACCTTATCACCTTCAACTTAAAAAAGTTCATGTTACCAACGACTCTCTCTTTCAATACCGGTACAATAAATATTCTGTTCCAAAAGAATTTATCGGTAAGCAAGTAGACATTATCGTTCAAAACAATAAACTTTATATTTATTATAACGGAAATATCATTGATAGTCATCCTATAACCAATCAACCGTTCAACATAAAACCAGAGCACCAATTGTATTATGCAAAACCACAAGAGGAAACAAGTAAAATAGAAGCAACGACAAAACCGAGTCTTATCTCAATGGAATTAGGAGAGATCCGTTATGACAATCTATCTTAAAGTACAAGAGCAATTACAGTATTTAAAATTTAAATCAGCACAGCACTATTTAGAACAATTATATCAAGAACATCAACTGAGCAATGCGGAATTATCTGGCTTATATAAAATACTAGCAAAAGAAGTGGAAGCAAAGGAAGAAAATAACCGTTTATATAATGTTAAAGTCGCTGCTTTCCCTTACTTAAAGACCATTGACGATTACGACTTCACGTTTCAACCGAGTATTGAAGAAGATCAAATAAGAACGATTATTGAATCAACCTTTTATAAAGAGGCAAAAAACGTCGTATTAGTAGGAAATCCAGGTACAGGAAAAACACATTTAGCGATAGCGATTAGCTATAGTGTCGCGATTAAACGTAATAGTGTTTATTTTATTAAATTTAATAAATTAATCCATGCCTTAAAGACAGCTTATCAGGAAGGAACGCTCGAACGAAAAATAAAGTTATTCTTCAAATATAAGTTGCTCGTGATTGATGAAGTAGGATTTAATGAAATAAGTCCCCTTGAAGCGAAATTATTCTTTCAATTAATCGATATGCGATATACAAAACGATCAACGATATTTACGAGTAACTTAACCTTCGATAAATGGCATACCATTATGGGACAAGATGAAATGTTAACAAAGGCGATTATCGATCGTATTTTACATCATTCTTTTCTAATTAATAAAACAGGACCTTCTTATCGAATTAAAGACAAACTATCTCCACGAAAAAGTGGGGAATCTTAAGTGAGACAAATTGGGATTTTTAAGTTGACTTTTATACATACAAATTGAATCGATTGGAGTGAATTAAAATGACACTTGAAAGATATTATTCAGTACTTGAGAAACATTCTGCCCACAATTTAGGTTCAGGCGGCCTGAATGTTTTAAGTACCCCGATGTTAGTGGCCTATTTAGAAAATATCAGTTATTTACATTGCCAAGAATTATTATTCGAAGACATGACGACTGTTGGTTCGCATATTGCCGTTGACCACCTTGCCCCTACCGTGATTGGAGATGAGGTTAGAATCACCATTACGGCTGTCAAAAAAACAAATCGTCGCTTTGAATTTGAACTGGAAGCTTTTGATTCAAAAAAGCAAATTGCCCGTGCAACGCATACGCGGGTCATTGTAAATAAAAATAAATTTATGGAGCGTCTGTAAATTAGTCCGGTCGAGGCTGGGCAAAAACTTTTTAAATTCTGTTCAGGCATATCTATTTAATTCAAAGCGCAGTGGTTGAGTGGCCTCAACCTTCGTCTTTCGACTTGTTTGAGACCTACTCAACTGTGCGGGGGTAGGCCTACGAAGCGAAAATTATTCAATTTTCTACTTCTGGCCAACTCCCCGCTTTTAACTATTAAATGAATAAGTCATCACTTTTAAATTATCCAGTCACTAAATCATGATGTTCAAATTAATATATTTAGCCCCTTACAAAAATTGAGTAACACTAAACAATCCCTTTTCAGACTTGTTTGATACTTACTCAATGGTAACAGGGAGGCATCATTATGGGGAGCTTTCAATAAACAATCTTTAACTTACTCAATGTAACAGAGGAGGCATACGAGCGACTCCTAATTTTTTCTATGTTAACTTTATGATAATCGCCTTAATTCGATTGGATAAATTCTTTATTAGTAATAATTTGTGCGTTTTCTTGCACTAACTCTACGAGTGTCATATCATGGGTCACGATTAACACCATAACACCTTCTCGTCGCAGTTCTTCAATGAGTTTCGAAAATTCTAGAGTATTCGCTGGATCTAAAGCCGAAGTCGGTTCATCAAAACATAATAATTGGGGGCGCATCATCATCGCGCGAATAATCGCTACTCGTTGTTTTTGTCCTCCCGATAAAGTTGAGGGATAAACATCGCACTTATCCGCTAAACCAAAGCGCTCTAGCCAGCTAATCGCTGCTGCTGTTAACTCTTTTTGGGGTGCTAACTTATTCACTCTGGGTGCAAATAATAAGTTTTCTAAGACGGTCATTTGTGGAAACAATTGGTAATCTTGAAATACTAACCCAATCGCCCGTTGATAATTTTTTTGTTCGGTTTTACTAGATTCACCATTTTCAGAAATTAAATCATAACCTGCTAACTCTATCGTGCCCTGATCCGCTGTTTCCAAAGCATTTAACATACGTAAGATGGTCGTTTTTCCACTCCCCGACTCGCCTACTAATAAAGTCAGGTCTCCCGGTTGCATCATTAAATTAAAATTTTGACAGATCAATTGGGTGCCAAAACTTTTACTTAAATTTTTTACAATTAATGTCATAGCTTACACCCCCATTTTCTTTTCGATTTGTTTTAAAATAACAGTCGTCACGCCGGTAAAGATTAAATAGATAAGCCCCACATAAACATATGGTAATAAGGATGCTTGTTGATTGGACAAAGCTTTACCGACTTTTAATAATTCTTCTAAACCTAAAACATAGATTAAAGAAGTATCTTTAATTAAAGTGATAACCTCATTTCCAATTGATGGCATCACGATGCGCCATACTTGCGGCAAAATGATTTTACGCCATCCAGCTAGTGGCGAAATCGAAAGAACTTTAATCGACTCAAATTGACCGATAGGCACTGTTTGAATGCCGCCGCGAAAGATTTCAATAAAATAAGCAGTATAATTTAAGACTAGCGTTAAAACGGCTGACTCAAAACGATCCAACACCAAACCTATTAAGGGAAGTCCAAAAAAGACAAACATCATTTGCAGTAATAAAGGTGTCCCTCTAAAAACATAAATATAGACTTGCATGAGTGCTTGTAACCACTTTGGTAAATAACGATTCAGCACCGCTAATAATAATCCTAAAGGTAAACTTAATACTAAAGTAATTACAAAAAATTGTAACGTCACACTAAAGCCTCGTCCTAGTGGCTCTAACCATTCTATCCCCATCTTAATTTCTCCTAGTCTTAAATTTTATATACTATTGACAATCATTGAAAACTGCAATCTAGTCTCCCTTGGGAAAGCAACTCTTCTCTTTTAATAATGAACGCTGTAGTCCAGCTAACCGTGCGAAAGTTCTTCCCCCGCGCTTCTCATTGATTATAATTGAACGTTGCAGTTCAGCCAACCAGTACTAATAATCATTCATTCGGCATCAACGAAACACCGAAAAAAGCTAGTTTAATCACCATATCTTTATCAAACCTATCTAGTCACTAAGCTAATCGTAATGTTCAAGATCGTGATTATATTGATACCGTTTTGGATAATGACTATTTGTTCAATGAACCTGATTATTCTTTAATCTCTACAAACCATTTAGCTTTAATTTCATCAAATGTTCCCTCTTCGGTTACTGATTTTAAAGCTGCATTGAATTCTTCTACAAATTCACTATCCGATTTTCTAAAACCAACGGCGTATTCTTCTTCACCGAAATTGTCTTCTAAAATACGGTAGCTATCGGCATTGTCTTTTTGGCTTAAATAATAAGTAGCGAGTGTTTCGTCAACGACAATCGCATCTGCTCGGCCATTGTCTAAATCAGCGAAAACTTCTACAAAAGTCGCATAGGTAATCGGTGTTGCACCATCGATGGTTTTGGTAAAGGCTTCATCTGCTAAAATTGCTTCTAAGGCGGAAGATTCTGCTTGAGTTGCGACCACTTTATCAGCTAAATCCGCTTTCGAATCAATACCATTATCAGCTTTAACAATAATGACTTGACGATTATCCATATAAGCATCAGAGAATGCAACTACTTTTTCACGTTCATCAGTAATTGTATAGCCATTCCAAATCATATCGATATTGCCGGTATTTAATTCGGTTTCTTTGGTACTCCAGTCAATCGGTTGAAATTCAAATTCCACACCCATTTTGTCAAAAACGACGCTTGCTAAATCAACATCAAAACCAACGATATTGCCTTTTTCATCTTTAAAGCCAAAGGGCGCAAAGGTATCATCAAAACCGACAACTACTTTATCTCCTTTATTAATCACGGGTTCTGCCGCCATTACAACGGGAGATGCAACCATTAAACCTAAAACCGCTACTAACATTTTTTTGATCTTTTTCATAATATATGCTCCTTTTTTCAAATTGATTGCGACAGTCGACTATCCTAAAAAAATACGCCCTCTACCCGAATATGGGTAAAGGACGTCTTAACGTGGTTCCACCTTTATTTATAATAAGCTCACACTTATTACCTCAATGAGAATACTTCTCGCGCTATAATGTTGCGACCATACATTTTATTACTGGCTGTGTCTTCATTCGTTCATCTATTTGCTCGCACCAACCGCAAACTCTCTTGAAAATATCCCGAATCTCTTTGTCCAAAAATGTTTTTATTAATTAATATGAGTTTATAATAAAATAAACATTCTATTTTGTCAACTATTTTAATCAATTTCTCATTTAAATAATAGTTTCCATTGAATTAACTGTTAGTTTACGTTATGATTATACAAAACATTATAAAGGAGTCGTCAGGATGAGAAAAACATTTAACTTTTCTGCTGGACCAGCGATGTTACCTGAAGAGGTATTGCAACAAGCGTCCCAAGAATTATTAGATTATCGAGGCAGTGGCCAATCGGTAATGGAGATGAGTCATCGCTCTTCCGTTTATAATGATATTTTTCAAGAAACAAAAACTAACTTAAAAAAATTAGTCAATATTCCAGATAATTATGAAATTATTTTTACACCTGGAGGAGCCAGTGCATTGTTTGGCATGATTGCTCAAAATTTAATGCCCAAAAAATCAGCCGACTATATCATAACCGGCAATTTTTCAAAGAAAGCTGCACAAGAAGCGAAAAAATTTGGTTATATCAATATTGTTGCTAGTTCTGAAGATAAAAATTTCACTTACATACCAGACGTTTCAAAAATTCAATTTAATGAAACAGCTGATTATGTCCACATTTGTGAAAACAATACCATTTTCGGTACTAAATTTAAACAATTACCTAACACTAACGGCATTCCATTAATTGCTGATATGTCTTCTTGTTATTTATCAGAACCGATTGATGTCACTCAATACGGCATGATATACGGTGGCGTACAAAAGAATATTGGACCTGCTGGCGTTGGATTATCCATTATTAATAAAGATATCATTCCAATTGAAATCAGTGACAATGTACCGACCATGAACCGATTCGATACTTATATTGACAATGATTCAATGTATAATACGCCACCAACTTATACGATTTATATGTGCGGACTTGTTTTTAAATGGTTGTTAGATCAAGGCGGTTTAAGCGCAATTCAACAGAAAAATATTAAAAAGGCACAATTATTATATGATTATATTGACCAGAGTGCATTATTTAGTAATCCGGTTAATAAGAACGATCGTTCATTAATGAATGTTCCGTTTGTGACTGGTGATCCACAGCTGGACAAAAAATTTATTAAAGAAGCGAGCGATCATCATTTAGTGAATTTAGCCGGTCACCGTTTAGTGGGTGGAATGCGCGCTAGTATTTATAATGCGATGCCTTTCGCAGGTGTTCAAGCATTAGTTGATTTTATGGAAAAATTTGAAAGAGAGAACCGATAGTATGTTTGATTATTATTTATTTAATCCCATTGGACAAAAAGGTCTGAACTTATTCGAAGAAGAATATCAAGAAACCACAGACTTAACAAAAGCAAAAGTAGCACTTATTCGTAGTGCTAATATTCATGATTTAGACTTTCCTGAAAAATTAGTGGCCATTGCGAGAGCCGGTGCTGGGGTCAATAATATCCCTTTAGATGAATGTACTAAAAAAGGGATTGTCGTCTTTAATACGCCCGGAGCGAATGCAAATAGTGTGAAAGAATTAGTACTCGGAGGCATGATTATCGCCTCTCGTAATGTATTGTCAAGTGTAGATTGGGTAAAAGCGTCAAAAGATGAAGCCGACATTGCCAAACTTGCTGAACAAACCAAAAAAGCTTTTACTGGCAATGAACTAGCTGGCAAAACACTTGGCGTCATCGGTTTAGGTTCTATCGGGGTTTTAGTAGCAAATGCTGCCTTAGCATTAGGGATGAGAGTCTTAGGCTACGATCCCTTTCTTTCAGTAAAATCCGCTTGGAACCTTTCACACGAAGTTGAACACATTTCAAATATTGAGGATATTTATATTCAATCGGACTATATTACCTTGCATTTACCTTTAGTCGATGCTACTGAAAAAATGATTGATGCAAGAGTGGTACAATTATTTAAAAAGGGTGTCGTATTATTAAATTATGCCCGCGATACCTTAATTGATGAAGAAGCCTTATGTCCTGCTTTAGAATCAGGGCATATTGCTAAATACGTTACTGATTTTCCTAATCCGACTTCTGCTAGTTTACCTAATACCATCATTACGCCACATATCGGCGCTACCACGACCGAATCGGAAGATAATTGTGCGAAAATGGCCGTTAGCCAATTAAGACAGTATGTTGAACATGGTAATATCGTTAATTCAGTGAATTTTCCTAATTGTTCACTCGGTCCGATTGGCGCTTATACGCGTTTATGTATTCTCCATGAGAACAAGCCTAATATGATTGGTCGTTTAACGACCTGGCTAGGCAATCGTGATATTAATATTGTGAATTTTATGAATCAAAGTAAAGATGGCTATGCCTATTCGATAATGGATATCGATGGTAATTCGATTGAACATTTTAAAGAAGACTTAGCCAATGGCGATGGTGTTTGTCGCATTCGTATTATTAAAGGAGGAGAACATGGTTAATATTTCACCCTTAAGTTTACACTTAGCACAACCTGAATTTGCTCAGCAATTGGCTTCCCTACCCTATGATGTCTTTAATGAACAAGAAGCGCGGTCCTATGTCCAACAGCATCCTTTAGCCTTTATTGGTATTGATCGACCGGAAACCTTCTTTGCTGAAGGGACTTCGCCTTATGATGCGAAAGTGTATCAAAAAGCTCATGATGAATTACAACAACGTGAATTGGCGTATTATCCTCTGCAACCAGCGCAATATTATTTATACCAATTAAAAACTAATACGCACCAACAAACCGGAATCATCGCTGGCTTTACGGCTGAAGATTATCAACATAATTTGATCAAAAAACACGAGTTAACACGTAAAGAAAAAGAAGACGATCGCGTACGCCATATCGAAAAACTAGGCGCCCAAACCGGTCCCATCTTTTTAGTTCATAAACGCAATCCCGGATTGAAAGCCGTCGTTGAAGAAATTCAAAAAACCACTCAGCCGATCATCGAGTTTAAAAGTGAAGAAGACGTCTATCAAACCATCACCATCGTTCCGCACGAATTTGAAGAGGCAATTAGCCAATATTTTGCTGAGATGCCCGCCATCTATATTGCCGACGGACATCATCGAACAGCTGCAGCCGTGAGAGCCAGCGCAACAGTCGGCAATGGCAAAGTAATGAGCGTCATTTTCCCTGAAGAAGAAATGGCGATTCTACCTTATCACCGAGTCATTAGTGATATATCGCCTTACAATCCAGAAGCACTCGTTGAAAAATTGAACCAAGAATTTAATTTGGTGTCTGTTGATGAACCTTTTCAACCGACTGAAAAAGGTACGGTGGGTTTATGGTTAAATCAACAATGGTATCAACTAGCATTAAAAACACAAGATCCACAAGCTTTAGACGCTACTTTATTGAGCCAACAAATTTTGGAGCCCATTCTTAACATTCAAGATATTAGGACCGATGAACGGATTGATTTTGTCGGTGGGAATCGTGCATTGCAAGAGTTAGAACAATACCCGCTTGCCTTTGCAATGCATCCTACTTCTATACAAGAACTCTTTAAGGTCGCTGATGAAGCAGGTATTATGCCCCCAAAAAGTACTTGGTTTGAACCTAAATTATATAGTGGCCTCTTTTACTTTAGAGGATAAAAGATTCCTCAACAAGACGTATAAAAGACACCGCCTGATAACGTTTCAGACGGTGTCTTTGTTTGTGAATCTTAAGTTCAATTGGGAATTCATTGTTATTTTAGCCGAATCTTCATTCACAAATTCAGTCTCAAATTTAGACAAAATAGACACAGATTGTGATAATAATGACGATCAGGCGAAAAAACTTCTGAAAACAACAACAGTCAAAACTCAGCAAAAAGCGTCTATAATTTAGAGAAAGCCGATAAATTATTCAAGCTCATTTCGCCATGTTTTGCTTAAAATTGGGACAGTGTGTGCAATTATGCCAAGCATAAAAACGACTGATTTTAACAAAAGAAAGTTGAATTTATAAAATTGTTTAACTTAAAACCCTTTAGTTGTTTGCTTATCTAACCAATTAATTAACATCGGTGAAATGATAGCCGTCCCGATCACGCCTAATGTCACCACCGCTGCCGCTTCCCCGCTATAGGGAATTAATTCAGGATTATTTTCAATCATCATCAGTGGCACACTCGCTGATAATCCGGCCATCGTTGAAATGGCGATACTCGAAATTCCTTTGCGCTTCAATACGGTTCTTTCAACTACAAACACTGGCAATACCGCTAACAGATAATATAAAATAACCATCAAGATACCAGGCAGTCCTGCTTTAGTGGCATCTAGCAAATTGATTTTAGCGCCAACAGACCACCCTAATAAAATAATAATGAGTCCCATGCCACTCGTTAAGAAAGCCCCTAACTCTTTATCTAAATTACCAATGGCGATGCCGATAATCAAAGGGATTACAATCGAAACCAACGACATATAATCTAATGGTGTTGGACTGATTAAACCATAAATAAACATAGGAACAATCGGGGTTGAAACAGCAGCTAAAAGCCCAAAGGCATTTTGATCAACTTCATCACCATAATCTTGAGACAATGCCAAAAAAAGTGAAGGGTTCATCGACGTAATGGCCACAATAAAGGCAATCGCACTTAAACCTAAGACACCATCAAGACCAAATAATTTAACAAACAAAATACCGGCTATTGTATTAAACAGAAGCCTTGCACTTAAAATAATGCCGTATCGCTTAAACACTTGGACGATAGAAGATAAATTCAAACTACAGCCCGATAACATCACAATCGACCCTAAAATAAAGTTTAAACCTTGACCTGAGAATAACGCTTCAGTCGGTCCGCCGATTAAAAATAATTTAGGAAAAAAAGTCCCAATTATTGATGAAATCAGCATTGGAATCAACAAGGTGCCGCCAGGAAATTTCTTCATTAACTTTAACATATGATACCTCTTACTGTTCTAAGCCTAAATAATTTAAAGTCGCAGCTCCCATTGCTTTAGCTGCAATTAACATCGAACCTTCTTCAATATCAAATTTAGGATGATGATGTGGATAGACTTCGCCTTTAGGACTCGCTCCAATATAAAAGAAACAACTAGGTCGCTCGATTGAATAATAAGCAAAGTCTTCTGATGGGTTTTGTTGACCACCATCTAATATTTCATTAACCTCTTGAATCTCAGCTTTTTGAATCGCTGCTACAACTTGTTTAGTTAACTGCGGATCATTCATCAAGACTGGATAATCATTTTGATAGTCAAGCTCGATTTCACAATGATACACTTTTGCTAGACCATCACATAAGCGTTGGATTTCTTGTTCAATCAGTTGACGATTCTCATCAGACATACAACGCACATCGCCTTCAAGTGTCACTGAATCTTTAATAATATTAAATTGACCTTTTCCATCAAAAGAACCAATTGAAATGGATGCCGCATCGAAAGGATTAATACGACGTGACACGATCGATTGTAAAGTCACTACTAATTGACTGGCAATTAAAATCGCATCATTGGCTTCATGTGGTGAGGAACCATGACCGCCAGTACCTTGAACTTTAATAATAAATTTTGCGCGAGCTTGTTGAGTTGGCCCTTCATGATAATAAATATTACCAAACTGCATTTTACTCATCACATGACAACCCAATACATTATCCACACCTTCTAAAATACCGTCGTTAATCATTTGAATCGCGCCACCCGGCGGCATTTCTTCTGCGGGTTGATGAATAATAATAATTTTTCCGGTTAGTTCTGATTTCATTTCTATTAAAGTATCAGCCAAACTTAACATATAAGCGGTATGAGCATCATGACCGCAAGCATGCATCACCCCAGGATTTTTAGAAGCAAACGGTAAACCAGTCGCTTCTTCAATCGGCAAGGCATCAAAATCCGCTCTTAAGGCTAAAGTTTTGCCGGGTTTACCTGAATCAATCGTTACCTTAACCCCATAGCCACCAATATTGCGCTCAACTTGGCAATCTTTTCCTTCATAGAACTTCGCAATATACTCGCTAGTTTCTTTCTCTTCAAAAGATAATTCTGGATGTTCATGTAACCAGCGACGATCTTGAATCATCTGTTCTTCTTTTTCTTCTAATAGTGTAAATAATTTATCTTTTAACATATTGCACCGCCTTCTTAAAGTTTCTATATCCTTATATTATCACAATATTTTAAGCGATTGTTGTAAGACTCCTTGGCGGAAAACTGTTATTGATGCAACGTTTTATTTGCTGCAAGTAAGTGTAATAAATTGTATAATGAATTTATATCTATGTGAATTGGGATGGTGCTTGTATGACGAATGATCAAAATTTATTTACTCAAGAACTGAGTTCTTCAATCCATTATGGATTTATTGACGCTAATCATTTTACTTCTGGAATCTATTCACCAAAATTAATTCTCAACAAACCTGAGATTGGTCAATATGTCTTAACAGACATCCAAGAAGAATTGGACAAATGCTTATCTTTTGCTTTTTCAGTCGCTTTTATTTCCAAAGCTGGAATAGCAATGTTAAAATCACAACTCGCAGATTTAGCTGATAAAAATATTAAAGGGAAATTATTAATCTCTCCTTATTTAGGTTTTAATGACCCTAATGCGATGCGTGAATTACTTAAACTTAAAAATGTACAGGTGCGAATAACTAAAGAAAGCAAAAATATGCATGCAAAATGTTATATTTTTAATCATGGTTTAGAACAAGTGGCGATGGTCGGAAGTAGTAATCTTACGCATACAGCTATGAAAATCAATTACGAATGGAATATCAAATTAACTTCTTCTGAAAATGGCGACTTACTCTATCAAACCCAACAAGAGTTCAACCAACTATGGGATGATTCTGTAGAATTAAATGAAGCGGTAATTGAACAATATAGTCAATTTAGAAACCAAGTTTTCACAACAAAACGCCCCGATCTTATCGAAGAAGAATTAGCGCCGTTTAAAACAGACATCACTCCTAATGCCATGCAAAATGCTGCCCTTCAAGGTTTGCGAAAAGTACGAATGGGCGGTGCAAAACGTGCTTTAGTGATTAGCGCGACCGGAACCGGAAAAACATATTTATCCGCTTTTGATGTCAAGCAATTTCAACCAGACCGCTTTTTATTTGTCGTTCATCGTGAACAAATATTGCAAAAAGCTTTAAAAGATTATCAAAAAGTTTTAGCTTTTGAGGATAATGATGCTACTATCTATCGTTCTGGTGATACATTGGGGTCTCATCGCTTTGTTTTCGCTACTATCCAAACGCTATCAAGAGATGAAAATCTTAATCGTTTTGCTAGCAATACCTTTGACTATATATTGATTGATGAAGTTCATAAAGCTGGTGCGCCAACCTATCAAAAAATAATAAATCACTTTGAACCTGATTTTTTACTAGGCATGACAGCCACACCTGAAAGAACAGATGAATTTAATATTTATGAATTATTTGATTATAATATTGCTTATGAAATAAGACTTCAAGAAGCTTTAGCTGAAAATATGTTATGTCCATTTATGTATTATGGTGTTAAAGATATTTATGTCGATGGTGAGTTAATCAATGATAAAACCAATACGAATATTCTTATTAGTGACCAACGTGTTGAACATATTTTGGACAAAATAAATTACTACTCTATTGCAGGTGTCGCGACAAAAGGTCTAATCTTCTGTTCAAATAAATTTGAAGCGCATGAACTTTCGAATAAATTAAACCTTAAGGGAAAGCGGACCATCGCCTTAACCGGTGAAAATACACAAGAAGAACGACAAGCAGCAGTCGAAAAATTGGAACAGGGTGTTTATGAATATATTTTAACGGTGGATATTTTTAATGAAGGGATCGATATTCCGAGCGTCAATCAAGTGGTAATGCTTCGCAACACTCAATCGAGTATTATTTTCGTACAACAATTAGGACGAGGTTTAAGAAAATATCCTGAGAAAGAATTTGTCACGGTGATAGACTTTATTGGGAACTATTCAAATAACTTTCTGATCCCAATTGCTTTATTCGGTGATCAATCAATGAATAAAGACAATTATCAACGTAAACTGATTAATCGTAATCAAGTAAGTGGGATTACTACCATTAATTTTGAAGAAGTTGCTAAAGAACAAGTCTTTAACTCAATTCAAAAAACTAACTTATCCAAACTCGGTATACTAAGAGAAAAATATATTGAAATGAAGCAAAAATTAGGACGCATTCCTAGACTAAATGATTTTATCTATTATGATTCTATTGACCCAATTGTCTTTTTTGAACGATTCAAGCATTTTGTAGAAGCAATTAATAAATTTGAAAAAGAGGATATTATCTCATTAACAGCCAATGAAGATAATTTTTTATGTTTTTTAAGTTTAGAATTGGCTAATGGAAAACGGAAAGATGAGTTGCTGTTAATTAAGAGTCTAATGGACCACCAGCAAGTAACTTTCGAACAGTTTGCTGATTTATTAGCTGAACATGGCATAGAATGGAATTCAAAAAGAAAAAAATCAATCGAACGTATTTTAACACTTCAGTTTTATAAATCGAATAAAAGTGCTAAATATGGCCATCCTATTATTGAAGTGCACCCGACCGGCTACCAATTGACCGAGAGAATAACCCAAGTAATAAGTAATATGGATGTGCTTCAACAAGTTCAAGATATTATTGATACAGGTTTAATGAGAAATGACCGATACTTACCAGGTGAATTAAAAATTGGCGAAAAATACTCTAGAGCTGATGTTTGCCGACTCCTTTATTGGGACTCCGATGATTCATCCACCATGTATGGCTATTTAGCAAAGCATCAAACTTGCCCGATTTTTGTCACCTATCATAAAGACGAAATCACTAACAAAACAACACTTTACCACGATGCTTTTATCAATGAACAAAAGTTTCACTGGTATACCAGAGCAGATAGAACACTACGTTCACCCGAAGTCCAAAAAATAATTGAAAGTCAACAACGTCAAATCGCTTTGCACTTATTTGTAAAAAAAGAAGATGCTGAAGGCTCAGACTTCTATTATTTAGGACCCGTGCAATATGAAAAAGGGTCTGCCCAAGAAACTAAAATGCCTCTAACTAATAAATCAGTGGTCACCATGACTTTAAACTTAGATCAAAAAGTGAGTTATGCACTCTATCGATATCTCATTCATAAATAAAAATAACAGTAAGTGAATCTGAATTATTTGTCAGTCACTTACTGTTTTTTGCTAATAATTGTCTTCTAATATTTTTGCAGTAGGAATATCGACGGGTGCCCACTGCACACTCATCACTTCCTTTGTTGATAACCAACGATATTGTGCATGTTCTTTTAATACAAAATGCTCGGATTTCATCTTAGCTCGATAAGTACTCATTTTGACAATCCCAAAATCATATTCATATGCTGTCGTGGTAATATTTTCTTCTACTTCAATCTCGAGTGCTAATTCTTCTTGAATTTCACGAATTAACGCTTCTTTTTCAGATTCCCCTTTTTCAATTTTGCCTCCGGGGAACTCCCATAATCCAGGTAGAGTCATTTTTTCACTACGTTGCATTGCTAAAAGTTTTCCATCGTGAATAATGGCCGCTCCAACTACTTCAATAACTCTTTTATCTGAGACATTATCCATTATACTTCCCTCAATCTCTTGGGGTTAATGAACAAGAGGTGCCGTTTAAGTCAATTAACTCAAAAATAATGCGATTATTGGGTAATAAGACTGCTGGCAATCCAGATTGTCCCCATTGTCTAAAGGGTTCAAATTCCATACGACGCGCTTTAAAGGCTTCAAACTCTTGGCGATTAGCTTCTGACTCACTGACATCTATTTTTTCATATTCAACGCCTTGTGCTTCTAATTCATCAATGAATTTTTGTGAAACGGCATCTTTTGAATCATAATATAATTTATAAACTGACATAATTATTCTCCTATCTCTATTTCGATTGGGCAATGGTCACTGCCCATTACTTCAGGTCTTATTTTGACATCATGAATACGGTCAATAATGTTTGGTGAGACGACAAAATAATCAATTCTCCATCCAACATTACGTTGACGGGCTTTATTCATATAACTCCACCATGTATAAGCACCGGTCACTTCTGGGTTACGATAACGGAACACATCAACATATCCTGCTTCAATAACTTGAGAGAATTTAGTGCGTTCTTCAATCGTGAATCCAGCATTTTTAGTATTCGTTTTAGGATTTGCCAGGTCAATCTCTTGGTGAGCAACATTTAAATCCCCACAAAACATAATCGGTTTAACGGAGTTTAACGTATTTAAATAAGCAAGGAAATCATCTTCCCAAACTTGGCGATACTCTAGCCGAGTCAAGTCCCGTTTCGCATTAGGTGTATAAACCGTTACTAAATAATAATCGGCAAACTCTAAGGTTATCACACGCCCTTCTTGGTCATGATCTTCAATGCCAATGCCATATGTCACCGATAATGGTTTTATCTTAGTAAAGATAGCGGTGCCTGAATATCCTTTGCGCACAGCTGAATTCCAATACTCATAATATCCTAACTCACCGAAGTCAAAATCCACTTGATCTTCTTGGGCTTTAGTCTCTTGTAAGCAAATAATATCAGGATTCGACTCATCCAGATAACTTTGTAAGGCGCCTTTATTTAATACTGAACGAATGCCATTGACATTCCATGATGCTAATTTGATTGACATAACTTCACTCCTTACTCTTTAGTATAATTCGCTTTTGCTTTTTATGCCAATATTTTGGACCGTGGCTTGGCATAAGCTTGATAAACTCAATCAAGTTATTGCTCATTAATTAAAAGCGTAGTGGTTGAGTGGCCTCAACCTGCGTCTTAAATAGTTTAGGCATAAAGTCGATAAAATCCATCGAGTTATTAGTCATTATTAAAAGCGCAGTGGTTGAGTGGCCTCAATCTTCGTCTTAACGACTTGTTTGAGTCCTACTCAACTGTGCGGGGGTGAACAGACGAAGCGAAAATCATTCATTTTCTACTTCTGGTTCACTCCCAACTGTCCGGGGTGGACAGACAAAGCGAAAATCATTTGATTTTCTACTTTTGGTCCACTCCCAGTATTTTACTTATCTACGCAAAATTTTAAGTTACTTTTAACTTTCCGTCCTATAATAAAGACAAGCTTGTGATAGGGGCAAACTTCTCTCTCCTAAATATTTAAACTTTATTATCCTATCACAGACTTAATAAATAATATATTGCACAACGTTTAATTTTAAGACTCCCTAGTCAAGTAAAGAAGATTATTTTGTGCAGGATGAGAAAGTTAATTGAAAAACAGTACTTTCACTTAACTTTCTATCCAATCCCTATCTATTAGAACCGGTATTTCTCCGGTTCTTTTTTCATAAAAAATCAGTTAGGTCACTGAATCATCTTCAGCTTTCCTAACTGTTTTTTATTTTCTGCGACTATTCTACTGCTTTTAAGGCTTCTACCATATCGATTTTCTTCAATTTTTGATGCATTACGAGCATGACGATCGAAGAGAATAAGAAGGTCATTGCGGCCGAAATCAAATGACTTGGCCAATTAATGATTGGATAGAAGAGTAAATTAGGCATTTGAATTGTTTTTAAAATATATTGATTGAGGATAACACCAAGGCCCAATCCAATAACAGAACCAATCGCGGTTAAAATCAATACTTCATCATAAATATACATACTAACTTCACGATTATAAAATCCTAATACTTTAATCGTCGATAATTCTCTTAATCGCTCTGAAACATTGATATTCGTTAAATTATACAAGACGACAAAGGCTAAAGCGGCAGCCGAAATAATCAATACTAATGTAATGACATTTAAACTTCCCATTGTTTCTTGGACATTGTTTTCTATCGAATCTAAACTTAAGTATGTTAACACGGCTTCTTTATCCGAAAAATCTTGTTCTAATTGATGACTATTCGCATTCGCGCCATATTGCATCAATAAAGCATTAAAGGTCGGTTCTTCATCAAAGATTGTTTGATAATTTTTCGGTGAAAGATAAACATAATGTTCGATATAATTTTCTACAATTTTGCTGACGGGAATATCCACTTCATTACCATCATTATCGACTAAATGCAGCATATCACCAACATCGACATTGACATATTCGGATAATCTTTCAGAAATAACAGCACCCTGTTCTTGATTTAAATCAATCAATTGCTCTGGTGTTTGTCTTTCATGAATATCTAAGAACCCTTGATAATCATCTAAAGGCACGATGACCGAAACGCTTTGCACTGCTTGATTAGTGTCGGTTTGCCAATTAGCTGAATGGATTTCTAACGTTTTGTCTAGTTCAGAATGGTGTGATACTTCATCTATGACTTGATCTTTTTTCGCTTGTTCAGCATCCTCATCTAAATATAACACCGCATCATAACGTTGTAATTGCTTGAATTGTGTTTCCACTAATCCATCAATCGTGTCACTAATACCAAATCCGGTGACAATCAACATCGTACAGCCAGCAACGCCTACTAGTGTCATGGCATTTCGTCCTTTATAACGCAACAGATTTCGAATGGTCATTTTACGATTAAAGGAGAGTCGATTCCAGATGGGTCCGATGCGTTCAATCATCGTTTTCTTACCTGCTTTTGGTGGTTCTGGTCGTAATAAACGAGCCGGTTGTTCTCTTAAATATTGTAATGGCGTCCAAATCGCTGGAATCAAGGCACACGCTAAAGCAATAATGGCTACTAACCCATTCAATTCATGCGAACGTACGGTAACCGCACTATCGAAGTGGAACAAACTATTATAAGCATTCATAATCACCGGTGGGAAAATACGATAACCCAATTCAATCCCAATGACTGTCCCAATGACCGTGGCTAATAAGGCGTACATTACAAATTTACTTAGGATGACATGGTTAGGATAACCCATTTGTTTCATCGTTCCCATGTAATTACGTTGTTCACTAACCATTCGTTTAATCGTTGTAAAGGTCACTAACACCGCAATCGCAAAGAAGAAGAGTGGAAAGACGGTACTGATCTGCTTAATTTGATTCGCATTATCATACAAACTATCATAAGAGTCAAAGCTATCACGTTGATTTAAATAATAATTCGGTTCTTTTAAGTCATCGACTTCTTTTTGGCCATCTGCCAAATCGGCTTCGGCTTTTTTCAATTCTTTTAAAGCATCTTTTTTCTCTGACTTAAATTTTGCGAGATTTTCTTCATACTCTTTTTGGCCATCTTCTAATTCTTTTTTAGCGTCTGCTAGTTCTTTTTGGCTATCATCAAGTTCGGTTAAGCCATCGGCTAATTCAATCTCCCCGTCTTCAATTTCTTGTAGGGCAGTGGCTAATTTTTCGCGTCCAGTAGCTAATTCATTGAAGGATGAAGCTAATTGTTCTTTACCCGCATTTAGTTGACTCCAACCATTGTCTAGTTTTTCTCTGGCTGTTGCTAACTCCGATTTGGCATTGTCAAGTTCGGTCTGACCTGCTTGCTTTTCTTCATCAAATTGAGCTGTACCTTCTTGATAGGCTTTAAGACCTGCTGCGTACTCACTCCAACCTTGTTCATAAGCTTTTTGCCCTTCGTTTAAAGTCGCTTCGTTCGTTGCGATTTCTGCTTGAGCAGTAGTAAATTCTTGAAGTCCTGCTTGTAAACTTTCTATTTGAGTTTGTAATGAAGCTATGGCCCCAGTTAATTGTTCAACTTGTTTAGCTGTTTCTGGACTAATTAATTGATTAAGTCCCGCCAATTGTTCTGCTAACGTTGCTTGTTGACTTTCTAGCTCTGCCACTTGATTAGTTAACGCTGTTTTTCGCTCTGAAATGGTGCTTAGTTGAGCTGACAGTTCATCGCGAGTAGCCGTAAGAGGTGCTAATGTTGCTTGTTCAGCCGTCAGCGTATTATGAGTCTGCGTCACCAATGCTTCAGCTTCTTGTAATTGTGCTTCAACCGTCGCATACTCTGTTGATTCTGGATCTAAATTTTCTAATTGAGTCGCCTTTTCATCGCGCGCTTGCACTGCTTCGTTATAAGCCACTTGTGCCTGTTCAACGATCGCTTGTTGTTCTGTGACTGTTGCTTCCACTGTTAATAACTCTTCGGTTAAGCTACTTTCAGATTCGGCTAATGGTGTTAAATGCTCATTAAGCTCTGCTAATCCTGCTTCCACTTCAGCTATACCAGCATTGACTTGTTTAATTTGTTCAGGAGCGGCTTTAATTTGCGATTCTAGAGTGGTCTTTTGATTAGTCAACTGTGTCAGTTGTTGTTGTAAATAAATAACAGTTAACTCCGCTTGGGACGTCGATTCAGCCAATATTTTCTGATTCGTTGGCTCATCAAATTGTCCTTGTTGGGCTTGTGTTTTTAAGTTGGTTAAATTTTCTGCCAAGTTTGGAATATTTTGCTGTAATTCGCTAGCCATTTGTTCTTGGCCTTTCGTTAATTCAGCTTTACCACTTTCTAATGCTGCCCAACCTTCATCTAATTGTGCTTTTGAAGCATCTAGTTGCTCTTTAGCTTCATCTAATTTTGCTTTATTAAGTGACAATTCACTTTGAGCACTACTGATTTTTTCATTAAAGGTTTTTACTCCTGACTGATATTCTGCCAGACCTGCTTGATACTCTGCTTCACCATTATTTAGGGTTTCTTCTTGTGTTTTAATTTCTTCCAATCCTGATTGATAAGCCGCTTCACCACTTTCAAGTTCTGCTAAGCCATCATGGTATTCATTGCGTCCGTCGGCTAATTTTATCGAGGCCGAAGTCCATTCGTCATAGCCTTTGGCCAGTTCTTCGCTCCCTGATTCATATTGAGATTGGCCTTCTGAAAGTTCTTCTTTGGCTGATTCTAACTCTTTTTCAGCACTCGCTAATTCAGCATAGCCTTCATCAATTTCTTTCGCTCCATCTGATAAGGTTAAATTCAAGTCATCTTTTAATTGTTGTAGACGAATTTCTGGACGTTGGGCAAATGCCGCTTCTAACTCACTTTGGACCTCATCCATCACTTGATTGTATTGGTCAGAATAGGCGCGATAGCGACCGGCTTCTGTTGACCAATAAAGGACTTCAGTATAAATATCACCTGCCACTGCTTCTGGCATCACTAAAACATAGCCATTAATATTGCTGACCCCACGACTAATTTTTGAAAAATACAATGGCGTATCAACAAAACCAGTCACCTTAAATTGGGTACGGGTTAAATAGGGTGCTTGTAACCCCTCCAAATTGGTATCTTCATCTTCTTTAGGAGCGGCAGTGACTTGTTCTAATTCAATGACATCCCCAATTTTTATATCTGATTGACGGTATTTAATATCCAAGGCTATCTCATCCGCTTTTTGAGGCAATGCGCCTTCCACTGCAAAGAAATAATCTTTATTATTATTAGGATAGACTTTGACTCGTTCAGATAATGGGTTTAAGGTGGTCTCTAAGGCTTTTAAGGGGTCTACCGTAAGTCCTTTTTCTTCAATTAATTGAATATCATCCTCATTTAAACCTAAAGTCGATAAAATTTGGCCATCGGGCAAATGATACTGCTCATAAAATTGACGTGCAGTTTCTACCATAGCAGGACTCGTAGCTCGAATACCGACAAAAAAAGCGACTCCTAATAACATAATAAGTAAAATGGATAGAAATCTCGGCCAAGATTTTTTTATTTCTGTTAAGTTATCTTTCCATAAAACTTTATTCATCATTCTCACCTACCATGTAATATCTGCTACTAATTTGGGTTGTTCATTGGATCGTTCTGATTTAACTTTTCCGTTACGAATTTCAATGACGCGATCGGCCATTTGCGCAATTGCCGTGTTATGAGTAATGACAATCACGGTTGTATCGGAGTTACGCGATGTATCTTGCAATAATTGTAAGATTTGTTTCCCCGTCTCATAATCCAAGGCACCGGTTGGTTCATCACATAATAATAATTTGGGTTGTCCCGCAATCGCTCTAGCAATCGAAACTCTCTGTTGTTCCCCACCTGATAATTGCGCCGGAAAATTGTCTAAACGATGCCCCAGTCCGCAATCTTCTAATACTTTTTGAGCATTCATACCTGATTTTGCAATTTGGATCATTAACTCGACATTTTCTTTAGCGGTCAAATTTGGGACTAAGTTGTAATTTTGAAAAACAAAGCCAACAGAATTGCGTCTATAAGTGGTTAATTTGCGTTCACTATATTGCGCAATATCCTCGCCGTCAATCAAAACTTGGCCACTGGTCGCTTGATCCATTCCACCTAAAATATTCAAGGTTGTCGATTTGCCGGCACCTGATGGGCCTAAAATGACAACAAATTCTCCTCGTTCAATCGTAAAGTCAATACCATCATTGGCTCTAGTCACCACTTCTCCAGTGTGATATTCTTTGACCACATCTTTAAATTCAATATAACTCACTTTTACACCTCATTTGTGCTACTGCGCTCGGTAATAAACCAAGACTTTTAAATATTGACTCGCTTCATCAGCAGAGGTTGGATAGTCATCCGGTAAACCAAATGATTGAATTAAATAATATTCTCCTGCTGCTGCTTGAGCCACTTGGTTCATATCATCCATAAATAGTTCTTTAGGGTAAGCACTATGATTGGTACTTAATACACAAAAACCACCGGGAGTCGTTAATTCAAACAAATCTGCAGCTAATTGACGATAATCGGTTTCTGCTCTAAATAAGTAATCTTTCGTGCGAGCAAAACTAGGTGGATCACAAACAATCCAATCAAAAGTTCGTTGATGACGTTTTGCATATTGAATATAGTCAAAGACATCCATTACTCGAATCTCATGATTTTCCGTTGGCGCTTCTATCTGATTCAAGGCAAACTGTTCAGTCGTTTTTTCTAAACTGCGATTCGCTACATCCACACTGATTGTATGCTTAGCTCCTCCCACAGCAGCCGCGACCGAAAAGCCACCGGTATAGCTAAATAGATTTAATAAACTCGCTCCGGCTACTTGACTTTGAATAAACTGACGCACTTCACGTTGATCCAAAAATAATCCGGTCATCCATTCTGAACCTAAATAAATTGCATAACGAATATTATTTTCTAAAATTTCAATCGGTTGTGGCGCTAGCTCGCCATAAGTATGTTCAATCGGTTGTTCTGCTTCAACCAGTTTGAAACGTTTGGTTTCATATACGCCTTTAATTTGCGGTAAAAAGTATAATAAGACTTTTATAAAGGTTGCTCGTTCGGCAAAGACTGCGCGATTATACCAGTTAATTTGAATAAAACCATCATACCAATCGATGGTGAGGCCACCTAAACCATCGCCTTCACCATTAAACAGACGAAAAGCCGTCGTTTCTTCACTATCAAAAAATGATTGGCGTTTTTCAATCGCATCTTCAATGACATTTTCGATAAAATCTTGATTAAAATAAATGCGCTCATGATCAGTAAAGACCCACGCAATACCCTTATTTTGATGACCGACTATAGCTTTCGCAATAAATTTTTTATCATTATCTACTAGTTGTAAAATAGTGCCGTCACTTTGACCCGCAGCTGCTTCTTGATTGACGAAATCTTCAGCTTGTAATAAACATTCGCCACGCTCAATCCTATCAATCGCTTGCTGGGTTAATTTATGTAATCTCATATAGTTCTCCTCTATACATTTATTCATCTTGATGTTACAATAGTAACACCTAGTCGATTTTTGTGCAATAAATTTTAATTGTGTTGTGACAGATTATAAAAAAATGATACATCTTTACCTAAAGGGAGGTAAACTTTATGAAAAACAACAATCAAGAGTTAAATCAATTAACAAAAGATTCTTTAAAGACAGCCTTAATGCAACTTTTAGCTGAAAATTCTGTCGAAGAAATTAAAGTCACTTCCTTAACTAAAAGAGCCGGTGTCTCACGCATGGCTTATTATCGTAACTATCCATCCATCACTGCCTTGTACCATGAACTCTATGATGATTATTTCAGACAATTCTTCCAGTCAAATCTCAAATACTTAATCGATAATCAACAACAAACATTTTGGGTGGCACTCTTTGAATTTATCTTTGAACACCAAAAGGCCGCTAAAATATTATTGTCAACCAAAGAAAATCCCCATTTTTTAGACTATTTAAATCAAGTTTTTTGTAATCCGATAGAACATATCACTGATCGCTATCTGATACGTGGCGTGGTTGGTAATGTGTTTAATGTGTTAACTGAATGGGTTCAAAATGAATTTGATTTAACACCGTCTGAAATTGCCCCCTTATGTGTTAATTTAACTGAAAATATAAAAATTGAATCCCAACCTTTTACAACCATACAAAAATATGGGGAATAAGCGACGTACTCATTTTAAAGAAATAAAAAAATACGGAGAATAAGCGCCATACTCGTTAAAAAAAGACTCTATACTTTTTGGTGTGGGTAAACAGAAATGGCTCTGTTTATTCGTATCGATATTCTTGAAGTGACAGGCAGAAATTGGTCTGTCATGCGCATCGGCTAATAGACAGAAAGTTCTCTGTTCATTCGTATCGATACTCTTGGCCTAATAGACAGAAATTTCTCTGTTGATTCGGATTGGAACTTTTGGGAGATAGGCAGAAGTTGCTTAGTCATTCGCATCGATACGCTTGAGGTGTAGGCAGAAATGACTCTGTTATTTGTATTAGTTCTCTTGTGCTAATAGACAAAAATGACTCTGTCCTTCACAAATTTTTATCAATAGAAAAAAAGACAATATCTTTAGCGTTCATGCTTAAAGGATATTGTCTTTTAAATTGCTTAAAATTTTATTAATAATGAATGACTTGACCGACAGCAATAATCGTTGAGCCACCATTAGCCGCAATTAATGTATTCACATCGATGCCTAGTCGTCTTGATACGCTATAAAGCGTATCACCGGCTTCCACTGTATAACTACCATTGGTTTGCGTTGCAGTTGTGGTTGGTGCTGGTGTTTCCGTTACGGTCGCAGTGCTTGTTGTATTTGTTGTGCTTGTTGACGTCGTCGGTTCATTGATGTTACTATTATTAGCTACTATTGATCCACTAACTACTAAACTTCGCCCTGGATGTAACACCGTTCCTTCAGCTAGTCCATTGGCACTTAAGATTTGACCAACAGTTGTTTGGTGACGGCTAGCGATTGACCATAAGGTATCTCCTGCTACAACGGTATAATTGCCATTAGAAGTGGTAACTGGTGCAGTCGTTGCTTCTTCTTTTTCTGTAACTGGCGTAGAAGCTGTTTGAGTAGTCGTTACATTTGGTATTGTAATAACTTTACCGGCTTTTAAATTTTGTCCATTCTCAGCAATTAAACTTTCAACAGAAACATTGTATTGACGAGCTAATGCCCAATACGTATCGCCTGCTTTTACAGTATAGTTCCCTTTAGTATTGGTTGGATTTGAGTTAGTTGACTCTTCTTTAGGACTGTTATTTTCAGTTGATGCTTGAGTCGATTGACCCGGAATAACTAATTTTTGTCCGACATATAAACTAGATGAACTAGTATTATTTAATCGTTGTAATTCACCCGCACTAACACCCAATCGACGTGCCAATGACCAATAGGTGTCCCCCTCTTGAATGGTATATTGTCCTTGTTGAGTTGGGGTTGTTGGCGTTTCTGGTTTAGACGTTTCTGGTTTTTCAGCAGGTTTTTCAGTTGACTTTTGTCCAGGAACAACTAATGAATGACCTACAGATAAATGGGCTGAGGTCGTGTTGTTTAATTTTTGTAATTCTGCTACACTCACACCAAATTTTTTAGCTAACTGCCAATATGAATCACCAGCCACTACTTTATAACTACCATTAGCTGTTGATTCCGGACTAGATGGTGTTGGCGATTCAACGGTGGTTTCTTTTTCAGTTTCATTTTTTTCTGTATTCGCTACTCCAGGAATACGAATCGCTTGACCTACAAATAAATTGCCATTCGTCACATTATTCGCATTTTGTAATGATTTAACATCCACACCGAATTTACGCGCTAATGACCAGTACGTGTCTCCAGCTTCAACCACATAATTGGTGGTCGTACCATTGGTAGTCGTGTTTTCTTCAGTACCACCTTGGTTGTTATTATTATTTTGATTATTATTTGACTGATTACCTACTGTATCATAGGCAATTAAATTGTTTTGTTGAATAATCGCGTTTAACTTCGATGCGTAAGAAGTATCCGTCGCATAACGACCCGTTAAATGGCGAGTGGCATCTTGATAGCTATTTGTTTGGCTAACACGTGCTCCTAAATAATAATTATAGCGCCAACTATTGGCACCATTATCCCCTGTTAAAATATTAGCATAGTCTTGTAATGATCCGGCATAATCATCATAACGTTTGAAAGCTTCATTGGCTACATAATAATTGCCAGTGCCATCATCTTCTAAAGTATCCATATTAACTGTATTATCAGATGAACTTCCTTTAATTCCAAATAAATTATGATATGGCGCGCTTGCTAAGGTAGAATTTCCCCACCCAGATTCTAATACAGCCTGAGCAATCATAACAGATGCATATAAATCATTAGAAGCGGCAATTTTCTTAGCACTATCTGTGACAAGGTTTAAAAATTCACTCTTGCTTAATCGTGTATTGGATGTCGTTTGAGCCATAACATTAGATGGCTTCGTTGTGGATTCAATAAATGCTGCCGTTGAAAACATAATTAATCCAGTATTAAAAGCTTTACGAATTTTTTTCATTCGTTCAACTTGTTTATTTCTCTGTTGTTTCTTTACTGTAACGCGTCTAGATTGAACTGGCACTCGATCCGCCTCCTAAATTGTATTCATGTTTAATTCTAACCCAAATTAAGTTATAATTATAGAGATTCCGATTATTTATAGCTAAAGCTTAATGATTGTAATATAATTGAAACACGAGGAGAGTTGTTATGAAAAATGCTTTACACTTTTGCCATCAACTTTTAGCAGATTTAATCCAACGTTTCCCTAATGGAACTTTTATTGATGCCACCTTAGGTAATGGCAATGATACTCATTTTATTATCAATCAACCTCATTTTAAAGGACATGTTTATGGATTTGACATTCAAAAACAAGCGATTCTGAATTCCGTTGAGAAGCTGCAGGCTCATCCGAAGTTTAACCAAGTGAGTTTGATTGAAAAAAGTCATGACCAAATTGAAAAGGTCGTAACCGAACCTACGATTGCTGGCGCTATCTTTAATCTGGGCTATTTACCGGGTGGTGACCATGAAATTACTACACGTTTCAATAGTACAATAGCGGCTATCAAACAAATAGCAGAAAAATTAGTCAAACGCGGCCAAATTTTATTAGTGATTTATTCTGGTCATCCAGCCGGTATGATTGAAAAGCAAAAATTATTCGACACCTTATCGACATGGTCTCAAAAAGAATACCAAGTCCTTCAATATGAATTTATTAATCAACAAAATCAGCCACCTATGTTATTAATAATCGAAAAGATTAAATAAAAAATAAACGTAGACTATGATAAAGGACTGTTCCCTATCTAGTCTACGTTTTATGTTATGCGTTAATAGCTGCTTTTAAAGCCTCTACTTTATCTGTTTGTTCCCAAGGTAATTCAATATCACGACGACCAAAATGTCCATAGGCTGCGGTTTGAGCATAAATTGGTCGTAATAAGTCTAACATTTCGATGATGCCTTTCGGCGTTAAGCGGAACGTTGAGCGAACAGCAGCAATTAATTTACTTTCTGTTATCTCACTGGTATTAAAGGTATCAATTGAAATCGAAACCGGTTCGGCCACCCCAATCGCATAAGCCAGTTGGACTTCACAACGCTTAGCTAAACCAGCTGCTACAATATTTTTCGCAATATAGCGAGCGGCATAACTGGCTGAACGGTCGACCTTCGTAGCATCTTTCCCTGAGAAAGCTCCCCCACCATGTCGAGCATAACCACCATAAGTATCGACGATAATCTTACGTCCCGTTAAGCCTGAGTCGCCTACAGGACCTCCAATAATAAATTTACCAGTTGGATTGATAAAATATTTCGTTTCATCATCTAATAACTCATCTGGAATAATTGGTTTGACTACATGTTCAATCACATCATCATGGATTTGTTGTAAAGTCACGTCTTCTGTATGTTGCGTTGAAATGACAATAGTATCGACTCTTTGCGCTACTCCTGCTTCATCATACTCAATGGTGACTTGTGTTTTGCCATCTGGTCCTAAATAATTTAACTCGCCTGACTTACGAACTTCAGCTAATTTTAATGCTAATTGGTGACTAAGTGAAATCGGAAGTGGCATTAATTCTGGTGTTTCATCGGTAGCATAACCAAACATCAATCCTTGGTCACCGGCACCAATTTCTGCTTCTGAATCCTGATCACGAGTTTCAATCGCATTATTGACTCCTTGAGCAATATCCGGTGATTGCTCATCTAATGAGACCAATACCGCGACGTTCTTCGCATCGAACCCATATTGTTGTTTATTATATCCTATCTCATCAATTTTTTGACGAACGATTTGTTGGATATCAACATACGCAGAAGTAGTAATTTCTCCAAACACTAATACTAAACCGGTATTAACCGCAGTCTCGCAAGCAACCCGAGCATTTGGATCTTGCTCTAAAATGGCATCCAAAATCGCATCACTAATTTGATCGGCAATTTTATCTGGATGTCCCTCGGTTACTGATTCTGACGTAAATAATCTTTTTTCTGTCATTTTTCTTTCCCCCATTGTTTCATTTTGGTTACAAGGCATTTTCACTTTGAAGAAAGTGAACCCTATCGGGAATTTTGAGTTGTAACATTATCGATTATAACTTAAAATAGAGATAATGAATAGCTTTTTATAAAATTATGTCGATATTCAGAAGGGATTTGTTACTTATGACTACTTTTATTAAGTTGTTACAAAACCCCCTTGTCAAGATTTTTTTAGCACCATTTGCTTTGATTGGTGTTGGGACAATCGTGGGGTTGAGTTCAGCTGCATCACCAAACTGGATAAATGCTCTTTTACTATTTGTGATAGTTGTCAGTACACAATTAATTGATCACTATTTTCACCAACGAAATGTACAACGGAATCACAAAAGTACACCTGAATTTATCTTATATGTTTGTGAAAGTATTTTAATCATCACATCGGTTATTTTTATTTTAAGAAATAACTGGATTATTAATTTACTGTTACTTTTATATATTGCCTATATTCATTTTCAATATATACCTTTTCCAATTGTGAATACATTTTATCAATATATTTTAACCATCTTTTTTAATGCTTTTATTTTAAATACGGTAGCATACTATAGTCAAACGACGAGTATCACTACCAATTTTTTACTGTTATTGATTCCTCTTGCTTTAATTACAGCAGGCATCACGATTGAAATCAATCACTTACGCTATTTATTAATTACTAGAAAGAAACAATCGACACTGTATCATTGGACTGGCATTGGATTAGCGATTGTAGCCATATTTGCTGGCGTTTATTTCACTTTACCAAGCCAATCTTACTTTTTAGCACAAATTGCTTATGTTTTCATTACATTATTCAGTATTATTCCCGCTATTGTACAAGTAGACAATGAAAAACAACGTCAAAATAAAATTAATTATTTAAGCACAGCATTATTAATTTTTAGTATTTTTTATAGTCTAGCGATTATTTTCTAAATTATTTAGGAATGGGCAATAAGTAGATATTCAAATGAACTTTGCTTCGTCTGCCTCCCCCGCAAAGTTGGGAGTAGACCAGAAGTAGAAAATCGAATGATTTTCGCTTCGTCGGCCTACCCCCGCACAGTTGAGTAGGCCTCAAACAAGTCGAAAGACGCAGTTTGAGACCACTCAACCACTGCGCTTTTAATTATCGAGCAATAATTTGAGTGAATTGGTCAAGATTATTCTCAGCCTCGTTAAGACGCATTTTGAGGCAACTCAACCATTGCGCTATCACTTATCGAGCAATAATTTGAGTAAATTGGTCAAGATTATTCTCAGCCTCGTTAAGACGCAGTTTGAGACCACTCAACCATTGCGCTATCACTTATCGAGCAATAACTTAATTGATTTTATCAAGTTAAGGCCTAATCTCTAACGACAATCGCTATGCCGTTTAAACTACACGCTTTTAAAAAAACAGGCAACCGTTACTTTTTCGGTTGCCTGTTTATTTGCTTTAGAAAACTAAATTGGGAGTGGGCAAGAAGTAGAAAATTGAATAATTTTCGCTTCGTCGGCCTCCCCCGCACAGTTGGGAGTAGGTCAGAAGTAGAAAATTGAATGATTTTCGCTTCGTCTGTTCACCCCCGCACAGTTGGGAGTAGGTCAGAAGTAGAAAATTGAATGATTTTCGCTTCGTCGGCCTACCCCCGCACAGTTGAGTAGGCCTCAAACAAGTCGAAAGACGCAGTTTGAGGCCACTCAACCACTGCGCTTATAATTAACGAAAAATAATTTTGACTAAATTTATCAAGTTTATGCCCTGCCTTTCACTCCGCTAGTTCCGCCAGAATGAGTAGAAACTATATAAACTATTTTAATTTGGTTGTTTCCTTTCACGATACTTATCTTCAGTCAATATAAAAAGACTAGGCAGACACGCAATCATTCTACCTAGTCTAATAATTATTTTAATGTGTTAGATTAGTTTTCTTCTGCTAATTTACGTTCTTGTTCTACTGCTGCTTGAGCTAAGATGTTTAAGTAGTTCCAAGGGCGATCGAATACTGGTTGGAAGAAGAAGTCAACATAAGCTAAGTCTTCGATAGTCATTTTGTTTTGGATTGCTAATGACAATGTGTTAGCTGATGCTGTACAGTCGTATTTAGACATGATTTGTCCACCGACGATACGGCCAGTTCCTACTTCATACACTAATTTCATGTATAATTTTTCATTAGTTGGCATAAATTCTGGACGGTAGTTATCTTCAACATATACTGAACGTGTTTCTAAACCAAAATGTTTTGCTGATCCTTCGTTTACCCCGGTTGAACCAATGTTCCATCCGAATAAATGTAATCCCGAAGTAGATTGAGTTCCACGGTAAGCTACTTTATCACCGTTAATATTTTTACCTACTAATGATCCCATACGTACAGCATTAGTTGCTAATGGAATATATGCATGTCCACCATTTGGATTGTAGTTAACCGCTGTAGAGTCACCTGCAGCAAATACATCAGGATGAGAAGTTTTCATGTAGTTATCGACAATAATAGCACCATTTGGTAATGTTTCTAATTGGTCTTTTACTAAATCGGTATTTGGACGGAAACCAACACACACAACCACCATGTCTGCATCGTATTCAGCGCTGTCGGTAATAACTTTACTAACTTTACCATTTTCGCCCTCGAAGCCTTTAACCATTTGGTTTAATTGAACATTAACATTACGATCGCGTAAGTCTTGTTCTAAAACATCAGTAAATTCAGCATCTAAATATTTATTTAAGATTCGATCTAAACCGTCGATTAAAGTAACTTCTTTACCTTCTAAAGCAAATGCTTCTACTAATTCAATACCGATATAGCCTCCACCGATAACGACAACTTTTTTAGCATCTGTTTTACGAGTAAAGATTTCTTGTGCTTGACGATAGTTTTTACATAATTGAACATTTTCTAAATCGAAGCCTGTGAATGGAGGTAAAATTGGCCATGAACCCGTTGTTAACACTAATTTATCGAATGTTGTTTCAAATTCTTCTCCAGAATTTAAATTTTTAACATTTAATTTTTTAGCCTCTAAATCAACATTTGTTACATCATGTTCCATGTTTACATCCGCACCTAAAGATTCTAATTCTTCAGGATCTGAGTAGAATAATCCTTGAGGGTCTTTAACAACGCCACCAATGTATAATGCAATTCCACAAGATAAGAAGGATACATTATCATTACGTTCATAAACAACAACCTCTGCACCTGGATTTTCATTTAAAATTGTTTTTACTGCTGCTGTACCTGCGTGAGTACATCCAATAACAACTACTTTCATCATATACCTCCTACTTTTTACACACAATGATATGATTACATTTTTTATCATAACACATATTTCACAAAAAAAAAGCTTATTAGTTATTAAATTTTTTTATTAATAAAAAACTGGAAATATTGTTATATCAATATTTGAAATCCTTTTCTTACAATTTCACTAATGTTTATTATTTTAAATTTAAAATTTAATAGTCGTAGTTTTCACAAACTTTTCGTTTGGATTGCGTTATTTCTTATTTCCTTTTGTGCAATAACTGCTAAAAAACAGTTAAAAATTGCATATTAGAATGATTATCAATAATAAAGATTATTGCATTTCACAAACTAAAGCATTTTTAACTGTTCATTATCTATTATAATATTGGCTGATGCCAATTCGTAATTTTTATTAAAATTTACTGCTTAAGTTAATTAGCTATTTTTAACTAGCATACTTTTAATAAGCAAAGTCTCTAATTGACTAGTCCACTTCTAAAGTCCGCGACCTCTATTGACCAACTCACTTTAATAGCAACCGCTCTTATTTAACTAACTCACTTCTCAAATACGCATCCACTAATTTTTCGGTTGCTTCAATCGAATCCATATGTGTTCTTTCATACGAATGACTCGATTCAATTCCCGCACCTAATAAGGCATGTTTAATATCCGTTCCTGCGCGCACGGCTGCTGAAGCATCACTACCATAATAAGGATAAATATCTAATTTGTATGGGATATCTTGGGCTTTGGCCAAGGCTACTAAATATTGACGGAAATTATAATGATAAGGGCCAGAAGCATCTTTAACACAGATTGAAACGGTATACTCATCTGTTTGTTGATCGTCTCCCATTGCTCCCATATCAACCGCTAAAAACTCAACAGTCTTAGGATCAATGCTACTATTCGCCCCATGTCCAACTTCTTCAAAGACACTGAACATAAAATGGGTCGTATGAGGTAAAACAATTTTATCTTCTGCATAAACTTTTAACAGTTTTAATAAAATAGCTGCAGAGACCTTATCATCTAAGAAACGTGATTTAACAAAGCCATCTTCCGTAATAATAGTCCGCGGATCAAATGAAACAAAGTCACCAACTTCAATTCCTAGAGCCCGTGTTTCGTCTTCATTCGTCACTTTTGCATCGAGACGCACTTCCATATTATCTTGGGTACGTTCGGCTGTTCCGGCATCACGGTAAACATGGGTACTTGTTTGATGAATTAAAATAGTCCCACTGACTGTTTGTTGGTTACTGGCCATATGAACGATGCAATTTTCCCCTTCAATCATATTCCAAGGGAAGCCACCTATTTTATCTAGTTTCAAACGACCGTCTGGTTTAACCGCACGTACAATGGCTCCTAAAGTATCAACGTGTGCCGTTATTGTACGATGCTCTTGGGTATTTTGTCCCTCAACCGTCACGATTAAGTTTCCTTTTGGTGTTCGTCGATAGTCATAGCCTAATTCTGTCACTGTCTTGGCTAGATAATCCACTACTTCATTGGTATAACCTGTCGGTGAAGGGATTGCTAATAAGTCTTCTAAATATTGAATAGTTTGTTTCATACGTTATCTTACTCCTTACATCAATCAATTCGTTTTTCGGTAAAACGAAAGTATATCTTCAAACACAGTATCGGCATCTTTTTCATGAATGATTTCATGCTTCATATTCGGATATTGTTTTAATACTAAATGACGGTATCCTGCTTTCGTTAGACGGCGTGCTGAATCATCAATCCCGTCTGAGCCGCCGGTAATGAGCGTATCGTCGGCTCCATTTAATACTAGAATTGGCAAATCTGAGTGTTTCGCTTTAAACTTCTTCGGATAATTTAAGAGACGATTCAACTCAAACATCGTTAAATTACCCCCATTGGTAAATTGTTCCATTCCTAAAGGATCATTCGCAATCGTTTGTAAATGTTGCTGGTTATAAGCAATCCAATCGAGTTCCTTAGGTAATACATTCAAGATTGAACTTGAAGCTTTTTCGCCACGATAAAAGCCAATTAGTTTCGCCAGTGTAATACCAGCACCAACCATTGGATTATAAGGCGGTACACCTGTCAAAATTAACTTGTCAATCCGCTGATCATTTTCCAATAAATAAGCTCTAGCTAGCATTGAGCCCATCGAATGTCCAAACATATAGACTGGTACTTCTGGATACAATTGATTAATAAAATCGGTCACTAGTACTAAATCATTTAAGAGTTCTTGAGTACCATTCATAAATCCTTTAGGATATTTATCCGTTACCGAACGCCCATGGCCACGATGGTCATTAGCCACCACGGCATAACCTTGTTGATTTAATTTTTTGATTAAATTAAAATAGCGTCCTTGATGTTCCATCGCACCGTGTACCAGTTGAACGACAGCTTTAGGTTTTTCAACACGATGCACTTTAGTAAATAATGGAAAATTACCGTTCGCTAATAAAAAATATTCCGTCTGATTCGTCGCTACTTGATAACTGGTAATAATTTGAACCCCTTTGGTCGCCTTTTTGTTATGATGTTTACCTAAGAAATATAAATGTGGTAACACGCCGGCCATCATGGTACTAGCTCCTAATACTTTTGCGGTTTTCTTCATGGTTTACCCTCCTCATAAAATATATATAGAAGGTCATTTCACCCCCTTCTGAGTGTCACTGTTTCTCTTGATTTTAGCGAATATTAAGTCATGGATAAGGGCCTATCCGTTGTCAGACTTTAACTAAAAAATAAGAGTCAGCAAGGGATGAGCGAGAAGTTGACAATCGACTGATTGTTGTTTCATTTGCCATACTTCATTGCCTACTCTTAAGAAAAATCATACGCTTAACTTAAATAACTCATAAAAGCTGATGCAATTGTAAAATAAATAAACACGGAAGTTAAGTCACTAAGCGTTGAGATGAACGGTCCACTGGCAACCGCTGGATCAAAGCCAATTTTATTCATTAGTTTCGGAATTAAAGCGCCGGCTAAATTCGCAACAAAGATTGCACAAGCCATCGATATACCAATAATACCACCTAAAATAATATTTTGCTTCCATATTCCTGCTACAACCGCAATGGTAACACCAACAATGATACCTTTAATTAAACCCGTTAAAATTTCAAACATTAAATTATTTTTGGTGTCTTCTTCTGTTTTGTTAGTCAACTTACGCACGGCGACCGCTAATGATTGGGTGCCGGCATTTCCTGCAGTACCAGTAATTAAGGTCACGAACGCTGATAATACACTAGCAGACTCAATTAAGCCTTCATACTGACTAATTAATGTAGCGGTCCCCATTCCTAAGAATAATAACGTAATTAACCACGGCAAACGACTTTTAGCCGCAGACCAAGGTGTTTCGTGGTCAACATTAACATCAACCGCAGCCAAACCAGAGTAGTCACTGTCCGCTTCGTCTTGAATAATATCCAAAATATCATCGACCGTAATAATCCCTAAAAGTTCGTGGTCAAAGCCCACAACAGGTAAAGCAAGTAAATCATAGTCTTGAACCATTTTAGCGACTTCCACTTGGTCATCACTCACTTGCACCGAAATCACGCGTGTATTCATGACGTCTTTCACTAAACGACTATCTTCATTAATGATTAAATCTCGAAGTGAAATAACCCCAGTTAAACGTTCATGCTCATCCATCACATAAACATAATAAATCGTTTCAGCTTGTACCGCTACCGTTTTTAAATACTCGTAAGCTTCTCTTAAGGTCAGATTTTCATCAATCCAAACAAATTCGGTGGTCATAATGGAGCCCGCTGTTTCTGGTAAGTAATTGATCAATTGACTAATTTCACGAGCACTTTCTGGTTTCATTAATTGCATGTAAACTTTGACTTTCTTTAAGTCTTTTAAGTGGTTCAAGAAGTCAACGGCGTTATCGGCATACATTTCAGCTAATACACTGGCCGCATAGTTGTCATTCATTTCGTAGAAATAATCATCAATCGGGACTTCATCAACTTCAAAAGCATCAAAGATGCTGGCTAATTCTGATGGTGAAAGGTATTGATAAACTTTATCACGTTCTTCTGGTGATATTTGCTCAAATATTTTGGCTTGATCGTATTGATGCATTGCTAAAAATTCTGCACGAAAACGCGTCATACGATTATTATTTAGTAATTGTTTGATGACTTTTACGTTTTCTTCGAAGTTTCTTTCAAACACTTCCATATTATCCCTCCATAATGATTATTATTGATTTTCTATCTTAAACGTTGTTTCTTTAAGGATCCATTGTCGCATATCATCCGGCAATGGTTGTTGAATTTTAAGTGGTTCTCCTGTAAAAGGTTGGAAAAAATGCAATTCTGCACAATGTAAGGCTTGACGGTCCAGTATTTTAGTTAAGGGGCCGCCATATAAATCATCCCCAATTAAGGGGCCACCTACATGGGTTAAATGAACGCGAATTTGATGCGTCCGTCCGGTATGTAATTGTAATTTTAATAAAGAGCTATGTTGAAACTGTTCTTGAACCCAGTACTCCGTTTGAGCACTTTTACCACTAGGATTAACGACCCGCGTAATTAACGATTGATCATTCCTGGCGATTGGCGCATCAATGATTCCATGCAAATTCTGCCAATTAGTCTTCGTCGTTAATGCCTGGTAATATTTATGTATTTGACCATTTTGTATTTGTCGATCCATCAAGGCGTGGGCTAATCGATGCTTAGCGATTAACATCAGTCCCGTCGTATCCCGGTCCAATCGCGTCACAATATGAATCACTTGATTATGATAATCTTGAGCGACATAATAACCTTTGATACGATTGGCCATCGCCGAATCAGGATCTTTAATCGATGGAATAGAGACCACATCAGCTGGTTTATTGACAACTAATAAATCTCGATCTTCATAAACAATCTCGATTGGTTCGAATGATGGAATAACCGTATCATGTCCTTTTTCATCAGGTGCGACCATGATTAACTCATCACCAGGATTAATCATCGCCCTAACTGAAACTGGTTGATCATTTAATAATATTTCGCCATTAAACTTTACTGCGGTCGTAAAGCCACGTGGTAATTCTAAATGATGCAAAAAATACTTAATCTGCATGGGTTCAGTTAATTCACTAATAAATTTAAATTCCATCTTATTTATTTAGCTCAACTACTTCCCTTAAGAAGTTTTCCATCTCCTGCATAGTATTTTGGTTATTGATACGCGCTTTAATTTCGCCCTTTTGCAAAATAAAAGCATGTGGGACTGTTTCGATATTTAAAAATTGAATGACATCATTAAAATTACGATCATCTGCTCGACGATTGGTATTGTAATAATGTAAAGTCACATCCAATTCTTTTGCTAAATGGTTTAATTTCGGTATAAAAGCACGACAATAAGGACATTCATCGAAACCTAAATATAACACGACTGCTTCATCCATGCTTTTTTCCATTAATTCATTATACTCTTCTTCGCTAGCAACCTCTTCAACCTGTGAAAAATCAAGAGCCGCCACTTCAGTTAAAGTATTTTTATTGATATGATCGTATTCAGCATATCGTGCGGCTTTTTCTGCTGGTTCCATTGCTAAAAATTGGAGATTATCATCAATAATGACTTCACCATCGATTAAATCTTCCTCTGCAATGACATTACTTTCATTGTCACTATTAGCGGTCGTGGACGCTTCACTTGAATTTTCAGCTCGTTCTTCACTTGATTGTACTGACGTGTCGGTCACGCCCACTACGGTTGTTTCAATGGTTGTTTCTTGGATGGTAGTCTCCTCAGCAGTCGTTGATGCTTGAGTGGTTGTCGTGACTTCCTTTTCTGTGGTGGAACAACCTGCTAAAGTTGATATTGCAACCATACTGGTCAAAAATAGAGAATAAAATTGTTTCATATCATTGCTCCTTTTATTTTAATAGATTATTGATTTGATTGATATTGTTTTGTTGTTGTTTTAAGCCAATAAAAGATGCTTCCACTCGATTCCAAAAATGAGTATGACGGATATTGGCAAAGCGTATCCGGCTATCAGAAATTTTTAAAACTAATGATTGAATCTCAATATCGCTAATATACTTGTTATCAAACATTAGCATAAAGGTCGTTTCTTTGCCATGAATGGTAGGATAAATCTTCAACCATTCATCTTTGGAGATAATCATCGGTGAAGCTAATGAACGGTAAACACGATTATTTAATGACGCAATCTCTGTTAATTGTAACGCATCTAAACGCGGATGAATCACGGCGCCACCTAATGATTTATTAAGACCAGTGGATCCGGTCGGTGTCGCGATACACAAGCCATCCCCGCGAAGTGTTTCAAAAAATTCTTCTTTTACGTAAATATCACTGACCATCGTGCCAAAATTTGAACGAATCGAACATTCATTTAATGCTAAGAATTTACTATTATTGCCAATGGTATCTTCCATGGTAATCTCTAATAATGGATAGGTCACCGGTGGTTTATCCACACAATCTAACAAACCTTCGACCAGATTTTCAATTTCATATGATTGCCAATCAGCATAGAAACCTAAATGGCCGGTATGAATCCCAATAAACTGTATCGAATCCACACGATTTTGTAGTCGTTGAAAGGCGGATAATAAAGTGCCATCACCGCCGATTGTAATAATATAATCGAATGATTGCTCTTCATCGACCACTTCAATATTCGATTTTGCTAATTGTTTTAATAATTTCGCTTTAATTGACTGTGATTCTTTTTTTTGACTTGCATAAATATAAACACGAATTGACATCATGTCGGCCTCCTATTTGCGATCAAAGATACGAATAGCTTCTCTAATTTCATCTCTAATCTCAGACATTTCTTCATCTAACATAAAAGCAGCTTCCGATGCTCTTTCCAATCTTCTAAGGATTTCTTCGGGGTATTCTCCTCGGTATTTATAATTTAGTGAATGTTCAATTGTTGCCCAAAAATTCATCGCCAGTGTACGGATTTGAATTTCAACAATGACATTAATAGTTTCATTTGCTCGTTGAACCGGGTACTCGATTACCATATGGTAAGAACGATAACCACTCGCTTTCCGATTTTTGATATAATCACGGACTAATAACACTTTAAAATCCTGCCGATTTTTCAACAGATGAGCGACCTCATAGATATCTTCAACAAACTGGCACATAATCCGAATCCCTGCAATATCTTGAACTCCAATTAATAAGTCTTCTGGTTCAATATTACGGATAGCCATTTTTTCTAAAATACTTTCTTTTGACTTTACCCGTCCAGTTACAAATTCTATAGGTGTATGGCGATGATTATCTATATATTCACCGCGAATATTTTTTAATTTTAGCTTCAATTCTTCTACCGCTTGATTATAAGGCGCTAAAAATTGTTTCCAATCTTCAATAAAATTATCTTCTATTTGCATCGTCAATCACCTCATTTGGAATTGGTCACACTAACATTTCCATTTTACCACAACTTGAGTAAAATTTATTGGGATATGCGAGAAAAATTTGATATAATCAAAAACGGATTAATGAAAGAGGGATATCATGAGTTATTCAATTGAACAAGAAATAAAAGCAATGTTAACCGCTAATGAATTCACAAAACTATTAAGTCATTTTGAACTGGCTTTTGATCAATATCAAACTCAACAAAATAATTACTATGATTCAGCTGATCAAAAACTAAAAAAAGCGCAGGCAGCTTTAAGATTACGCAATTTTAATACCCGTAGTGAATGGACCTTTAAACAAAAACAAGACCAACACCGTTCACTTGAGTTATCTGAAACTAAGAGCTATCCTGTCCTGCCCCTCCCTCAAACAATAACTCTCGACCAACTTCATGATCCCGTCATAAAGGATCAATTGCGTTATTTATTTAAAGACGATGACACTTTGGAGCTTTTTTTACAAATAAAAACAGACCGTTATCTTTACCATAACGAATACGGCGAATGGGCTATTGACCGAACTTATTATGGTGATACCGTCGACTATGAAATAGAATTAGAAACCCATGACTTAGAACCAGCAAAAGTAGCATTTGAAAACTTACTCACCGCCTTAGCAATCGACTTTCGGCCAGCTGATAAGAAGATTGCTCGAGCTTTGCATTATCTAAAACAATCAAATGATCATTAAAGCTTATGATTGGTATTAGATATTTAGTTTTGGTAAGATAACATTACTAGGGAGATTAGAAGGAGGAATTACTGTGAAATCTGAATATCAAATTGAATACAGAACGAATGGGATTCCTAAAGTTTTTGAATTTTACTTATTTGTCAATCCATTAGGACGCCAATGTTTTAACTGTGAACGAGAATTAACCAAAACAATAGACTTAATTTCTGCTAAAACTGACGTCCACATTTTATGTTTCCACAACCAAAGTATTGTAACAGAATTTATGAATCGTTTTGGAATACCGTCTACCGATTTGACTTCACGTAACCATATTTATCGTAGTGTTTATCTAGCCTCATTAGCTTATAAAGCCGCTTCAATGCAAGGCAAAAAGAAGGGCCGCCGTTTCCTAATGGAAATGCAGTCCCGAATTGTCGGGCAGTTAGAAAGATTTTCAGATGAATTTATTTTAGATTTGGCTGAAGAGATTGGCCTAGACTTGCAAACCTTTGTCGATGATTTGGAATCTGATTATGTCAAACATTTATTGCAAAAAGATCAACAAATCGCTCGTGATATGAATGTCGAGAGCACACCAGCTTTAGTGATGTTTGAACACAGACTTGGTGAACGTGGTGTGTTATTAGAAGGGTCGTTTAAAGCGCAAAATATTTTATCACATCTAGATTTCTTAATTGAGTTAGATTACTTAAATGATTTAAATAAACCAAAGCTATCACTTATTGCTAAAAGAAAGACTGATTAAAACTATTCGGCCTTGCATAACTGTCATCCCAATGGTTGGGATGGCAGTTCTTTTTTTAAAAGGCTGACTCACATAGACTGAACAATCGCCACCGATTTGACAAACGATGCTCTAACTAATAGTATGCTTTAAATGATGTTACTTTAAATATCGGACGCGATAGCTTCCACTTAACTGTCAAAACAGCATAAAATATAAAAGAGCCTTGAGGCTGGGCATAAACTTGATAAATTTAGTTAAGGTTATTGTTCATAAATTAATAGCGCAGTGGTTGAGTGGTCTCAAACTGCATCTTTCGACTTGTTTGAGGCCTACTCAACTGTGCGGGGGTGGGCAGACGAAGCGAAAATTTATTTAATTTTCTACTTCTTGCCCACTCCCAGTCTCTTTTTAAATGTTAATTGTAGTTGACAAACACTTAAAAAATCGTTTGGTTCCAACTGTTTATTTATAGCGTAGGGGGTGAATGGTCCCAAACCGTGTGGGGTAACAGACGAAGCGAAAATCATTCGATTTTCTACTTCTTGCCTACCCCTCTTTTTTCATTTGATTTAACAAGTAACGATTATATTGGAATGATAAGATACCCGCCAACATAATCATGGCATAACCTAATAAACTATAACGGTCAGGCACTTGCTTTAAAAATATAAAACCCCATAAACCAGTGAAAATAATATTCGTGTAATCAAAAACCGATATTTCAGATGCCGGAGCAAATTTATAGGCAAAGGTAATACCAAATTGACCCACGGTTGCCATTAAACCAACAGTTAACAAAATTAAAATTTGTTGTCCACTCATCGGTGCATAATTAAAAATGAGCTGTGGTAAACTGATAATCGTAGAAAAAGCCGAGAAAAAAGCAATAATAAATGCTGGGGTGACACCCATGGAATTCAGTTTTCTAACACAAGTATAAGCCGCACCCGCGCTAACTCCACCTAAAATACCGATTAAATAAGGGAACATCGTTGTTGACGCTAATGTTGGTTTTACGACAAATAATACACCCGTAAAAGCAAAAGCCAACACTACTAAATGGAATTTCTTCATCGGTTCCTTTAAAAACAAAAACGAGAAGATTAAGGTTGCGAATGGCGATAATTTATTTAATACCGAGGCATCAGAAATCATAAGATGGTCCATCGCATAAAAATTACACCATAAACCAACCGTTCCAATAAATGATCTCATAATTAGCATTGCCCATGGAATTGATTTTGGTTTTTCAAGTTCTTTAACCGGCACCTTCTTATGTTCATTGAATAAAACAATGATTGCTACAATCATTGCTATTAAATTTCTAAAAAAACTTTTTTGAATGGTCGGAATATCACCTGCCAATGGAATAAATAAGTTCATTAATGAAAATCCTAATGCTGAAAATAAAATGGCGATAATTCCTTTACTTCGTAATGACATACTTCACTTCCTTTTCAAATTAATCCACTTTCTAGTGTAACATATTTCCCATAAGTAAAAGCATCAAATGATCACTAACTGATGCTAGTCAGAATAGTTTCTACAAATAGATGCAATTGTTTATGAACTTAACTCAATATTCAATAAAAAAAGAGCTAGGAAATTATTATCCTAACTCCATATTTTTAATTATTCAGCATCTTTTGCTGTGTTTTTGCCATCGTAGAAACCACATGATGGACATACACGGTGACTTAATTTTAATTCACCACATTCCGGACATGTGTTCATTCCTGGAACTTCTAATTTAAAGTGTGTACGACGTTTTCTTTTTGATGCTTTTGATGTTTTACGTTTTGGTACTGCCATGTTTTACACCTCCTGATAGTGACTGAGTTTACTCAGTTTCATTGTCTTCGTTTAATAGGGATTGCAACTTCGCTAGGCGTGGATCAATTTCCGGCTTAGCTTCATCTTGTTGCTGGTGGTATTCATCTTCGGTCAAGACTGCCCAGTGATTACCTTTCGGTAAATCCTCTTCAACTTCATCAGGTCCTACCACTCGTTGCGGTAAACTTAATAATAGAGTCTCCAGTACAGCCTGTTCGAGGTCGATATAATCGTGTTCAAGAACGATAGTTGTCTCCTCATAATCGTCTGCATTTACATCATCCTCAGGATAGACGTAACGTTCCTTAATTGGGAAGGTTAAATCCACTTCCACAGGTTTTAAACTGCGCGTTGATGGTAATGTAATAACTACATCCGCATTACAGTGTAATATAATATCTGGTTCTCGAACAACAAAATAACCTGATACGTGAACGGGTTCTAAATGAATAATTGAATCATCTCGTGAAATTGCTTGTTCTTTGATATCCAAATCGACTTCGATTGGTACCAATTCATCTCTACTATCACGTAACTTTCGAATTGTCCATTTCATATTATCACCTCTAAAACGACAGTATGTATTATACCCTATTTTTGGCTATACTGTCAATTCTCTCTTATATTTTTTAATTTATCTTTTTATCGGATATAGCGTTAAATTCTGTTCTTGAAGGCTTTTTATCGGATTTAGCTGATATACTTGATCGATACGCCATTGTAAATGATAACGATCAGCGTAATCTTTTTTCCAATTAGCTATAATCTCCACGCTTTGATGACGCAAATCTTTTAAATAGTGACTATGACTCTCGCGATAAGCTAATAACCTGATAACGGGTTGTTTGGCATAATTCGTTTTATAATCCTGCCATTGTTGGTCAGTAATATTGCCTAACACTGCAATTAAGATTCGATTCACTGAAGCAGCTGTCCATCTCTTCGACGTCAAGCGATTAACGAAGTCATCCCAGCTCATAGCCCAACGTAATTGATTTAAAATCGCTACTTCAAATCCTTCTTTAATGCCAAAAATATGCTTTAAACTTTCAGCATTATGAGTCGTTAATTGATATTTCAATAATGGCCAATAATCATTCATCAACACCGGAGCATTAGCTTGGATTGCTTGCCACGTAAATAATGGTACTTCCGCTGACTGCAATTGTCCTTGAGTGATTTTCTCACGAACACTGGTAGCACTGTATAAACCATCTTCATTTTTTATACGCTTAATCGTTTGTAATATCATCGCGTGTTTCAGCTGTCGATTGGCTTTAATATATTGAATACCCAGTTGATGATTGGGTAAACTACTATCGAAATCGGATTCACCGAGAACCGATACGATGGCTTGTTGATAGCTTGCTGCATAAGATAGCCCCGTTTTCAAGGCCGCTTTTATTTCGATGTCTAAAGCCGCTCGGTGAGCTTCTACCGTTTCGACAAATTGCGTCAATGTTTGAATATCTGCTTGTTCACTGCCAAAATAAACTTCACTGCAATTTAACAATGCTAATAATTCAATGCCTACTTTAGCAAAATAATCTGCCGATTGTAAACTGGCTAGCAGGGGTAACTCAAAGACAAAATCAGCACCACTGTCGATTGCGATTTGCGCGCGTTGCCATTTATCTAGAACAGCAAATTGGCCTCTTTGAACGACATTCCCACTCATCACGACCACTAATACATCGCATTGACTGCTTCGTCTAATCTGCTTCAATTGATATTGATGGCCTTTGTGTAAAGGATTATATTCTGCAATTAGCCCGACTATTTTCATTTTTTTACCACTCTAAAGAACCAACGTTCCGTTGTTGAATGGCGTTTTGGTCGATATTCATCCTCGCCAAAATCAACTAATACTTCTATCGATTGAGTGGGTAATTTCGCTAAAATACTTTGATAAAAATCAAGTGGATAAGTCCTTTCGGTCAAGACAGTATCGAACCGTTGATAAAGCCCATCTGAGGACATTTGATCAAAGACCGTTAAGTAATGTTCCACTTGTAAGTGCTGTTCATCGACCTCACTATCCCACATAATAGCCCCTTTTTCATCGCTATCAAAATAGCTGAAATCTTTAAAACCGTTGGTTACTTGATAAGGGGTCCAGACATCAAAAAGCAAAGTTCCCCCAGATTCAAGCGCATTGAACATTTGTTGAATTGCTGTTGTTACTTGGGTCTCATTGTCCAAAAAACAAAGTGAGTCAGCAAAACAAGTGACTAAATCATACTGATTAGCATAATCTTCTAAGGCCAACATATCCGCTTGTCGATATATAATTTGCGAATTAGGGTCTTCTTTTTTGGCAATTTTTAACATCTCTTCATCAATATCAATTGCGGTCATTTCGCCAACAAAAGCTTGTAACATGACAGGAAACCAACCGGTCCCACAGGCAACGTCTAACGCTTTTTGAGGTTGTTCACTTAATGAGTTTAAAGTAAAGTCAAGCCAATCTTCATAGCTGGAAATATCATTGAACCGGTCGTAAACCCGGGCAATCTTACTAAAGCTCATTATTCTCACTCACCCAGGCTGAGATATCAACTAGAGGTGCATCTTGCCAAATTTTTTCTAAATTATAATGACTTCTTTCAGAATAATAGAATACATGGACAACAATATCGATTAAATCGATTAAAACCCATCGTCCTCCATCTTTACCTTCAACTTGTTTTACTTCAATCTCATTTTTTGCCGCAGCTTCTAACACGGAATCGACTACCGCATCCATTTGACGTTCATTTCTAGCGTGCATAATCACAAAATAATCAGCTAAGGGGGTCACTTCTCTGACATCCAAGGCCATAATATCTTGTGCCATACGATCATCGGCAGCACGCACAATTACTTCTAGTTTTTCTAAATTTGTTTTTGTCATACATTTCTCCTTAAAATCCATTGATTATAAAATTCGATGGTTGGTAAAAAAATTGCAACTTCTTCACTAGCTAAATGTTTGATTGTTTCAACCATTTTATAAGTGACCGCTGCATTAATATCTTTATACGCTAATTTTCTAGCTTTTTTTACACCAGGAAAATCCCTACCTGGCTCCATGTAATCGGCAATAAATACCACTTTTACTAATGGAGACATTTCAGTCCAACCGATGGTATGTGCTGAAATGGCAGTTAAGATATCTTCATCTTCAATGTGGTACCAATCTTTGGCGATTGTAGCGGCTGCAAAGCCATGCCAAACATTATCATTTGCTTCTTTTAATGTTGGTTCATCCCAACGTTTTTGTGCTAATGCTAACATTTCCTCTTCTGGATAATCCTTCGCGTAATCATGCATTAGAGCAGCTATACTGGCTTTTTCAGGGTCTACACCGTATTGCTTGGCTAATTCGATTGCCGTCGCTTCTACGCGTAATACATGCTGATAACGTTTGGGTTTGATTTTGGTTGCTAAATCACTTAGTAATTGCTCACGGGTAACATTTATTAATTCATTTGAAAATTCCATATTTTCACCTTTAATCTTCCAGATATAAGCGATGCTTTTTAATGTATTCTTCAACTGCTGGCGGTACTTGATATTTGATAGATTGTTCTAAGAAAACTCTTAATCGAATTTCGGTTGAACTTAAATCTACTAAAGGCGAATCAACCCATAAAATCGGATACGGTCCCATATAAGGTTTTTCTCCTGGACGACGTACTGCCACGAATTGTACGAGTTGAACCAATTCATCGATTTCACGCCATGTTGATAAATCATTCGCGCTGTCACCGCCGATAATAAAGTAAAAATCAGCTTCAGGATATTCTTCTACAAAGTGGCGCATCGTATCAATGGTGTAATTTTTCCCACCACGATTTACCTCATACGGTTGCAATTTGAACATCGGATTACCCGCAATGGCTTTTTGAACCATTTGCAGACGATGTTGTGAGGCAATCGTTTTTTTACCTGGTGCATGTGGTGGCTTAGCCGTTGGCATAAACCATACTTCATCCAAATCTAATTGATGACCCACTTGTTCAGCCATTAATAAATGTCCCAAGTGAGGTGGATTAAAAGTTCCACCCATAATCCCTATACGGTAACGTCCTTGGCGATTCGGTTGTAAGGCTTCTTGTGAATTTGCTAAAAAATCAATTGCTTCTGCCAGTGCACGTTCAAAATCCGTTTCTGTCTCTGTTTGTAACGTCATCCACTTCACCTCAATTCAAATTAATCTAGTTCTAAAATTTGCAATGAATAATCACGATATTTTTCTGTTTCTGATTCACGATAAAGGGTAGCCGTATGACCAACAGTCTGAACGACTTCGGCATTAATTGCATCCGCTACTTTAGCCGCAGCCTCTTTAATTGTTTCATCAGAATTTTGTAAAATATTAAATTTCACTAGTTCGTGACGCTCAATCGCTAAATCGATTTGTTCAATAAAATTATCGGTTAAACCTAGTTTACCTACTTGATAAATTGATTTGATGGCATGAGATTCTTTCTTTAAATATTTTTTCTGTGCTTTATTCAGTGACATCTTTTTCTCCTTTTAAATAATTGACTCGCGAACGGTTAAAGCAACGGCTTTCGGTGCCCAAATTGTTAAATCAACTGGCTGATTGACTGTTAACCATCCTAACCCCGATAAGGCAATGTCTTGATTTTTTTCTAAATGAATTTTTTTGGCAACTAATGGTGGATAGTTTTCGATACTATTAGGACCTGGTGGGCTTAGTAATTCACCACGATGCTTCTGATAAAGGGTGTCAGCTTCTGATAGTTTGGTACGGTGAATATAGATATCATTTGATACGTAAAAAGTAAAAGCCGCTCTTGGTCCCGCATTAAAGTCCATGCGCATTAAGCCACCTAAGAAAATGGTTTGCTCTGGATTTAGTTGATACGTTTTGGGTTTTAATGGTTTAGTCGGTAACACTTGTTTGATTTCTGTACGTGATAAATAGTGGGCCAGTTGAGAGCGCCGTACAATTCCTGGTGTATCAATAATCGAGTGATCATCTGTTAAGGGGATTTCAATCATATCGAGTGTCGTCCCAGGATGATTAGAAGTCGTGACGATTGATTTAGCGCCACCATAATGATTAATCAACTGATTAATTAAGGTAGATTTTCCGACATTGGTTACTCCTACAATATAAACATTTTTATGATCAATATTCGCTTCAATCACATTAATAACTTCCGCTAAAGTATGTTGCTTCGTTGCACTGGCTAACAATACTTCTTCAGGAAACAGTTTATTTTGATTCATTACCACTTTAACCCAATGTTTTAATTTTCTAAGATTGGTTACTTTGGGTAATAAATCGACTTTGTTCGCTAATACGACAAATGGTTGGCGACCAATAAAGCGTGATAAGCCATGAATGATACTCCCTTCAATATCGAAAATATCAACGACATAAATAACAAAAGCATCATCTTCCGCGATTTGATTTAATTTATCCAAAAAGACATCATCATCGATGGCGACATCTTGTAATTCATTATAATTGCGCAAACGAAAACATCTTTGACAGTAAAATTCACCTTTTTCAATTCCTTTTTGTAAGGCACTATTAGGTAAATAACCGATTGCTTCTTCTTGTTCAGTTTGAATCGTAGCGCCACACCCGATACATTGGTATGTTTGTTCAGCCAAATGCTTTCCTCCTTGGTTCTTCTAATAATTGACTTGGTTATTTCTTATTATAGCACAACCGTGCCCTAAGAAAGTAGTAAATGGTAATAAAAAAAGGAACTAGAATATCTTCCAGTCCCGAAAAATGCTCTTTAATTAAGCCAATAATTCAAAAATTTCAATTGCTACTAAATCTATATCATCAAATTGATAAGTCGTATCATTTTCACGATCGGTCATTTCAAAAGAATCATTTTCTTTTGTATATTTTACGATGCACTTTTCAACGCCTTCAACTTCAAATCGACGAACTTCTTCATTATTTTCTGATGCCATCATCGAATTTAATCGTTGAATTATTCCTATTAATACCGAAGGTTTCATGGAAACATTCCTTTCTTCGTTTAAGATGTGTAAACAGCTTATTGGCTAAATAACATCAGCCCAAAACTCCACATACACTATGTTAACAAAATATGTTCAAATTGCAAGAAAAAGCAAAGCGAATTTTCAATTATTTTTCGCTAGTTATTTGTAAATTCTTGACCATTTTCCTTATCTGGGCCTAATACAACATCACGGATTAAGTTTTTAATTCGTGGAATCACAATATCCGGAATATTAAAGCGCGAGCGACATTTATGTTGGATCGCATATTCGTAAAACGCTTCTGCCGATTGACCAAAAGTTTCTACTGAAATAGCCGATAAGGCTTTCGTATCAATTGTTTGAATTTCACCACATTCCATTTGTTTTAAAAAGTTAATGGCCGTTTGCGATAAACTCACTTGTTCATCAAATAATTGACCAAAACACGCTTGTGGCATTAAAGATTCTAAATAAGGATTGCGTTTTGCGATAATCGGTAAACAATTGGCAAAGGCTTCTAAATAAGTCAATCCTTGCGTTTCAGATTCAGAAGCATTTAAATACAAATCACATAACTGATAATAATGGGGTACTTCGTCATAGCTAGCCTCTCCAATAAAATCAATTCTAGCTGTTTTTTTGGCAGCTTGATTTTCTAATTCCTCTCGTGCTGGTCCGTCGCCTACAATTAATAGTCGCGAATTAGGATATTCTTTAGCAATTAACTCATATTCATCGATTACTTTATCAATACTTTTTTCTTTGGATAAACGTGATAAAGATAAAAAAACTTTTTCATCTGAAGCGATTGCTAACTTTGATTTTAACTCCGCTACTTTTTCTTTATTTGGTTCAGGAATTTTAACCCCCGTTGGGATAACGCGAATCTCATTTTGGATACCATATTCTCTCAATTTTTCAAAGGTCATCTTACTTGGAGCGATAATCCCTTCTACTTGTTCACAAAACAATCGGGTTAATGTGCCAACATGTTTGGCTTGAATCAAGTCGCCATCTAAAATATAATGCGTATATTTCTCGTACAATGTATGATAAGTATGAATGACTGGAATTTTTAATCTTCCCGCCACATATAAACCAGTTAAACCTAAAGAAAATTCTGTATGCGTATGAATCACATCCAATTTAAACCGACGAGCTATTCTCAATGCTTTATCAAAACCACTATATGCAATACGCCGCTCTTCAAAACTTACAAATGGAATACTAGGCAGCCTCACGATAGTCCCATCTTCATCATCATCGGCATGAGGGTCCGTTGTTGTAAAGATAATAACGAAATGTCCTCTTTTAACCAATTCGTCCCTTAATGATTTGATAGAAGTCGAAACCCCACTGACCTGAGGAAAATAAGTATCTGTAAATAGCCCGATATTCATATTGTCACCACTCTCTCGCCATAATATTTACACTTTGGTAATTCTATTATAGAAAATTTTGACTACAAATGAAAGAACAACTCATCAATCTAGTATAAATTCAGACTTTTGGTCCAGATGGGAGTAGACCAGAAGTAGAAAATTGAATAATTTTCGCTTCGTCGGCCTACCCCCGCACAGTTGGGAGTGGACCAACCTCTTTAAGACGCAGGTTGAGACCACTCAACCACTGCGCTCTGAATTAAATAGACATGCCTGAACAGAATTTAAAAAGTTTTTGCCCACTCCCTTTTTATATGGTGAAAGTGAACATGATAGCAATCTCGCTTATGCACTCATACGCTCCAGTAGCTTGTAGAAGCCAATTCAGGTAAATCAACATGGTTTTTGTTATGACAAAATTAGATAACGATACGTACTAAAAAATGCCTCTATACTTTTAGCTATAGGTGAATAGAGAAATTTTCATGCCCCACAACATTTGACAAAGAGACACAAAACATTCATTCACTGTTGCAAGATCACCCCGATATTACGTCCGGTTTTTTCGTACTTTAAAATGCAAAAAAGAGGTCAAGATGAAATCCAGTGAATTTCTCCTAACCTCTTAGTTATTTAATTACAAATTAGTTGTTTTGAGCAGCTTCAACCGCAGCATTAACTAACTCTACTACTTCTTCAGCAGTTGAACATTCGTTAATCGCTTTGTCAGCTAGTGCTTGCATATCCGTTAAGTTTAATTTACTAATTAAGCTACGAGTTTTTAATACGCTGGTAGCACTCATAGAGAATTCATCTAAGCCCATACCTAATAATAATGGAACAGCGATTTGGTCGCCGGCCATTTCCCCACACATACCAGTCCATTTACCTTCTTTATGTGAAGATTCGATAACGTGTTTAATTAACGTCAAGATTGATGGATTATATGGTTGGTATAAGTATGAAACTTGTTCATTCATACGGTCTGCAGCCATTGTATATTGAATTAAGTCATTCGTACCAATACTGAAGAAGTCTACTTCTTTAGCAAATTGGTGCGCTAAAACAGCAGCCGCTGGAATTTCGATCATAATCCCTACTTGGATTGAATCTGAAACTTCTATTCCTTCTGCTACTAACTCAGCTTTAGTTTCATCTAAAATCGCTTTAGCGGCACGGAATTCTTGTAACGTTGCAATCATCGGGAACATGATACGTAAATCACCATGAACAGACGCTCTTAATAAAGCACGTAATTGTGTTTTAAACATTTCTTTACGGTCTAATGAGATACGAATCGCACGGTAACCTAAGAATGGGTTCATTTCTTCTGGTAAAGTTAAATAAGGTAATTCTTTATCTCCACCAATATCCATTGTACGAACAACAACACCCTTACCGTCCATTGACTCTAATACTGTTTTATACGCTTCGTATTGATCATCTTCGGTTGGGAAGTCTGGAGAATCCATATATAAGAATTCAGTACGGTATAAACCAACACCTTCGGCTCCATTTTCTAAGACACCTTTAACGTCTTTTGGTGTTCCGATGTTAGCCGCTAATTCAACATGATGACCATCTTTAGTTACAGATGGTGCTGCAACTAATTTTTCCCATTCTGCTTTTTGGGCAGCATAAGCATCTGCTTTAGCTTGGTACTCTTTAATTTCGTCTTCTGTTGGATTTAATAATACAATGCCTTCTAACGCATCAACAATTAATAAATCGCCATCTTTTACTGTTTCAGTAATTGATTTTGTTCCAACGATAGCTGGAATTTCTAAAGAACGCGCCATAATTGCTGAGTGAGAAGTACGTCCACCAATGTTGGTTACGAACGCTTTTACAAAATCTTTGTTTAATTGCGCTGTATCACTTGGTGTTAAGTCGTGTGCAATCACAACGACTTCCTCATCGATGGTTGCAGGACTTGGTAATTTAACGCCTAATAATGCAGCTAAGACACGTTCGCTAACATCTTTAATATCAGCTGCACGTTCTTGCATATAAGGATTATCTTCCATTCCAGCAAACATGTTAATAAAGAATGTTGAAACTTCATGTAACGCAGCTTCAGCATTCACATTTTCATCTTTAATTTTCATTTTTACTTGATCCGTAAATTCAGGATCTTGTAAGACCATCAAGTGCGCATCAAAGACTTGTGCCTCTTCCGCACCTAAAGATTCTTTGGCAATATCTCTAATTTTTGAAACTTCTGCAATAGCTTGCCCATAAGCAGCATCTAAACGAGCAACCTCTGCATCTGCATCTTCAACACGTTTTGTTTCAAAAGAAAGGTTTGGTTCTGTTAAAAGATAAACAGGAGCGATAGCAATGCCATCGCTCGCTGCAATCCCAGTTAATTTAACTGTTGTCATATTAGTTAGCTAAACCTTCGTTTTTCATGGTTTCAGCAACTGCTGCGATTGCTTCAACTTCATCGGCACCTTCAGCTGTAATCACGACATCAGCTCCTTGGCCAACACCTAGTGACATTACACCCATGATAGATTTAAGGTTAACTGATTTACCTTTATATTCTAAGTTTAAATCTGAAGAAAATTTGCTCGCAGTTTGAACTAATAAAGTTGCTGGACGAGCGTGGATTCCTGTTTCAGCTACTACATGAAATTCTTTCTTTTCCATAATACAATACCCCTTTAAGATAATTTATTAAGAGCCGTTTTGAGATTTATCAAAACTGAACCCTATCATAGTAAGAATACCATTTTTTTAAGGTTCTAACAACTATTTATGCTGATTTTCTTAAATAAAACCCCTTTTAGCCCTTTTTGTCGCTATTTTTGTGAAGCGCCAACACTATTGTACTACTTTTCACAAGTTTTGAAAACCCTTTTACATATTTTATTTAATATAGGCTTGCGTTACTCTTTTCATAGATATTGTATTAATTATTTTTATTTTATCAGCTTTTTTACTGTTATTTTCATTAAAATAAGATTATAATAGTAAACAAAAGCAGAGGAGGTTCTACATGAAATTAATCGATGTTACCAATAGCCACTCAGATTTAGTAACTCGCCAACTAGAAAACACCGACTCTCACTCAGTTCGTGTCTATTCTGTTGGTCCTTGTACAGTTATTTATACTATCGCCAATACACATCAAAATATTATTATCATTAATAAAACTAGACCGGTTCGTCAAAGAGAAATCGACTTTGTTTTAGGTAAATTACTCCCTGACACAAATGTAGATGAATTGGAGACAATAAAAGGTGATAACTTCATTCAATTTGAGTTAAAGAATTAAATAATTACCACTAAGTTTTACCAGTAATCATCAAGGCTTATCTTAATCAGCCAGCAAAGATGAATTAGGTTTAACTTAGTGGTTTTTTATCGATTTTTTAATTAAAGTAACTGCAATAATGTCACATCAGGATATTTATCTTTAAACCAATTTTCAGCGAATTGATTTTCAAATAAAAATACTGGATTTCCGAAACGGTCACGCGTTAATAAATTACGGCTACTTGACATGTTCGGGTTTAAATCTTTCTCGTCGATCCAACGAGCAATTTTGTTCCCCATTGGGGTCATTACAACTTCAGCATTATACTCATGTAATAAACGGTATTGGAAAACTTCAAATTGTAATTGCCCCACAGCTCCAATAATATATTCTTCAGTATGATAAGTCTTATATAATTGAATCGCCCCTTCTTGAACTAATTGTTCAATTCCTTTATGAAAAGATTTTTGTTTCATCACATTTTTAGGTGTCACTTTCATAAATAATTCAGGGGTAAATTGTGGTAATGGTTTAAACTCAACATTGCTTTTTCCTGAAAAAATCGTATCGCCGATTTGTAAATTACCAGTATCATACAAACCAATAATATCACCTGCTACGGCTTCTTGCGTTTCTTCACGTGAATCAGCCATAAACTGCGTTGTATGAGCTAAACGCAATACCTTACCGGTTCTCTTTAAGGTGACATTCATCCCTTTTTCAAACGATCCGGAACAAATGCGGATAAAAGCAATACGATCGCGGTGAGCCGGGTTCATATTGGCTTGGATTTTGAAAATAAAGCCTGTAAATTGTTCATCCGTCGGATCGACGACTATCGACTCATCTTTGGTCTCTACTTTAGATGGGGCCGGTGCTAAGTCAACAAAGGCATCAAAGAAAGTTTGAACACCAAATCCGGTTAAGGCCGATCCAAAGAAGACTGGGGTTAATTTACCTGTATTGATTAACTCGCGGTCAAATTCATTACCTGCTTCCGCTAATAATTGTGCATCTTCTAGCGCTTGAGTATAGATGGAAGATTCTTTAAATGGATGTTCTCCTACGGCTTCGCCCTCTTCGTCTAGTGGGATATATGTTTCTTCACCTTCTTGGGAACCTTTTAATTCAACTCGTTTATTATATAAATCATATAAACCTAGCAAACCTTTTCCCATCCCCATTGGCCAATTCATTGGATAGGCATCAATGCCTAAGACTTCTTCTAATTCCGCAACTAATTCTAATGGTTCGCGCCCATCACGGTCTAATTTATTCATAAAGGTAAAAATGGGAATGCCACGCATGCTACAGACTTCAAATAATTTTTTCGTTTGTGGCTCAATCCCTTTACCTGAATCCACCACCATCACGGCTGCGTCAACGGCCATTAATGTTCGATACGTATCTTCTGAGAAGTCCTCGTGCCCTGGTGTATCGACAATATTCACTTGGAACCCATCATAATCCACTTGCATCACTGAACTCGTTACCGAAATCCCTCTTTGTTTTTCGATTTCCATCCAATCAGATTTTGCAAATTTGTTTGATTTTTTACCTTTTGCTTTTACCGTTCCCGCTTCACGAATTGCACCACTAAACAACAAGAATTGTTCTGTAATCGTCGTTTTCCCTGCATCTGGATGGGAAATAATCGCAAAAGTTCGGCGTTTATTTACTTCTTTTTTTAAGTTGATTGCCATTAGAAACTCCTATCTTTATTAATTTATTATTTAAAAAAATCAAAGGAGTGAACAAGATGTAGAAAATCGTTTGATTTTCACTACGTCTGCCCACCCCCGCACTGTTGAATAACAATAAAACAATCTCTCACTAGACACGTTTTATGCCATTCAACTGCTGCGACATTATAGAACGCCACAAAACAAGGGAGTGGGCAAGAAGTAGAAAATTAAATAATTTTCGCTACGTCTGCCCACCCCCCGCACAGTTGAGTAGGTCTCAAACAAGTTGTTAAGACGTAGATTGAGACCACTCAACCACTGCGCTTTTAATTAACGAACAATAATCTTAACTAACTTTATCAAGTTTATGCCCAGCCTCTCGTCTGTTCATCTTTTACTACATCTTAGCAAATTTAACTAATTTTGATTCTGAAGCTGAAGCCGGTTCTTGCTTTTCATTGGCAATCACTTCATGAATTAATTTTTCTAATTCTTTCTTTTCTTCTTCAGTAATACTCGTATTGTCCCATAATTTTTTCTTCTGTTGACGTGGAGTTGAAATCTCCATATTTTCATAGGCTTCAATTTGTCCACTGAATCGACTAATTTGATCTTCTGGATATAACGAATCAAAATCTGTATTTTCTAACATCTCTTGATAAGTTGCTACCACATCTTGCATTTCTTTTTGCATTTTCTTCATCATCTCACGCATTCCCATCCCTGAATTGACGAGTTCATGACTATGATGTGCAAATTCTTCTTTATATTGCGTCACTTGTTCATTGGTACGCTTTAAAATCTTCTCTGCTTCATCATTAGATTCCGCTACGATTTTATTTCCAGTCATTCGAGCATCTACAATCCCATCTTTTAAAGCTTGTTCCATTTCAATATATTCATTTAATTGTGTTTGAATTTCTGAAATTTGTTTATTTAACGCTTCTATTTGGGCATCTTTTTCTTGTAATGCACGATCTACTTCGGTTTTATTGTAGCCAAATAAACTGCTCGATAATTGCATTATTGCCACCTCTATCCTCTCCATTTCGCACTGATTGCGAAGTATCATCTTATATTTTAGCAAATAATTTTGTAACTTTCACTAACAAAAATCGTTTAATACCGTTTTTATCATTTCAATTTGATTACAATATCCTATACGTTGGCTCTATTCTTGTTTATGCAACCAAAATGGAATATATAAATAAACCATTAACATAATCAGTACTAGCCATAAAATACTAATCATTAAAAAAGTTTGTCCAAAACCAATTGTTATAACGGTGGCGATATTAAAAGCCAACCATTGAATGAGCAATATAATCACGGAAACTTTTTGTAACGCACCGATTAAGTGACTTTGATTCTTTGGATAAATGCATTGAAAGGGATTCGCATCATAATAATGAACCATTGGCAAAATCTGCACTAAAGTTAAATAGAAGCCAATTAACCCCAATCCTACGATTAAATAAATATTTTCTGTTAATAATAACATCACAAAAATAAAAATTAGCAATCTCAACCAAATACCACTAAATGTGTTATTTCTAAATAATAGCCTTAAAAATAAGTAATAATCTCGATTTGGGTTTTTTCCAGTTAATAAATCGACTAATTTATCTAAATAAGCACGTCTTTTAACTACTACTTGCGTTTGTGGTACATCAGCAAAGAAGCTAATCCATTTATAAAAAACATTCGTTCTTTCTGCATCTACTTCGATAGTATAATCAAAGTCCAACCATGCTTGTCGATTTTGATAACAAACAAAGAGATAATAACCAATTGCGAGAGCTAATAAGGCATTCATCACTAATATTCCCCATTGCCCTAATAGCACTAAAGAAACCACCAACAGGCCACCATATAAAATGACTTGATAATTTTTACCTATTGTGCGAATAGCAAAAATACGACTAAACATTTGCATATGATATAAAACAACTGCTAATAATTGCATTAATACCCACAGATAGATAAACTGACGATCCCAATTGAGTCCAGTCGCAGCAAATGGAAAAATTAAACTCGCTAACAAGCCATTTAAGACTAGAGGTATTATCAAGCCTAATAATGTCCCCTTGAGCCAATAACGACGCCATTCTGCCCCTCTTGGATAGACATAACTGCGATCGGCTGCTTTCATCAACCATATGGGACGCCCATAAGTACTCAGTACCCCTAGCATTATCCCCATAAACAAGATGAGTGGTGTTTTTAATACCGTAGTGTGATCACCTTGAAGTACGACTAATTGTTCACGATAGAAAAACATGAAAAATCCGAGGATAACAAATAAGATGACAGAAAAATGATCATTAAAAATCAAGCGACCATATTTGCCCATTTCTTTGATTAATGATTGTAATCTCTTTTGCCTTAATTCTGTTAAATTTTTCATTGAGAGGCCTCCGTCATCTGAACATATAGTTCATCAAGCGTTGCCTCCGGTTGTCCAAATTGTTCTTGTATAGTCTTTAGGTCACCTTTTGCGATAATTTCTCCTGCTTGTAACATTAAATACTGGTCACATAATTGTTCTGCAATCATTAAAACATGCGTGGTAAAAATAATGGCAGTACCCTGTAGCGCTCTTTGTTTTAATAATTCAGTGAAATGTTTAATGGCTAATGGGTCTAAGCCTAAAAACGGTTCGTCTATAATCATGACTTTCGCATCGGTTACCATTGCACAAATAATCATCACTTTCTGTTTCATTCCTTTTGAGAAATGAATCGGAAACCAATTTAAATGATTATCTAAACGGAATAATTTTAATAATGGCATTGCTCGTTCCATGACTGTTTCAATTGGTAATTCATAGCCTAACGCCGTCATTTCTAAATGTTCCTTTAAGGTCAATTCTTCATACAAAACAGGTGTTTCTGGAATATAGGCTAATTGTTGAGAGAATTGCGATTGGTGTTCATTGATCGTTTGATTACCAATCGTAATCTGCCCTTCAATAGGTTTGATTAAGCCTAAAATTGTTTTAAGTAAGGTTGACTTACCAGCACCATTTAGCCCTATTAAACCCACTATTTCTCCATAAGGGATGGTAAAATTAATCTTTTTTAATACGGGAATCCCTCGATAACCGCTACTCATATTTTTTACTACTAAACTCATATTGTCATCCTATCTTCCTGGTAATATTGATACGCTAAGCGTGTGCGTCCATCTGGTAAATAAATAATACCACAATATTGAAATCCTAATTTGGTTAATAATTGTCGCATCGGTTGATTTAATTCATGGGTATCGATTTTTATATTTGGATATTGGTTCATTACCCACTTAATACATTGTTGGCCGACACCTTTTTTGTCATATTTTGAAACGATTCGGTGAATCGTGACATAGGGCAAATCATTTAACCATTGACCTTCTTCGATAACCTGATAGGTCGGATCCTCTCCCATTAATAGGTAAAAGGCCCCTACCATTTCCTCTGCATCATCAAAGCATACATAGGACGTACCGCTATTGATATCAGCGGTCAATTGTTCGATACTCGGGTACCCTGGCATCCACTGATTAGGATTACCCGTTGCTATTTGTTTTTGGCGTCCAATCTCAAATATCTCTTTCATCGCTGGTATATCAGCTAAAGTTGCTGGTCGTATTTTCATCTATTAATCTACCCCATTATTGTTTGCCAAATTTGGTAAGCTAATTCTTTTTTAGTTCCGTATTCTAAAGCTATCACACGGTTATCGTTGCCCAATAATGTTACTTGATTATGATCTGAACTAAAGCCGGCATCTTTTCTAGAGACATCATTCGCCACAATCCAATCCGCTTTTTTACGTTCTAGTTTACCTTTGGCGAATTCTAGTACATTATGTGTTTCAGCTGCAAAGCCAACTACAATCTGTCCAGGCTGCTTATGCTGTCCTAAATAAGCCAAAATATCAGGGTTTTCAACTAAATCCAAGGTTAACCCTTCTTGATTGGCTTGTTTTTTAATCTTTTGGGACACTTGATTTTTAACTCGATAATCGCTCACTGCAGCGGTCATAATGGCAATGTCATGCTCCTTTAACGCTTGTTGCATTACTTCAAACAATGATTGAGCACTCTCAACGTATTGGATGTCAACGCCTGTTGGCACTGTTAAATTGCGAACGGTCGAAACGAGTGTTACCTTTGCGCCAAGATGTACGGCTGCTTCTGCCAATGCATACCCCATCTTACCGCTAGAATCATTCGTTATATAACGTACCGGATCAATGCGCTCACGCGTCCCTCCAGCAGAAATCACCACTTTCTTATCTTTTAAAAGTTGAGTTAATTCGTTTTGAGCAACTAATTTTTCTAATTCAGAGACGATAGCAGTTAATTCTGGTAAGCGACCGACTCCTTCATATCCTTCTGCTAAGAATCCTTTATCTGGAAACATCACTTGGTGACCATCTTGTTTTAATTGATTGATATTACGTTGGGTTGCTGGATTATAAAACATATTGGTATTCATCGCTGGCACTATTAGACGCGGACAATGCACTGCTAATAAAGTAGTTGAAACAATTTCGTCTGCTAAACCATGCGCCATTTTCGCTAAAACATTGGCTGTAGCCGGTGCTACCACAACATAATCACACCAGTCAGCCATGTGGATATGTTGAACAATCGACGGATCTTTTTCATCAAAAGTATCAAGTAAAACTGGATTTTTAGTTAAAGTTTGCATCGTTAATGGCGTAATAAACTCCGTTGCTGACTGGCTCATCACTACGCGTACTTCGGCGCCCTTTTTGATTAATTGACGACTTAGTTCTGCCATCTTATAACTCGCGATGCCACCAGTAATAAACAATCCAATTTTCTTGTTTGTTAACATGCTAATCCCTTCCTATCCGATATAAATATCTGCATTTGCATAATGAATGTTGCGTTTTGGTTTAGACATTATACTTAATAAAATCGTCGCTGGCCCGACGCGACCAATAAACATTAAACACATGATAATAATACGACCGAACGTATCTAATTCTGACGTTAAATTCATCGTGACTCCCACCGTTGCAAGCGCACTGGCTACTTCAAACAAAAGACTAAAAGGATCTAAATGTGTTTGTGTCGTAAGTAATAATGCCCAACCTAACATAAAGGCTGTAAAGAAAAAAGTTAAGACGACAATCGTTTGTTTGATTACTTCATTGCGAATCGTACGACGTCTAAATTGAATCTCTTTTTGCCCATTTAATTCGGCTTTAAATAATAAAACTAAAATTGCGGCAGTGGTAATTTTAAAACCGCCAGCCGTACCACCAGGTGCGCCCCCAATCACCATTTGTATAATATAAAGCAGATTGGTAATCGGACGAGTTAGCGTATAATCCAAAGTAGAAAAACCAGCCGTTCTCATCGATACTGTTTGAAAAAAACTAATCAATAGTTGCTGGGGTAAACTATATTTAGCCAATGTATTCGTATTGCCATATTCCGTTAACCATGTTAGAAATGTCCCTAAGGTTAGTAAAATACCCGTTGATAAAAGAACCAAGCGTGCATGTGTACTTAATTTTTTAAAAGCGATGCGAAACACTTTTGTACTAGATTTAAAATATTCCTTAACGATATTGGTGACTTCAAACCAAACAATAAAACCAACACCACCGGCAATAATTAAACTCGCAATGGTTAAATTTAAAACAACATTAGTCACTTCTCCTTGTAAACTAATACTGCCTAAGTTATCAAAACCCGCATTGCAAAAAGCTGATACGGCAATAAAAACCGAGTTAAAAATCCCTTTAAACCAACCATAACGTGGCACAAATATAAACGTTAAAATAAAAGCGGCTATTGCCTCTAAAGAGAAAGTAAACAAATAGATAGATTTTAGTAATGGTTTTAATTCTAGATTGTGCTCATTACTAAAACTCGCCTGTAATGTATATTGTTCTTTTAACGTCAATTTTTTCTTCAAATACAAGGCACTCGCAGATAACATAGTAATCAGGCCTAAACCACCAATTTGCATCAGAATGATACAAATGATTTGCCCATAGGTATTATAGACATCACCGACAGTCAAAACCGTCAACCCCGTTACACAGACCATCGATACGGTGGTAAACAAATGATCTAAATAGACCGTTTGTACTCCTGACTGATGCATTATAGGTAATGATAATAAAATACTTCCTACAACTACCACTAATGCAAAACTCAAAGTTAATCTTTGAGGGGTGGTCAACTTCTCAATAAACATTCAATTTCCCTACTCTTTCTCATTCAAATAATATTGTTTTTGATAAGGTATATGATACAAGAAATAATATGAATTATCAAACTGGATCCTTGCCAATAAATTCGCTTTCAGTTATAGTTGAATTAAAAACATTAAGGAGTTAATCGACGATGAAAAAAGCTTTATTAAACATTGATTATACCTATGATTTTGTTGCTACCGAAGGAAAATTAACTTGTGGAGAACCTGGTCAAGTTCTCCATGATTATATTCTAAATTTAACAAAAGAATTTGTTGAGCAAGATGATTATGTTGTTTTCCCGATTGATTTACACTATGAAAATGATCCTTATCACCCAGAAACTCAATTATTCCCACCACATAATATTGATGGAACAAAGGGGCGTTTATTATACGGCGATTTAGAAGCTTATTATCAATCCGTTAAGGATCGAGAAAACGTCTATTATATTGATAAAACACGCTATTCTGCTTTTGCAGGAACTGATTTAGAGTTACGCCTTCGTGAAAGAAACATTGAAGAAATCCATTTAGTGGGGGTTTGTACTGATATTTGCATCTTGCATACAGCAGTCGACGCTTATAATAAAGGTTTCAAAATTGTCATTCACGAACAAGGGGTCGCAAGCTTCAATCACGCAGGACATCAATGGGCCTTAGGCCATTTTAAAGATTCATTAGGCGCTACCATAGTTTAAGGTGCCTAACTTTACCTTACGTTGAAAAAAATTTTCCCCAAAAAGAGCCTAGCTTGAAACTTTGATTGATAGGGAAATTGGGCACGAAGTAGAAAATCGAATGAGTTTCGCTTCGTTTGTCCACTTCAGGACAGTTGAGTAGGTCTCAAACAAGTCGTTAAGACACAGTATGAGACCACTCAAACACTGCGCTATAAAGCAATTTGATGGAAACAAACTGAACTTTTAAAGTTTTTCTCAATATTAAGCAAAAAACAAAATTGATTATTTTCCATTTCAATCGCTCCTGTGCGTTATAGAATAGCGATTATCAAAACATAAAATGCCGGTTAATAGTGCCTAGCTATTGTTACAATCGATAAAAAAGACTGGAAAGAAATCATTGAGATACTCCCCATAAAGTAGACTTACTATTGATAGTAGCTACTGAACGGGGGCATTCACATTGACTTTCTAACCAGTCTTATCTTTTATTTAATTATTTTTTGTCTAAGATGTTTTTGACTCCGTCTACAGTGCCTTTAACAACATCCTTTACTTCTTCTGCAGCATGCGTTACGGATTCAACTGCTTCTGCCGCTTCATGTTTTAAATCAGTAGAAGTAGCCTCCACTTTAGCTTCAACGTCTTCTTTTTTCGCTTCTGCTTTATCCATCGCATCATGGGCTTTATTTTTTAAATTAGCTCCAGTTGCTTCAACTTTACCTTCAACTTCTGTTTTTTTGTCGCCTGTCACTCGTCCAAATAATTCTTTTGCTTTTCCTGCTAATTCTTCTAATGACATAAAAAACACTCCTTTTAATGTGATTAACTCTATTATAACGGATTTTAAATAAAATACCTACTAATTAAAATAGTGTTCGATAAATTTATCCATCTGATCTTTATCACGGGCTTTTTGTGCAGCCGAAATATTCGTTGGATTAAGGTATATACGCAAAGCCTCTTGTGACGTTTCAGTAAAAGCTACAATCGCCTCACCTTCATCTTCATCGGTCATACGTTTAACTTCCGGATATTGTTTAGACAGTTCTTCAATCAAATCTTCTGCTACTGCCTCTCTTAAAACACGATACATTTCCGCTTGCGGAGCCGGTATCATATAGGCATCCACCTTTACAAAATCCTCGGCATCCTTATTTTTTTGTTTTTTCACTTTTTTACTAACCATTAATTTATTTCCACCTAACGATTCATTTCATATTGATCCATAAATTGAGCATCGGGTTCCTTGACTAATCGCTCCAAAATATCGATAACTGCTTGTTCTTCATTCGATCCAATTTTATATTGACAGTGCAAGGCTAAGTCAATATCCGCATTACTCATAGCTACACTATATTTAACTTCCTTCATCATCGACTCATCATTTAAACTATCACCAAAAGCCATCACTTCTTCCGGTTTAAGTTGGTAACGTTCTTTGAAAAATTGGATAGCACTTCCTTTGCCACCTTCGTAATGATAAGCATCAACCCAATCGTCACCACTTGTTACCACTGATAAGTCTGCAAATTGACCACTTAATTCTTTCGCAATGACTTTATTACGAGCTAATGAACGAGGACTAAAAATAGCAATTTTAGTTGCCACTTGGTCTTCCGGAATTTCTAAAAAATCTTGAACAATTTTATATTCATTATTATATTTCAATATTTTTTCAAAACCGATTCCCTCAGAGACATTCATATAGGAAATCTCGCCAGTACTGATACAAATAAAGAAATTTTCTTTTCCTTCAAAGTAATCACAAAGCTTTAAAAAAGTTTGACGTTCGATGCCGATTACTTGCTCAACTTCATGATCACACATTATAAAGTTGCCATTATCACCAGCTAAATGAAGACTTTCTAAAACAGATGCAGAGAAAAACTCTACAATCTTATGATAAGAATTGCCGGTGGCGATACAAACCATCACGCCTTGTTGCGTTAATTGTTCCACTACCGCTTCAAATCGTTCGACATCATAAGTCTTATCAGCTCTCAATAATGTTTGATCCAAATCAATTGCTACTAATTTAATCGACATTCATAATCCTACTTTCTTCTATGGTAATTCATTGCCAGCACTCAAATAAATATCATACCATTCTGGTCTAGATAACGCTACTTCGGTTCCGGCCGCCATCTTCGTAATTCTATCAGGGTTCATTGAACCAACAATGGGTTGCATATTAGCTGGATGACGTAAAATCCAGGCCATGACCATTGCTTCAAATGACACACCTTTTTGCTCAGCATACATTCCTAAAGTGGTCGTTAATTTTTGGTATTTTGGATGGTTCATAAATAATCCTTGCCCTAAGTCCACTTGGAATGGTGACCACGGTTGAATCGTCATTTGTTGTAAACGACTGAACTCCAATAATCCGCCTGTATGATTAACTGATGGTTCATTTAACATATTGACATTGAATCCTTCATCGATGAGCGGTGTATGTGCCGGCCCAAATTGTAATTGATTCACATCGAGTGCTTGATCAACGTAATGTTGTAATAATTCAATTTGAGCACGATTTTGATTACTTACTCCAAAATAACGGACCTTACCACTTTCATATAGATGATTGAACGCTTCAGCTACTTCTAATGGTTCCATTAATGTATCAGGACGATGTAATAATAAAAAGTCCAAATAATCCGTATCAAGGCGTTTTAAAATGCCCTCTACTGATTCTAAAATATGTTCTTTCGAAAAGTCAAAATACCCTTTACGAATCCCCACTTTTGATTGTAAAATAATATCCTCACGTTTAATGCCGGCTGCTTTTAATCCTGTCGCAAATACTTCTTCCGATTGTCCTCCACCATAAATATCAGCATGGTCAAAGAAATTGATACCCGCTTCATAAGCAGCTTGAATGACCGAGGCCGCTTCTTTTGTAGATAAACTTGCCATACGCATACATCCATGAGCTAATTGACTTGCCTCTAATGATGATGAGCCGATTTTAATCTTTTTCATAAACTTGTCTCCTCAATTAATCTGATAATATTAGTTTAACACATCACTTTTTAAATATCTTTAAATTAGCGTGAAAATCATGCCAAAAAATTAGGTGAACTGATACAGAAATATGAGGCTGGGCAAAATCTTTTTAAATTCTGTTCAGACATATCTATTTAATTCAAAGCGCAGTGGTTGAGTGGTCTCAAACTGCGTCTTAATGAGGTTAAAGATAAATTTGGTAAACTCAATCAAGTTATTGTTATTAAATTAAAAGCGCAGTGGTTGAGTGGCCTCAACCTGCGTCTTTTGACTTGTTTGAGTCCTACTCAACTGTGCGGGGGTGGGCAGACGAAGCGAAAATCAACTGATTTTCTACTTCTTGCCCACTCCCTTCATTTTAGAACTAAACTCGCTGACAACAACTTACATTAATCCTATATTTTATAAAAAGCCAAAAACAATTACCAAACAAAAAAGAGCACGACGATATAGCAGTCTTTTGTGCTATACCGTCTTTGCTCTCGTTAAATTGTTTAAGATAGCGGTCAATAATCTTACTTAAATATTTTCTGCCTTATTAAGAGATTCAGCATTCATAAGTAAGTATTAATGTATCTAAATTTTACTGACAATACTTATTCTGCTACTTCAAAAGCCGGAATTAAATGTCCTTCCTTAGATAAATCGTCAACGAAATCATAAACTTCTTGTGAAGTAAAAGCTTTAACTAATGCTTTAGTAGCATCAGAATCTTTGTCTTGTTCACGGACAACCACTTGTAAAGCAAAGGTATTCTCTGGATCTTTTTCTAACATTAAAGCATCACTTGTTTTTAATCCAATTTTCGCAATATATGTTGGATAGTTGAAAACTAAATCTACTCCATCTTCGTAAGCTGCAGTTAAGTTTAATAAATCAATTTCAGTAAATGTTAAATTCTTTGGATTTTCTTCAATGTCATCAAGCGTTGCGGTATGATCGGTTCCTTCTTTTAATTTGATAACATCATAAGAATCTAAAATTAATAATGCACGTGCCATATTGGTTGCATCAGAAGGAATCGCAACTTCTGCTCCATCTTCAATGTCTTCAATCGATTGATACTCTGGCGCATAAAAACCTACAACTGGATTGTAAATTGTTTGCACCGCTACTAAATCAGCATCATTAGCCTCATTATACATTTCCATAAAAGGGGCATGTTGCGCAAAGTTTGCATCCACTTCATCATGGAATAAAGCTTCATTGTATTGGATATTGTCTGACACTTCGACTAATTCAAATTTATAAGGTGCCTCAATAACTTCTCCTACAATTTCGACAATATCAGTCATCGGTGGTAAGTGAGAAGCAACTTTAATAACCACTTCATCCTCAGCCTTTACCGCTGGTAAATTAAATAAACTTAACGCACCCATTGTTGCTAAAAATAATTTGAACTGTTTTTTCATTTTTTATCCCCCTCTTAATTTGTACGCTTATCAAAATGTTTGGCTAATTTAAATCCAGCCCATTGAATTATTTGCACTAATAAAATCATGACTACAATCGCAATATACATAATATCAGTCTCATATCGTTGATAGCCATAACGAATCGCAAAATCTCCAATGCCACCACCACCAACTACTCCCATAATGGTTGAATACGAAAGAAAACTTACAAAAGCTGTCGTAAATCCAATCACTAGAGAACTCTTGGTTTCTGGTATTAAAAAATATCTTACTAATTGAAATGTCGTTGCTCCCATTGACCGTGCTGTCTCAATTATCTCTGGACCTAACTCCAATAATGATTGCTCGACAAAACGGGCATATAAAGCAACTGCAATTAACATTAATGGAAACGAAGCTGCAATGGGATCACCTGTTGCGCGTCCATATACTTTTCTAACAATCGGTTGTAAAGCGACAACAAGTAACAGAAATGGAAACGAACGGACAATATTAACAAAAGCATTTAATATATTATTGATTAATTGATTTTCGAGTGGTTTACGTTTGGCAGTTAAATAAAGATAAATCCCCAAAGGTAAGCCTAAGACGATGGCTGCAGCACAAGCTAACAACATCATCGTTCCCGTCTCAAATAACGACTCAATAAGTTTCGGTAAATATTTCGTCATTCTCGCTAAAAATTCATCCATCTGCTAACACCTCTTTAACATATTGTGAATAGTTGGAATGAGGTGAAACTTCATTGTTCGGTTGATTTTCAATAATTTCTATCAATCGTCCCTTTTCCATGATACCAATACGTTGACAAATCGACTTCATGATGGATAATTGATGCGTCACTAAGACCATCGTAATGGCATATAGTTGATTAATGTCTTTTAAAATACGCACAATTTCCTGAGCCGTCATTTCATCCAACGCACTGGTAGGTTCATCAAGTAAAATTATTTTAGGATTAATGATTAAGGCTCTAGCAATTCCTACTCGTTGCTTTTGCCCACCTGACAATTGACTTGGATAATGATGTCTTTTATCACTAAGCCCCACCGCTTCCAACACCTGATCGATGGTCAAAGGGTTGTCAAAAGCGTGAAGTTTTAATGGTAATAAAATATTTTCTTCTACTGTTAAATTATCCAGCAAATTGAATTGTTGAAAGACCATAGCGATATCTTTACGCACCGTACGCAGTGAGGCCTCTGATAACTGATTAATCCGATTACCATCGACCATCACTTGCCCTTCATCCGGTTGTAATAATCCATTAATAAATCGAAGCACAGTTGATTTACCTGCACCACTTTGCCCGATTAAACCAAAGATTTCGGATTGATTAATCGTTAAATTTAAATCAGACACCGCTGTAAGGGTCCTGTGGTTCGTATTAAAACGTTTCGTAACACCCTCAAATTGAATCAATTAATCACCCTATTTCTTTATTTTGAATTAGCTAACTCATTTGTTATTATAGCCCATTTATAACTAAAATACAAACTAGAAATATAACAGATTATAGTAAAAATAAAACAGAATGATTTGTGAAGCAATTCTTAAAATAAAACGTTTATCTAACTTATACATAGCGATTATGATTAAACTAAAATTCGTGAATTCAAAAGAGTTTGTAAACAGAACGTGGTCATCATTGATACAAATAACACAAGAGATTAACAAGTAGCCACTGTTGTTTATTTCGTCTTAATCCCCACTGTTTACTCCAACTCAAAATAACCTGTCGCTTGCTACAAAAGATAACTTCACAGACGCGGCCAACCAACATCTATTGAGTATCAATAACTAACACCTTCACTCAATGATACTTCTAGATGGCTTGCTTTTGACGATTATTCAGCTATTAATTGTTGAATTACTGGCTCAATCACTTGATTCCAATAATCCCAATTATGATCACCTTCTGCTTCATAAAAGTTAACTGTTGAACATTTTTGCTTTAACCAGTGGTAGAAGTTTTTGTTATCTTGATAAAAATCGTCTTCTCTACCACAATATAATTCTATTTTAGGCCATTGTTTAACACGCTTTGCCAAGACGCACAAATCTAACTCTTGTTCAATTTCACTAGGTGTTTTACGAATAAAAATATTTTTGAGTGTTGGTGGTAGTTGGTGATAATCTTGATAATCAAGATCGTCCATCCCTTTCGCAATAATACGACTCGACATACCCGTAATTTTACTAAAGATATGCGCGTATAAAAATCCTAATCGTAAAGCTCCATAACCTCCCATCGATAAACCAGCTATCCAGGTATCTTCTCGCTTATCCGATAGATTGAATAGTTGCCTAGTTTCAGCAACTAGGTCTTCAGCTACCATCTTACCGTATGATTCTGCATCACTAAAATCAACATAAAAACTATTTTCACCATTGGGAAAAATGATTGCGATATGATATTTTTCTGCTAACTCAAGCACTCGCGTGCGCTTAATCCAATCATCATGACTCCCACTCCAGCCATGAAGAAGATATAAAGTTGGTAATGAATGTTGAGTAGTGGGTATCATCGCATTGTAATAAACCTGTCTATTTAAGTTTTTAGAAAAGAAACTCGCTTGAACTAACGTCATAAAATAACCCCTTTCAAAAGTTGTAATTCTGTTCCACTCTATTTTATAAAATCTCTCGTTAAATAGATAGAAAAAGAGTCGACCTAGGGGATCGACTCTGGTAGTTTGCTACAACTTGTTATCACTATCGCTTGGCTTAACCTCTTCAATTTCGATAGAATTCTAAATATTTGTTAGGAGTTTGGCATTAAATTTCGCTAAAATAACGAAGCCAATTAAAACAAAAATAGAAAGCGAAATATAGAACCCTAAATAAGTCGTTACTGAAAGAAATAAGCATAAAAAATTAATGAAAAGTAGAAATACTACTTTCAAAGGAAAATTTGTCATCAAGAAAAGAGAGACGCTCAATAAATCCTTATTCTCAAGTTGTAACTTTCCATTGGTTAATGGCATTAAAAGGATAAACATAACTTGAATAAAGTTTTTGATTATAAGTCAAATCTTTTTAGTTTTTATGAATTTAAAATATAAATTAATTCAAACACTGCTGCTTTTAAATCTTCTGAATCGATGGATTGAATAATTGATAAGTATTGTAAGTCTGATTTATTCTCATGGAATTTAAACCATAATTTTTCTTTATCCCAATACTTTACTTGGGCTTGGTTCAAGATTTCAAATAGACGTTTCTCAATATCTTGCTTCTCAATTTTCTCAAAGCCTAACAGTTCAATTTTTGCTGAATCTGTCATTGAAACAGTCACCGTATTCAGTTGTTCATCTGCTATCGCTGGATAACCTTCAACTTCAAATGCCTCTGTTGCTGAGAATACTAAATGATGTTGACGCCCTTCAGGTAAAATGTTTTCTGGATCATCAATCGTTAAACTTAAAACACCATCTTCCACCACAACAGTTGTAACAGCACGGTGATGATCTACTTCTTCAATAAGTTCAAATTGATTATTTGGTCCTGGGTAGATTTTCCAAGTAATATCCGTAGGTAAATCATTGCGCATATTCTCAACCGGTTCTAAATCCATTGGTATAATAGCCCCTGCTTTCGCAAACACTGGCATTTCAGACAATCCACGGTAAATATCTAATGAAGCGCCACCTTTATATCTTAAGTTTGTATGAACATCGTACCATTCACCTTCAGGGAAATAGATTTTTTCCTTACTCATTTTGACATCAGGTAATAATTTAGATGTAATAGGTAACACTAACAATTCTGTCCCAAAATAGTATTCATTGTCATATTGATAAACTTCAAGATTATCAGATTCCTCATAATACAATGGTCGAATTAAAGGAATGCCCTCTTCAGCCGTTAATACATTAAATGTATAGAGGTAGGGTAATAATTCATGACGTTTTCTTAAATAATCCGCAATAATCATCTCTTCCATTAATGGATAACTCCAAGGCTCTTTACCCGTAAATAGACTGTTTGAACTATGAAGACGATTAATGGGACTGAACACGCCATACTGTACCCAACGCACCATCAATTCATCATCACGGTAACCATTCATATGCCCACCAATGTCATGGCTCCACCAAGTATAGCCAATATTGGTTGCTGTTGAAGTCATATACGGTTGAAACTGTAATGAATCCCAAGTAATAAACGAATCGCCTGAAAATCCTATTGGATAACGATGACTACCAGGTCCTGCATAGCGCGATAGAATTAACGGTTCTTTTCCTCGATCTTCCATATCTTTAAAATGATAATGATTCAATAGTAATAACGGATCTAAACCATTTATTTCAGTTCCTTGTTGCCAATCAATCCAGAAGAAATCAACGCCTTGCTCTTCTAATGGATGCATCACATCTTTAAAGTATGCCTCTCTAAACGCCTCATCTGTAAAATCAAAAATAGCCGGTTCTTCAATCTCGGTATTTAATTTTAATCTTTTAGCAACAGCGGGATAACAATCTTCATAAGCGCGTATCCCATCAGCCGGATGAAGATTAATGGAAATGGCTAGCCCTTCATCATGAAGCCACTTTAAGAATCGTTCGGGATTTGGGAAATAGTCTTTATTCCAAGTATAGCCTGTCCAAGAACTGCCAAAGCGTTCCGGAATTTGTGTCAAATGCCAATCCATGTCAATGACGGCCACAGATAATGGAATATTCTTCGCTTTAAAAGTCTCGACCAATTCTTTGTAAGATTCTTCAGTATACTTCCAATAACGACTCCACCAGTTTCCTAATGCATAACGTGGTAATTTTGGTGAGAAACCTGTTAATTTAAAGTAGGTTTGCAGACCTTGATTATAATCATGCCCAAATGCCAACGCATAAATATCAATCGAGTCAAAATCCCTACGAACAATATCCCCCACTTCATTAATAAATTGTGAGTTGGAATCATCTAAAATGGTAAATCCTTTAAAACTCATTACGCCGTCTTCTAAAGGTATCGCACCATCCACTTCGTCTAAAGTACGGGTTGTGCCTTTTAAATTAATAAATTCATCGCCATAATACCAACGATTGCCATGTGGGTAGAAAGCAAAATTAAAATCGATGTATAAACTTTTCTTAGAGAATGGCTGTTCTTTTTGGTAATAAAGATGGAATTTAGGTGAGTAAATTTCCAAAATCTCCTCAGTTTCAACTACATCATATTCAATCTTCTCTATCTGTTCGATTTCACGATTAATCACACTTTGAGTTTTTGAATCTACAAACGTTCCTGTTTCTGAAAATTCTAAACGGACAACTTCATTACTTAATAATGAAATACGATATTTTTCGCCAATAAATTGCATTTTCAACCTCCTACATTTGTTTAACACTTTCTCTTACTTCTAATTCGCCATCCATAATAATGGTCTGTTGAATATTTTCTTTCGGTGTGCCTTTGATAGGCACCATAATTTGCCCAAGGGCGACCTCGCCTTTTACATTTTGAAAAAGATTCATCGTTGTTAACTTAGGTGAGATCAGTTCTGAAAATTGAATATTATCAAAACTAATGACCGAACAATCATCCGGTACAGAAAAGCCTTGTTCTTTTAATTGAGAAATTAGCTGAATTGCTAGTAAATCAGCTGTCACAATAATCGCAGAATAGTGATTGATATTCTCAATTACTTGGTCCAATTGATCATTATAAAAGACAAGCTTAGAATCAAACCCTAAATCATGTGCGACTAGGCCATCTCGATAACCTGCTAAACGTTCCTGAATAACACCATGTTCCTTTAAATTGACACGATAAGTTAGGAATGCAATGTCACGATGTCCTCTGTCTACTAAATGACTGACTAAATCATGTGCTATTTTTTTATCATCAGAACGTACAAAATAGAGATTTTCTTTATCCTTAAATTCTTTTAGTTTAATTTCATCATAATAGGTATCGATAAAGGTAATGGGTTCTTGAATAATTTCCATAGCCTCGAGCATGGTCTGCTGTTTAAACCCCACTCCTATAAACCCACTAAATTGCCAATTATTTCTGATGACCCCAATATCGTCCACTGAGTTAATAGTTTGAATTAAAACAAAATAATTTTCTTTACGACTAATTGTTTCGATTCCTTCTAACAACTGTCCGGCAAAAGGATCGTTAAAATTGTAAATTTCTTGCTCAGTATAAAATAACAAGCCGATTAATTTAGAAGATGAATTGACTAATGCTTTTGCATTCATATTCGGAGTATAGTTATATTCTTTAATAATGTTATTAATCTTATCAATTGTCTCTTGAGACACTTTATTCGTGCGGTTATTCATGACATTTGAAACGGTCGTCATACTCACATTCGCTAATTTCGCTATTTCTTTGATGGTGATCTTCACTTTGTCACACCCTTTCTAAATTTCTCAGGTTGAACGTAAAACCTTCGCTGATAAAAGATGGGAGTTGACCAAAAGCAGAAAATGAATGCATTTTGCTTCGTACATCCCTTCCAAGTTTTCAAGTTGAACGTTAAACCTTTTGCTATAAAATATAGCACTTAATAAATATTAAGCACTTTTACGTTTTTAGTTTAACGTTAAACGTTAACTTTCAATTACATGTTAACGGTTTCTTTTTGTTTTGTCAATAGTTTTTTTGATTAATTTGAAAGACTTTCCGAATTTAATAAAAAATAATGGTGTAAGAAAAACGAAAGTATCATGCTCTCGCTTCTTACACCACTAATTTTGTGAGTGATTCTTTTTATGAAACTATCGTAATAGGTTCGTTAGCCCCTCGATTACATTTCCTCAGGAGCTGCAATGCCCAATAAATTCAAAGCATCTTTAATAACAATTGTTGTAGCTTTAACTAAGGCCATACGAGCTGGTCTTTGTGCATCGTCATCTAATAAACGGGTATTGCCGTAATATTTATTAAATAATTGTGCTAATTGAACAGCGTATTTAGCAATAACAGAAGGTTCGTATTTTTCCATCGCTTGTGTTACTACTTGAGGGTATGCTAATAACTTTTTAGCCACTTCCCAACTGTAGTCATCTTCTAATTGATAATCAACATCCGCATCGATTATTTGGCCATATTTACGCATTAAGCTCATCGCTCTGGCATAAGTATATTGCACATATGGACCTGTTTCTCCTTCAAATTGAACGATTTCTTCTAATTTAAAGTCAAAGCTATTCATGCGGTCTGTCTTCAAGTCATGGAATATAACCGCTCCAACCCCGACCTCTTTAGCGACTGCTTCTTTATTCGCTAATGTCGGATTTTTCTCATTAATTTGTTGGAAGGCTAAATTGATTGCATCATTTAGCACCACTTCTAATAAGATGATTTTGCCTTTACGTGTCGATAATTTTTTACCGTTTAAAGTGATTAAACCAAATGGCACATGAATCATATCTTCTGCCCAGTCACGTCCCATGCGTTTTAAGACAGCACGTAATTGTTTAAAGTGACCTGACTGTTCATTACCAACGACATAAACGTTCTTAGCAAAATCATAAGTGTCTTTACGATACTGTGCCGCAGCTAAGTCACGGGTCGCATATAATGTGGCTCCATCAGACTTTTTAATTAAGGCTGGTGGTAAATCTTCCTCGTCCAATTTTACAATTGTGGCACCATTATCAACGGTCGTAATCCCTTTTTCTTCTAATTCATCAATAATCGGTTGCATTTTATCGTTGTAAAAAGCTTCACCATTATAAGAGTCAAAGGTAATTCCCAATAAATCATAAACTTTATTGAATTCTTTCAATGATTCATCTTTGAACCAAGTCCATAAACGAATCATTTCTTCGTCACCATCTTCTAAAGCTTTAAAAGCGGCACGTGCTTGTTCTTCAAGTTCTGGTCTTGTTTCTGCTGCTTCATGGAAATCTACATATAATTTTACCAATTCTTTAACAGGATCCGCTTCAATTACCTTATCGTCGCCCCACATTTTATAGGCAACGATTAATTTACCAAATTGCGTTCCCCAATCCCCTAAGTGATTAATACGAATAGGTTGATAGTTGGTTTTTTTCGCAATGTTAGCAATCGCATTACCGATAACGGTTGAACGTAAATGCCCCATTGACATTGGTTTCGCGATATTAGGTGAAGACATGTCAACTGTCATTGTTGCGCCTTTTCCTAAATCAACTGCACCATATTGTTCCCCTTTTTCGATAACGTCTTTAACAATCTCAAAAGCAGTAGCTGAACGTTTTAAACGAATATTAATATAAGGTCCTACTGCCTCAACGGTTTGAAAAGCTGAAGTGTCCATTTGTGCCACGATATCTTGGGCAATTTGTGGGGGTGCTTTTCTTAAAACTCTTGCTAATGTGAAAACAGGAAAAGCCAAATCTCCCATTGATGAATCTTTTGGGATTTCAATTAATGCTTTTACTTCATCGACTGCTAAATGTTCTGCTAAAACTTGTTGTAATTTTTCGGCAAATAATAATTTATTATCCATTTCTTCCTCCTAAATAGATTAAAAAAACCTCTAACAATGCCAAATTTAACATCGTTAGAGGCGAGTATTTATTAAAATATCGCGGTACCACTCTAATTCCACTATCAAATAGTGCTCTTCTAGTTGTTAACGAAGTCTGGCTCCGAATTAGACAGTTAATCTAATTAAACTAGAAGTGCGGTTCGTTTTTGTGAAATCATTGGCTCTCAACAACCCAACTTGCTGTATCTTTCATTTTAAAACTACTCTCTTCTAGAGTTTGCTCTAAACCTAAAAGTATTTTACCAAAGACTAGAATATTTGTCTACATAAAGCTGAAAGTCATGGCGACTATTAAAACCTAGCTTATTAGTACCATATAAAACACATTTTTTAGTGCTAAATGATAATGACAACATCACTAAGTCTATTATTACCATCATGCTGAAACGCGAACTTAACCTCTTGCTAAACGTTCACGGATACGGTTAGATAAGTATTCAACAATTAAAATTAAAACAACTAACCCAATTAAGATAGAACCGACTTCATTCCAACGATAAGCGGACATCGCAAAAACCAATGGTGCTCCGATACCGCCCGCGCCAACTAACCCCAAGATTGTAGCGTCACGTAGGTTCATATCAAAACGGAAGATTAGCGTTGATAATAAGCTTGATCCCAATTGAGGTAAAATGCCACAACGGATTTTTTCAAACGTGTTACATCCTGAAGCTTCCATTGCTTCTAAAATATTGGTATCGATATCATCAATTGTTTCGTTGAATAATTTTGTTAACATCCCAATGGATGTCACTGATAAAGTCATTAAACCAGCAAACGCCCCTGGTCCGGTCACACGAATAAACATTAAACCATAAACAAAACTTGGTATCGTACGAATCGCCACGACGAATAAACGTACAATCACCACGATCGGCATTGGCATAATCTTTTGTGAAGCGAGAAACGCAATAGGCAGTGAGAAGACTGCTCCGACTAAAGTTCCTAGAAAAGCAATTGCCATGGTTTCTAATAATAAATAAGGTACTGATTGTTTAGTTAAATTAAACAGAATTTCGGTATTGGGTGAAAAAATCCCTTTAATAATATTAGCAGCGATAGAGCTCCCATTTTTAGTTACAGAAACTTCACCTACGGTGGTAGAAGACCAAATTAATAAAGCAACCACTAATATCGTCCAAAAATATTGTGCTGCACGACTACGATCTCTACTCTCATACATTTCATTTATACGATCGATCATCTTGGTCCTCCTATGATAATTTCTTACGTAAGTAGCCACTAATAAATTCAATAATTGCTACTGTAATAAATAAACAAAATAATATCATCCCGACATTTTGGTATTCACGCCAAGAAAGGTTTTCATTTAAAATAATTCCAATCCCACCGGCACCAACATATCCTAAAATAGCTGCATGACGCACATTCCCTTCGAAGGTATACAAACTGGTCGATAAATAGGATGGTAAAACCTGCGGTTGAATGGCTGCCACAAAGCTCTTGATTTTATTGGCTCCAGCCGCTTCCATCGCTTCATAAGGTAACATATCAACTGTTTCGATTGTTTCATATAATTGTTTTCCTACGAATGAGAAGGTAAAGAGTGCAATCGCTAATGTCCCTGAGAAGGTTCCTAGACCGAAAATGTAAGTTAAGATTAATGCAGATACTAAAGTCGGCATAGTACGAATCATACTGAGAATGAATTTCATAATACCCGATAATACTTTATTATTGGTTAGGTTAATGGAAGCTACCATCGCAAAAGGAATCGCTAAAAAGGCTCCGATAACAGTCCCTAATACTGACATCTTAATTGTATCGACTAAGGGTCCGAGAACGCCATTAAAAAAACTCCAATTTGGCGGCACCATCCGTCCTAAAATAACAAAGAATTGTTGTCCTCGTTTCATTAAAGTCGACAAATTAAAACCTGTTAATTGCACTGAATAATACATTGCGATTAACACCAAAATCACCACGAAAGGCGCTATTGAGCGAGGCTTTTTAACTACTTTCCCATTCGTTAAGGTGATTTCTTTAGGAGGTAAAATATTATCTCTTAAAGATTTAACCATTAGTTACCACCCATTTCTTCTGTTTGGCCTTTATAGATTAAATTCAATATTTCCGCATCTACATTGCTTGATGGTCCGTCATAAACCACTTCTCCATCACGAATCCCAATGATACGATCACAAAATTCTAATGCAAGCTCGACATGGTGAATATTAATCAAAACAGTAATATCAAACTCTTGATTAATACGTTGAAAGTCTTTCATCACTACATTAGCGGTCACTGGATCCAATGCTGCAACAGGTTCGTCCGCTAAAATAATACTTGGATCTTGTGCTAAAGTACGAGCTAAAGCTACACGCTGTTGTTGACCCCCAGATAATTGGTCCACACGTGTATATGCTTTATCTAAAATCCCCACACGGTCCAATGCTTCCAAAGCTTTTAACTCTTCTTCTTTTTTATAATGGCCCACTAAAACACGCCAAAAGGGAATATCCGGCACTAAAGCATTTAGTACATTCGTAATAACTTTGGCACGTGTTACTAAGTTAAATGATTGGAAAATCATCCCAATTTGACGTCTAAATTTGCGTAGGCTATCACCTTTTAAAGTCGCTACTTCAACACCATTTACAGTTAAATTTCCTTCGCTAATAGGATGCATTTTATTGATTGTCCGAATTAAAGTTGACTTGCCGGCACCAGATAATCCGATTATCCCAACAAACTCACCTTGTTCGATTTTCAAGTTAATATCTTTTAGTGCCGTAACACCATTATCATAACGTTTATAAACGTTTTTGAATTCAATCATTCTAGAACCTCTTTCTTTATTTCACTTTCTCCATTGTACCGAATTTATCTTATTTTTTAAAGTGGTTTTTATCTTTTCATTCAATCTTTACATAAAGTTAATTTAGCTGAATACGGTCTGTCCTATGATAACGTTTAAAAATAAATCATGTATGTAAATTGAGCTTTTAGCTATAAACTGAACTGGTAACAAGGATGCTTTATATTATATCCTTAAGCACCCTCTAATAGATATTGTTCCAGCATTTTGAAGGTGGGCCTAAACTTGGTAAATTCAGTCGAGTTATGGTTCATTATTATCAACGGTGCGATTGCGAGGTGAAACAAAGGCGAAATGAAAAATTATTCACTTTCTATTTCTGATCTACTCCCTACTGTGAGGGGGGGCAGGCTAAACGACAATTATCTAACTTTCAACTTCTTAACCATACCCTACTGTGCGAGAGCGAGCAGCCAAAACAAAATTCTTCTAACTTTTAAACTTTATTGTCCACTTCTATTTAACAACTATTAAAACCAATAAAAATACCATGCATAATCATCATTACACATGGTATCTAATATTAAACTTTATCAATCACCTTGACTCTTGACAGGTCATTCATTGTGATTGCGGCTCGTGTTCCAAATACTGATGTATTGTTAAAGACGGGAGTCGGCTACAAGGAGATAGAGACGAAGCGAAAGGGTTATCTACTTCTACTTTACCCACTTGTAATACTTTTTACAAAAAATCGATTCATTAAACCAATGTTTGATTAGCGGTAATGATGGATACTTTATAAACATCTTCTTCTACACATCCACGTGATAAGTCAGATACAGGTTTGTTTAAACCTTGTAAGATTGGCCCAACTGCTTGGTAATTTCCTAAACGTTGCGCAATCTTATAACCGATATTACCTGATTGGATTTCTGGGAAGATATAAACCGTTGCTTGACCTGCTACTTTTGATTCAGGTGCTTTTTGATTGGCTACAACAGTTGAATAAGCAGTATCAAATTGTAATTCACCATCTAATTCTAATTCTGGTGCTAACTCATGAGCAATGCGTGTTGCTTCGATAACTTTATCGACATCTTCTGATTTAGCTGAACCTTTAGTTGAGAAACTTAACATCGCCACACGTGGATCAATGCCGAAGATTTTAGCTGTGTTAGCAGACTCAACAGCAATTTCAGCTAATGCTTGTGCGTCTGGATTAATGTTGATGGCACAGTCAGCAAAAACTAATTTTTGACCATCCATTTGCGGTGGAATCATAACAAACGCACCACTGGTACGGGTCACGCCTGGTTTTGTTTTAATAATCTGTAAAGCTGGTCGAACGGTATCACCTGTTGAGTAAACAGCACCACAAACCATCGCATCCGCCTGGTCCATTTGCACTAACATTGTACCAAAATATGCTCTATCTAATAAGATAGTGCGCGCTTGTTCTTCAGTTGCTTTACCTTTACGAACTTTGACAAATTCATCAACCATTGCATCAAATTCATCATAGTGATTAGGGTCTATAATGGTTAAGCCCTCAATATTCCACAAATTCTTTTTAGCTAATGCTTGAACTGCTGTTGGTTCACCTAATAATATCGGTTCAACTAAATTATCTGACTTTAGGCGGACCGCTGCACCTAATACACGTACATCATCAGCTTCTGGGAATACAATTCGAATGCCTTTACCTTCGATTTTATGACTTAATTCTGCAAACATATCCATGTTTTTACTCGCCTCCAAAATTTTTGCTGAACATTTGATTGTTTCATAACCAAATAATTCTCTAACTACCATGTTACACTTTTTATAGCAAATAATAAACCCTTTTCATAAGTTTTACGCATTATTAATTAATAACTATAGGTAAAATCCTCATGTTGACGGATGACGCCAACATATTTTTTTGCATAATAGCGGGCCATTGGTAAATTTTGGTCTAAGTAATTACCGCAATCACGAGCACTTGCTCCTGGAATTTCACCTTCATAATTGGCAATAAATTCAAAACAACGTAATAATAAATCTTTCACCGCTTCAGGTGCCACCTGTTCTGTTAAGATTAAATAAAAGCCAGTACGGCATCCCATTGGGCCAAAATAAATCACTTCTTGTTTATATTGGGCATCATTACGTAAAAACGTTGCGGCTAAATGTTCAATGGTGTGAATTTCAGCGGTATTCATCACCGGTTCAAAATTTGGTGCTGTAAATCGTAAATCATAAGATTTTAAAGTAGTCCCACCTACTTGGTCCTCTCTTGATAAATAAATACCCGGTTTTAAATTTAAATGATCGACAGTAAAGCTAGGAATCTTTTCCATTTCCATCATCTTTTCCTCCTCTAGCATTATATTCTTGAATATTATAACAAACTCTTTAATATTTATATACTATTACGCAAGGTTATCGGTACCACATCAAAAAAACAGTTGCTAGGCATAAACTTGATAAATTTAGTCAAGTTTATTATTCTTTAATTAATAGCGCAGTGGTTGAGTGGCCTCAAACTGCGTCTTTCGACTTGTTTGAGGCCTACTCAACTGTGCGGGGGTAGGCCGACGAAGCGAAAATTATTCGATTTTCTACTTCTGGTCTACTCCCAATTGTGCGGGGGTAGGCCAACGAAGCGAAAATTATTCAATTTTCTACTTCTGGTCTACTCCCAACTGTGCGGGGGTGAACCGACGAAGCGAAAATCATTTGATTTTCTACTTCTGGTCCGCTCCCACTGTTGGTCTTCACGCTATTCATTTCGTTGCTTTAAATTTAGATAGAGATAAGTATACACTGAAAACAATGTTATGATAAATAAACGATAGGTAAAATAAGCATGATGAAAATTGTGATTTTTCAAAATAAACACCCATACAAATGGCACTAAAGCGACCATCAATAATGGGGTTGTGCTTAACCAATGTTGATAACTCTTGACCCCTTTAAAAGACTGTACTAATAAAATGATAAGCCATATGACTAAAATAATCATAGCGGTTTTAGGTAATAAAATTTTCCACATATTTTTAATAATCTCGATCGCATCTAATACTTCATCCGTTTTACCGCTTGTTCTTAAAGCGATTTGATTCGCAACATTAGCAAATGAATTCTCTTTTAATATCACTGATCCGATAGACCATTTACTAGCCCAAGTTAAACCATAGCCCATGAACCAAGTCCAGCCTAATATCACCGTTTCACTTAAATTATGCTTAAAGTGACGCCGATGATGTTGATTCACTAATACAAAATAAATCATCCACGGAAACGCAAAGGTCAACAATGGCACAGTCAATAAATCGAAAAAGTTCGTCACAGAACCGATAGTGAAAAATAACAGCACCATTTTGGAGAGTCGATAACCATAGCGTTGATGAATTGCTATCACTGCCACAATTCCCAATAAACTGATAATAAAAACCGGTGTATATTGAAGCGAAAGTGGAAAAATCCAAAAATGAATTAATAATAACATCGTCATCAAGAGATACGCATAGGTACGACTAATTGCTTTTTCAACTTTAGTCATTGAAAAATAGAAAACAATAAAAACTAAGAAAATATTTAAATAACGAATATGCTTATAGCTTATAAAAATCAGCAAAGGTCTTAAAACCGCAATATCACCGAGCCAATAACGTTCATAACCATTATTCCACATCGCAGCTTGGATGGCCGACAGTTCTTCTTGATTAGTTAACTTGTTAAAAATTAAATTATCGGTAAAAGTATCCAGTTTGGTACCTTTGAACTCCCCCATCACACTCCAACGCTTAGTTTCACTCGCAATTGTTTCTAATGAATAGTGTAAATTCACTGCAATTTTTTCAATTGGAATCGTATAACTTAATACCATTAAACTAAAATAAAATGCCACTAATAAAACAAAAAGTAATGTTAATTGCCAGAGTATTTGACCTAAATTAGTATGTTTATGCTTCATCTTTTAGCCCTCTTTGGCTCTTTTTATTTTTAAACTCCATTTCAAAGCGTTGTTGGAAATGATAACATTGAACATCTAAAATAATCCCCGCTATAAAGACAATCATAGCAGCTAAGAAAAAAAATCCCGATACAAACAATGTTGGAAATCGTTCGACCGTCCCCGTTTGACGAAATTCAATCCAGACTGGCAAAAATAACAAAGCCGAAATTAAACTTAGCACAAACGCAATAGCAGTAAAATAGCGAAATGGACGATAATTCTTTATTAAGCGCCCAATCGTTTTAATCACTCTAAAACCATCTTTGTAGGTATTTAATTTTGAAACACTTCCTTCAGGACGATCACGATAAGTCACAATCACATTTTTTATTGGTAAATGCTTATCTAAAGAATGAATCGTCATTTCTGTTTCAATTTCAAAACCAGTCGATTGAATCGAAAAAGTCTTAACAAAAGCATAACTAAAAGCACGGTACCCAGTCATAATATCACGAATATCACTATTAAACATTTGGTTAATGATTTGACGGACTAAGACATTGCCAAAATTATGGAAAGAACGTTTATTTTCTTCAAAATAAGTAGAACTTAGACGATCGCCAATCACCATTTCTGCTTCTCCACTTAAAATAGCCGCTACCATCTCTGGTGCATACTCTGCAGGATAAGTATCATCGCCATCAATCATGACATAAGCCTCTGCTTCAATATCACGAAACATGGCACGAATCACATTACCTTTTCCTTGTTTCGTTACTCTACGAACAACTGCTCCAGCTTGACTGGCAATTTGGACGGTATCATCAGTTGAATTATTATCATAAACGTAAATGGTCGTTTCGGGTAAAACCGTTATAAAATCAGCCATGACCTTTCCAATTGTTACTGCTTCATTATAGCAAGGGATTAATACAGCTATTTTATCCATTATTTTCCTCTTTTCATTTTCAAGTAGCATTATCATACTACAAAAATTATTTCATTTCACTAAAAAAAGAGAGATGAAAACATATTTTCTTGCGAAAATGTTTACTTCTCTCTAATATGATTGATTATGTTGTTCCTCAGGTCTTAATCCCAACAACTCATTAAGAATTATAGCCAAAGCCATTGCCTTTAAAGCCACTGTTTGAAACTATACCAAGCCATTTAATGGCGTATCACTACCAAACAGTTAGAAGCGCAACACTACCGAGCCACTTCGTTCCTCTTCTAAAACGCGCAGCTTCACTATCTCAATTCAACACTACTCATTCGCTGCTTCTTCACGATTAGCTAAACGTTCTAAGCGACGTTCTGCTTGTTTTGCTTCATGCATCTCAGCTACTTCTACAAAATCTAATAATAATTTTTTCACCGTATCCGATTCTTCGGTCTCATTAATCGCTACTTTAACTTTTGATGACCGAGGAATTCCTTTTAAATAATAATGTGCTTGTGAACGGAATTCTTTAGTGGCGGTTCTATCCCCTTTTAATGCTACTAAACGATCTAAATGGTCAATCGCTGTATCGATTTTCTCACGAGCATTCATTGGCGGTAAAATTTCACCGGTTTCTAGATAGTGTACCATTTGTTTAATTACCCATGGATTTCCTAGGGCAGCTCGACCTACCATTATCCCATCAACACCCGTTGTTTCTAATAGATGTTTGGCTTGTTCAGGAGTTCTAACATCACCATTACCGATAAAAGGAATGGTTTTCAGCTCCTTTTTAACGGCTTTTAAAATATCCCAATTCGCTTTTCCTTCATACATTTGTACACGTGTACGGCCATGCATCGCGACCATTGAAGCACCCGCACGTTCAGCCGCTAAGGCATTTTCAATCGCATATAGATGTTCATCATCCCAACCGGTACGCATTTTTACTGTGACAGGCTTATCGACTGCATCCACTACAGATGATACCATTTCATAAACTTTGTTAGGGTCTAATAACCAACGAGCACCCGCTTCCGCTTTAATAACCTTATTAACCGGACAGCCCATATTAATATCAATAATGGCACATTCCGTATTTTCAGCCACATATTTTGCTGCTTCAACCAATGTTTCGCGATTACCACCCATAATTTGAATGCTTAAAGGATATTCATTTTCAGCGATATGCAACATACTTAAGGTCTTTTCATTACGGAATTGAATCCCTTTGTCGCTAATCATTTCACAGACTACTAATCCAGCTCCGAATTGTTTGACAATCGTTCTAAATGCCGAATTTGATACTCCAGCCATCGGTGCCACCACAATTGGATTATCAATTTGTATATTACCTATTTTAAACATAACTATCCCTCAACTACTAATGCCTTTAATTCATCTTCAGTAAATTGATAATGTTCATTACAATAATGACACACTAGTTCTGCTCCATGATCTTCTTCGATCATTGCATTAATCTCATCATTACCAATCATTTTTAAACTTTTAGCAAAACGTTCTTTGCTACATGGACAGTAGAACGCAACTTCATGCTTGTCTAAAATTTTAGAATTATTTTCACCTACTAAGATATCTAATAATTCTTCTAATGGTTTCTTTTGATCTAACAAATCAGAGAAGCGACCAATTGAATTAATACGCGCCTCTAAATTATCGATTGTTTCTTCAGTCGCACCTGGCATCACTTGAATCATAAAACCACCCGCCGCTGCTACGGATTCATCAGGGTTCACTAACACACTTAGTCCAATCGAAGAAGGTGTTTGTTCTGATATCGCCATATAATAAGTGAAGTCTTCTGCTAATTCCCCGCTAATTAATGGTACTTGACCCGAGAATGGTTCATCTGCACCGGTAATATACTTTCTAACGGTTAAGGTTCCCGGTAATCCTACCGCACCCGCTACATCTAATTTTCCTTTGCCATTTAATTCTAAAGCCACATGGGGATTTTGGATATACCCGCGTACATTACCAACTGAATCACCATCCGTGACAATTCGCCCAGCGGGACCTTCACCCAACACTTCCACACTGATACGGTCCTCTCCTTTTAAGTTGGATCCTAATAAACTTGTTGCTATTAAAGTTCGTCCTAAAGCCGCAGTGGATGTATGCCATGTATCATGACGACGATGTGCTTCATCAACCGTTTTAGTAAAGTCTAATACAAACACACGTACTTGCCCATCATAGGCAACAGCTTTTAAAATTTGATCTGTCATATTCTTTTTCCTTTCATCGAATCATTTTATTTATAATGTTATTTTCTCTCTCAGTTGTTAATAACCTTTCATAGTTTAACAAAAAGTTTTTTAAATTGAAAGTTCTTTGACTCAAATAGACAATTGAACGTTTAGCTTTTTAATAAAGTCAATCGCTCGTCATAATTCATTAAATTTTTTAAGCGCAATTTGAGTAAAAAAAATGGAGGCCGGGAAAATTTTAGCATTTACCCAGCCTCTTTGATACTAATTAATGATGATTATTCTTCGTCTAAATTAGTTTCGGTTGAATCTGATTCTGAAGATATTTCTTCAAATTCACCGTCGACTTCTGAATTCAGCTTGTTAGAATCCTTTGAACTATCAGTAGCATGTGGATGATGTTTGGCTGCATCTTCAGCTAAATTAGTTTCTAAATCACGATCCGCTTTTTCTTTAGCTTCTTCAAAAGTTCTCACTTCTTCCTCTGGTTCTTCACCATTACTATAAGGTGTTGGCATTTCACCTGTTTCAAAAAGTGATTTAATTTGACGTTTATCTAAGGTTTCAACTTCTAATAATTTTTCAGCGATGACATTTAATTGTTCACGATGTTCGTTAATAATACGATGCGCTTCTTCATGGGCTTCATTCATAATACGACGAATTTCTAAGTCGATTTCGTAAGAAACCTGCTCTGAATAATGGGCACTTTGTCCGTATTGACGACCAACGAAAACAGATTCATTGCCTTCAAATTGAACCGTACCTAATTTATCTGACATTCCGTATTGGGTTACCATGGCACGGACAATGTTAGTCGCTTGTTCAAAGTCATTACTTGCTCCAGTAGATTGTGAGTTAAAGACAATTTCTTCAGCCACACGTCCACCTAATAAGCCAACAACTTGTTCATATAATTCTTTCTTGGTCACGATAAAGCGATCTTCTTTAGGTAACATAATGGCATATCCACCTGCTCGACCACGTGGTACAATGGTTACTTTATGAACCACTCGTGCATCACTTAAGACCATTCCGACAACCGTATGACCTGCTTCATGATAAGCAATGGTTCTTCTTTGTACAGCAGAAATGACACGGTCTTGTTTAGCCGGTCCAGCTACCACACGGTCTTGCGCTTCATCTAAGTCACCCATCGTAATTTCTTTACGATTGAAGCGGGCTGCTATTAATGCGGCTTCGTTTAATAAGTTTTCTAACTCCGCCCCTGATGAACCTGGTGTTTGTTGGGCAATTACTTTTAAATCCACATCTGGTGCGAACTTCTTATTGCGGGCATGAACTTTCAGAATCGCTTCACGACCTTTTACATCTGGATTACCAACTAAAATTTGGCGGTCAAAACGTCCTGGACGTAATAAAGCCGGGTCTAACACATCTGAACGGTTCGTTGCAGCAATCACAATTACGGCTTCATTTCCTTCAAAACCATCCATCTCAACTAATAATTGGTTAAGGGTTTGTTCACGTTCATCGTGGCCACCACCCATACCAGCTCCACGTTGACGACCTACAGCATCAATCTCATCAATAAAGATAATTGCAGGTGCTGCTTTTTTTGCATTTTCAAATAAATCACGTACACGGCTCGCTCCGACCCCAACGAACATCTCAACGAATTCTGACGCTGAAATACTAAAGAATGGGACGCCAGCTTCACCCGCTACGGCTTTTGCTAATAAGGTTTTACCTGTCCCTGGAGGACCTTCTAATAACACCCCTGAAGGAATACGTGCCCCTAATTCAGCATATTTTTTAGGATTTTTTAAGAAATCCACAATCTCAACTAATTCTTGTTTTTCTTCCTCAGCACCGGCAACATCAGAGAAGCGTACTTTGACTTTCTCTTTATTGACTTCACGTGATTTGGTTTTACCAAAGTTCATCACATTACGGCCACCGCCACCGCCACTTTGTTGGAAAATCGAAAACATTAAGAAGAAAGCCGGAATCATTAAAATCACAAATGGGATTATCGATATCCACATTTCTAAGTTCGATTCTGAAATCGTCTTAATTTCTGTTTCTGAGTTTTGTGCTAATTCGGTTATTTGTCTAATGGTTGAATCGTTACCCAACACTTTGGTGGTAAAACGATTCGAGGTACTCGAATTTTGTAAAACTTCAATAAAAGTATCCCGGTCAGTGGTTTGAGCTTCAGTGGTCGAATTAAATTGACCATTAATATTATAAACTCCAGCCCCTGCCTGGATTTCAAAGGACTTGATCTGTCCATCTTCTAATTTTTGTACAAATTCACTGGCACTTATTTCATTTGATTTATTACCTGAAAATAAATCACCCGTAAATAATTGGAAAATCCCCATAAACGCTAAGAAAAGCAATAAATAAAAGAATGGGCCTTTCATCATATTACGATTCGGTTTTTGATTATTGGGATTATTGGGATTATTACGTTTTGGATTTTTCATATAATCTTTTATCCTCCGATCCGATTTAATATCTTGACTATAATACCATATTAAATTCGAAAAGTCTTATTTTTTGCCTTTAGTATAGATTTCTGGTTTTAGGACTCCAATGTAAGGTAGGTTACGATATTTTTGTTCGTAATCCAAGCCATATCCTACTAAAAACTCATTAGGAACTTCAATCCCCACATAGTCCGCTTTGACATCTTTAACGACACGTCCTTCTGGTTTGTCAGTTAAAGCGCACACTTTGACTGAGGCTGCTTTACGATATTTTAATAAATCTATGATGTAACGTAGTGTACGACCTGTATCAATAATGTCTTCTACAATTAAAATATGACGCCCTTCAACGCGAGAGTCTAAGTCTTTAATAATCTTAACTTCACCTGATGAAGAAGTCCCACCATGATAACTTGAAACATCCATAAAATCCATTTCAAGATGGCAATCCATTTCTCTAATAATATCCATCATGAATAAAGCAGCGCCTCGTAAGATTCCTACAACCAGCACATCTTTACCTTGATAATCTTCTGTTAATTGTTTTCCTAATTTTTCACATGCAGCTTTTATTTCTTCACGACTGACTACTACACGTTCAATATCTTGTTCTAACATATAAGTCTCCTTTAACCATTCGATAACCTTCATTTTAACATAATCTTTTCTATTAGTCTTGCATTTTTCGGTATAAAAATAAGTAACTTTCAGCCGCAGGATGACGATGACGATAATTTCTTGATGATATATGACCGATAATCGCAATCACTTCTTCTTGTCGATCACACAGCAACCACATCTGATTACGATCATTCAAGGGAATTTTATTATCTATCATATAACGACTTACTTTTTTATGAAAAATATCGCCATGCCCATCATTTAGGGCTAAGCGGTCACCATCTTTGCGATGACGCACATAAAAGCCCCGCAACTGATCAGGCTTTAAATATAAGCGTAAAGAATAGTCCATCTCCAATACTTGAGAGGTTGAAAAATAACGTTCATCAAATAATCCAATTTGTTCGTTCTCACTGATTATATGCCAGTGATTGAGGTGCTTTATTTGAACACTCAACTTTTGATCAATTTGATTTTCCTCTTCTTTCGGTTGGATATAGATAAAATCATATTCTCGTCGCACCACCCAATTTTCATTTAATTGAAAACTACTATTCGGTAGCCGATCATTCATAATCACTTGTTCAACCCGATCAATCGCCTCTTTTGTATAGGTAGGAATATCTTCCACTAAACGTTCTTCAAAAAAGAGCGCTAAAAATACTTTTCGTTGATTTTCTTCTAATTCGACAAATGCTGGCACATATAAAACCCAACGCATTTTTTCTGAGTACATTAACAACATTGGCTCATGCTTTAAATAATTCGCGTAATGTACCGAATAACTTGCTTGTAGTTGCTCTTGAAGGGCTAACATATTTTCTAAAAAACTAGGGTTTTCTTGTTCGAACACTGGCAAAACTTGATGACGAATTCGATTTCGGAAATATTTAGTATCTTGATTAGAAACATCTTCTACATACCCTAAGTCATTATCTGCTGCATAATCATATAGTTCTGTTTTGGGTATCGTTAATAACGGGCGCATCATTTGAACATAGACTGGTCTTTTGTCAACAGTCATTAACAAGCGACGATAATTTGCTTCGATACCTCGTAATCCTTTTAACGAAGTACCACGTGTTAAGCGCATCAGTACGGTCTCAGCTAAATCATTTAAATGATGTCCGGTTAATAAGATATCTACTGCTTCATTTTCAATTACTTCTGCAAAAAATTGGTATCGCGCGTCTCTTGCTGCTGCTTCGACATTTTTAGTTGCTGGATTATCCCAACTTTTTACATAATAAATAATTTGATGTTTTTCGGCTAATGTTTTAGCAAGATTCGCATCAATGTCACTTTCTGGTCGAAGGTGATGATTAAAATGAGCTAGGACGATTTTTTTAGGTTGCTCTAGTTTTTGGTTTAATTTATAAATGATATCAAATAACACGACTGAATCGACGCCACCTGAAACGGCTAGTAAGACCACTTTCGCTTGTTGCCATTCTCTCCAAGCATCGAGTTGATTTTCCACTTTCATAATCGTTTTTTCCATCTATACACACCTATCTTTCACATAAAACAAGCACTTGCTTATAACCTGCGGTCAAAAACAAGTGCTTTGTCTAAATGTTATTAGCTACGACGTCCGCCGCGGCCACCACGTTTGCCTTCTGTATTACGTTTAATTGAAGTTAATCGTTCTTCACTATCTTTAAGGAAATTACTCATCAGTTGATCAAAATCACTTGTTTGACGATTGTTATTGTGATTCGTATTTTGGTTTCCAAATTTATTGGGGAAATTACGATTCTCATTACTTACGCCATCAAAGTTCTTTTTAAATCTTGGTTCTGATGACTGATTATCTGACCCTTTTCTAAAACCTTGACGTTGAGGTCTCTCCTCTGTTTTATTTTCATTAGCTTGACGGATTGATAAACTAATCTTTCCATCGTTGGCGATAGTCAATACCTTTACTTCCACTTCTTGTCCTACCGAAAGAACGGAATTGATATCTTTTACGAATCCATCGGATACCTCACTAATATGAACTAATCCAGATTGATTCTCTGGCAATTCGACGAAAGCACCAAAATGTGTAATTCCGGTTACTTTCCCTGTAACTTTCTGCCCCACTTCAACTGACATAAAATGCTTTTTCCTCCTTAAAAATTGTCTTTAATAATAAGACATTGTAAAACATTAAATAAGTTATTCTGGAAGGATGGTTGTTTCCTCTGAAACAGTTTCCGTCTCTCCAAGGTCGAAAATAATTTCGCCTTCTTTTGAGTAATAGTAATCTCGGCGTGCGACTTGTTCTAAATATTCACTATCTTGTACTTGATTGTATTCTTGTTGCGCTTGTCGATTTTTTTCGACCGCTTGATTATGTTTTGCTTGGACTTGAGTCAATTGCTCAAGTGTCGCTTGCTTTTTTCCAATATTGTTCATTAAGGAAAAGCAAGCTACCCCTATCAAAAGTAAACAAACTACAGTAAAAAAGAAATTAAACTGCTTTTGGTATTTTCCTTTGATAGTTTTCTTAGATTTATTTCTATTATATTGAGCCATTGTCTCACCTCCAATACTCATACATCATGAGTATATCATTGAAAGAACATAATTACCATAAAAGGCTAATTTTTTCTTTTAAAATTTTCTTAATTATTCGTCTGAAACTTTGGTTGCATGATGATTTAAGTTTAACTTAAAAATTCATCAATAATTGGAATCTCTTTTTCAATTCTTTCTTCTGAGATAATCTTATATAACTCGACTGCTTCATTTTTCTTCGTGGTATCACGAATATCTAAAATCTCGACTGTCATAATACGATTACCAAAACGAATCTCTAAGGTATCACCAATCTTAACGGTTGAACTCGATTTAGCAACAGTATCGTTAATCTTAATACGTCCTTGGTCAGCTACTTCTTTCGCAACAGTACGACGTTTAATCAATCGTGATACTTTTAAAAACTTATCTAATCTCATCTGCTATTGCTCCTTTACTTTTTTCTTTCAGCAATGGCTTGGGTTAAGTTTTTCAAATAACCTAACCATTGATAACTTGGTATACCTCGTACTTGCAAGGTTACCTTCAGCTGTTCTTTTTCAACTGCTACTTTAATTTTCACCGGAATATCTTGCAATAATTCGAAAATGGTTGCCCCTTGTAATTTCCGCGTCATGCGCGGATTAAAAGTCACTTCCACTTGATCATTTTTCTGCTTAATTTGTTCAACGCCAGCTAGTAAACCATAATGCTTAATTAAGGCAATCTCTAATAAATCACTCACTTCATCAGGAAATTCACCAAAACGGTCAATCAACTGATCTTGTAATTGTCGATAAGATTCTTCAGAATCCACTTGTTGAATCGATTTATAAATAGCAATTTTTTGACGTTCATCACTAATATAAGAAGAGGGTAAATAAGCATCGATCATTAAGTCCCACTCAATACTTTCTGAAGTTTCTTCTGAGACGGGTTTCTTCAAGCCACGTTTAACATCCACGGCTTCTTTTAACATTTGAGAATACATATCAAAACCAACAGAATCGATAAAGCCGGATTGTTGCTTCCCTAATAAATTACCAGCACCCCGAATCGATAAGTCACGCATTGCAATTTTAAAGCCACTCCCCAATTCAGTAAATTCTTGAATGGCTTGCAATCGTTTAGCACTGACTTCACTTAATTGTTTAAACGGCTCATACATTAAGTAGGCATAGGCCACCCGGTTCGTTCGACCTACCCGTCCTCTTAATTGATACAAGGTTGACAGCCCCATATGATCAGCCATGTCAACAAATAAAGTATTCGCATTGGGAATGTCCACACCGGTTTCAATAATCGTGGTTGTGACTAATATATCATACGCACCATTGATAAAATCAATTAAGATGGTCTCTAATTGCACTTCTGTCATTTGACCATGCGCAACAGCGACACGAGCTTCCGGTACTAATTCTTGTAATTCTTGGGCACGTTGATCAATGGTGGCGACCCGATTATATAAATAGAAACACTGTCCACCACGGGCCATTTCACGTTCAATGGCCGATTTAATCGCTGCTTCATTTCGCTCCATCACATAGGTTTGCACTGGAAAACGATCATTTGGTGGCGTCTCAATAACCGATAAGTCACGCACACCAATCATCGACATATGCAAGGTTCGTGGTATCGGCGTTGCCGTTAAAGTTAAGACATCGACTTGAGATTTTAATTGTTTCAAGCGTTCTTTATGTTTTACCCCAAAACGTTGCTCTTCATCGACGACTAATAGGCCTAAATCAGCAAATTCAATATCTTTCGATAAAACTCTATGCGTACCAACGACAATATCTATTTTACCTAAGGCTAATCCTGTTATCGTTTCTTTCTGTTGCTTTTGCGTAACAAAGCGACTTAAAAGACCTATATTAACAGGAAAGTCAACGAAACGTTCTATTAAAGAATTATAATGTTGTTGCGCTAAAATAGTAGTCGGCACCAGAAAGGCCACTTGTTTACCATCCATTACAGCCTTAAAGGCCGCTCGCATCGCGACTTCGGTCTTACCATAGCCTACATCTCCCACTAATAAGCGGTCCATTGGTCGTTCTTTTTCCATATCGGCTTTAATTTCAGCCGTAGAACGTAATTGATCCTCTGTTTCCACATAACTAAAGGCATTTTCAAACGCTGCTTGCTCTGGAGTATCGGGTCCAAATGCATAACCTTTTTGATTTTCACGCTTGGCATATAACTCAATCAATTCATCCGCAATGTCTTCAATTTTAGTCGCTATCTTGGCTTTGGTCTTCTGCCATTCAGCGCCCCCTAATTTATTTAACTTAGGTACTTTGGACTCAGATGCAACATATTTTTGTAAAAGTTGAATTTGATCAACAGGTAATAAAATGCGCGAGTTGTCTTGGTATACGACCGATACCATATCGCGATGGACGCCATTAATTTCAATGGTTTCTACCCCGGTATACTGCCCAATCCCATGGTTAATATGAACGACATAATCACCAATTTCAAGTTCTGAATAGCTTTTAATACGCTCAGCATTAGATAAAGTTTGCTTGCGTACGCTACGTCGCTTAACCTGATTGAATAATTCTTTACCAGTTAGCACTACCCATTTAGCAACCGGCAATTCAAATCCATTGGTTAAATTGCCTACTACGATATTGACCGCTTGCGGACTAAAGGTGGCTGTATCTTGAATGATAACCGGTTGAATGCCATATTCTTCAAAACGCGCCTGAGCTTTTCTTGCTTCTTCAAGTGTAGGTAAAACGACTTGTACAATATTTTCTTGTTTCAACCAATGGTCGATTTCTGTTTTAACCAATGGCATTTGATTAAAGAATTGATTCATACTGCGATAATGGATATGATGAATGGCTCTAAACGTTAATTTACCTAATCCACGTTGAATGACCGAACAATAAATTTTAGGCTGTTTGGCATTTTTAATTTGTTCTGTCGCTTCCACTTTAATAGAAAGACCGGGTAATAAATTCCCTTTAGTCATTTCTTGTTCAATCCAAAATAAATCTTCCTCAATCGATTGACGTTCACGATTTTGAATCCGATCTAATTCATTAATAATAAGGGTACCATCATCGGCTAAATAATCTACAAGGGTGGTTCCCTTGGTATCACGGTATTCTAAGTAAGCCAAATGATATTGCATCGGCTCCCCATGTTGAAGACGTTCAAGATGATCAGTCATCCCTTTCATAACTTGTTCTTGAGTCTCATCATCTTTGATTTTTTTCACTCTTTTTTCTAAATCAGCCTGAATTTGAGGTAAGACTGCTTGTTGCTCTTCTAAACTGAACAAAACATCTTTAACAGGTAATAATTGAATAGACTCAACATTGTCAATTGATTCTTGGGTTTCCGCATCAAAGAAACGGATGGAATCTAGTTCTGTATCAAAGAAATCTAAGCGAACTGGATATTCATAATTTAATGGATAGAAGTCAATAATACTACCACGAATACTATATTCTCCCGGAGATTGTACCATTGACTCACGCGTATAGCCTAAGTAGTTTAAACGCTTTTCCAGTGCTAATCGTTCAATATCATCGCCTAAACTTAATGTTACTTGGGCCTCTTTCCAAATAGATACCGGCGTTAATCTTTTTCTTAATGCCAACCCAGATGCGACAATCACACAAGGTTCACCACTGGCTAAAGCCGTTAAGGCTTCAACGCGCATCGCTTGATTATCAAATGAAGCCACTGAAAATTCAATCGGCATGGCTTCTTCTACCGGAAATAAATGAACCGGATAATCGGGTAATAACTGCTGTAAATCATCAACTAATTGTGTTAAATGAGTCGCAACGGGTTCAACGATTAATAATTGTCTTGGTTGTTCATTGAATAATTGTGCCCACAAAACAGCCCGAGCGCTGTCATCAACCCCCGTTACTAATTGTTGGCTTCCCGAAGCTTGAAACTTAATCAGCTCCTGAACAACCTTTGAAAATGGCTCTTTATTTAAATAATTTATCATTAATATAATTCTCCTAACAACACACAAAGGGGAGTGAGTAACAAGTAGAAAATAAGATTATCTCTGCTTCGTCTCCCACCCCCGCACCATTGAGTAGTTAATAAACAAGTCTGTATGGACGATGTTTATTAGCTACTCAATCACTGCGCAAATACTAAAATTTTACTGGTTTGGAAAGAATATTCATATCTATCCAAGCCAATTTTTATTTAAATTTTACTGGTTATTTTTGATTGTAAATATTCATGGTTGCTGAAAAATCATCATGTTCGATCCAATGTTCTATCGCTTCAACCACTCGATCAATGGTCGCGTCAATCGTAACTCGATCTTCTGGGGAAAATGGTGCTAAAACATGATCCACAACTTTCCAGCCACCTGATGGTCTACCAATTCCGACTTTGATACGGTTAAATTCTTGACTACCTAGCATCTCAATAATACTCTTCATCCCATTATGGCCGCCCGAACTCCCATTGCGACGTAAACGAATACGACCCGGTTCCAAATCTAAGTCATCATAAATAACCAAAATATCTTCCATGCCAATCCCAAAATAACTCATTAGAGGAAGCACTGCTTCTCCTGATAAGTTCATATACGTATAAGGTTTCATAAAATAAATTCGCTCACCATTATGATGCCAGCTCGTATAATCAGCTCTAAACTTTTGATCCGTCATTGATAAAGAATGTTTGTCCAAAAATCGATCAACGACATCAAAACCAATATTATGACGTGTCCCATCATATTTACTTCCTGGGTTGCCTAATCCAATAATTAATTTCATTGTGTACCACCTATTTTTTATCTGTAGACTTATTATAGCATAACTATTTTGAAAAGTCGTTTTATATAAATCTGTATTAGTACCATTTGAAAACTGTTACATTGTAAATAAAGCGTTAGCATTATTTTTCTTTGATAAAATACTTTTTTTAGCTTTAATTTTATATAATTATTTGTTATACTATAAAAAACAATATAATATAGGAGGTTTGCTAAATGTCACAAAAATCATCAAAAAGCAAAATTATCTTAGTTGGAGATGGCGCTGTTGGTTCAAGTTTTGCATTTGCAACTGTTACACAAAATATTGGTCGTGAGTTAGGTATTATCGATATTAACACAGAGAAAACAGAAGGGGATGCCTTAGACTTATCGAGTGCATTAGCATTTACCTCGCCTAAAAAAATCTATGCTGCAACATACGCAGACTGTCATGATGCAGATATTGTCGTAATCACTGCTGGTGCTGCTCAAAAACCAGGTGAAACACGTTTAGACTTAGTACACAAAAACTTAAAAATCTTCAAAGGAATTATCGGTGAAATCGTCGCATCTGGTTTCGATGGCATCTTCTTAATCGCTTCAAATCCAGTTGATGTTTTAACTTATGCTACTTGGAAATTCAGTGGGTTCCCTAAAGAACGTGTTATTGGAACAGGTACTTCATTAGATACAGCACGTTTCCGTCAACGTATTGCTGACTTGGTTAGCGTTGATGCGCGTAACGTTCACGGTTATATCTTAGGGGAACACGGTGATACAGAATTCCCTGTTTGGTCACACGCTAACATCGGTGGATTACAAATCGCTGACTGGGTTAAAATTCACCCAGAAGTTGATGAAGAAGAATTAGTTAACATCTTCTTTAAAGTACGTGATGCTGCTTATGAAATTATCGCTAAAAAAGGTGCAACTTACTATGGTATCGCTGTTGCCTTAGCAAGTATTTGTAAAGCTATCTTAGACGATAATAAAGCGGTCTTTCCATTATCAGTATATTTAAATGGTGAATATGGTCAAAAAGATATCTTTATCGGAGCTCCAGCCGTGATTGGTCGTCAAGGTATCGAGACTGTTATCGAAATCCCATTAAACGATGCTGAAACTGAAAAAATGAATTTATCATCTACCACATTGAAAAATGTTATCGATGAAGGTTTTGCTTTATTAGAACAATAAGATAAATAATGAACACCACTCGTTTTCAAATGAGTGGTGTTTTTGTTTTATTTGCAGAAAATTGAAGCGACCAAAATCTACTGCGTAAGAGTTTTAACACGTACCTCTGTCAATTCCATCAGTTTGTAAGATGCAACGCAAAAAATCTACTGCATGATAATTTTTAACTGTGTTGTAACAAGATGAAGTAAATTGCGCACCCTACTCTCTTCTTTCCTACACACAATTTTTCGATTAATTACTTCACTTCACGTATGGCAAAATAGTTTTCTTCGTGATCGGTGTATTATAAACTCAATATGGCACAAATTCTAACTTGGTCAATCAAGTTTATGCTTTATTATATATATAAAATGGTTACCTGAATAGAGAGAACAAAAATAAATTATTGACTAATATATTTGGTACCACGACCATTCCTTTTCTAATAACATAGCCGTTTTCCATTAAAATTCTGCTATTGTAATACAAACCCCACGCAAAATCAAACGATAATTTTTGCGTTTGGTTTTGCGTGGGTTAATTCGTATGTACTTATTTTTGGTTTGGCAACACTACGGCAATTAGTCTTTTGCACTTTCAAATGCCGCTTGCATTGCAGCTAAATCTAATTTTTTCATTTTTAATACGGCTTGATTCACAGCTTTGATTCCTTCGAGGTTATCTGATTGATATGAAGTCATTAACCAGCTTGGCACTACTTGCCAAGAAACCCCAAATTGGTCTTTACACCAGCCACATTGAGCAGCTGCTGGTACGTGGTTTAACGCCTCCCAATAGGTATCCACTTCTTCTTGTGTGTCACAGTAAACCATTAATGAGACAGCTTCAGAAAACACTTTGTCTCCAGTATAACCATGGTCCATCGCAATAATGGCAGTATCCTCCATCACAATTTTTCCATAATTAATTTTGGCACGGTCATCATGTGCTTCCCCTGGTTGATATTCATTAACATCCAAAACTGGCGTATTAAATAATTGTCCATAATATTCAAGAGCTGGTTTGGCTAAGCCAACTAATTTATCTGCAAATAATAAGCAATATTCTAACTTATATGGTTGGCTTAGTGAGTCATCGGTAAATAATTGCCAGGTCATGCCATATTTATCTTTTACCCACGTATAATGTGGATTAAATGGATATTCGCCTAAGGGCATCATCACTTGGCCATCTGCTAAAAATGCTTCCGTTAAGCGACTAACCTCTTCTTTAGAGTCACAACTCAACATGAAGGAGATGCTTTCGTCTAATTGAAAATAGGGACCTCCTGAAATGGCCGCTATTGTTTTACCTGCAATTTCAAATTCTAATAAATCACAATCTCCTGATGGTGTGTCGGTGATGGTATAAAGCCAATTAACTTTTGAGCCTTTAATTAAACTTGTATAAAATTCGACCGCTTCTTTTGCATTATCATCAAACTATAAATGGGGCACTATTTTTACCATACTGATCCTCTTCTGTCTTTTATTGACGGTTAATTTGTAAGGTGATTCTTTCGAAATCAAACTATGATTTTATTATATAGGTCAATGCGCTATTATGTAAGCCAATTAATACTTTTTAGCCAACCAATATGAATAAATACTCACACCAATTGCAAAGCTTAAAAGCGTCACTAAAATAACAATTGGCATCCATTGAGCTTTTACAAAAAATGACGAAATGATTAACATCAATCCTGCAATGACAGAAACATAACCGCTAGCCATTTGTGTACGGCGCCATGTTTCTTCATTTTTCTTACTCCAAGGTGTTCTAAAACCAATATTGATCCAGCTATTTTTATTTAATTTGGCTTTAGGTGAAAGGTTACCAATAAAGATTAATAAAGAGCCTAATATAATACCTGTAAATCTGCCTAAAGGTACGGGAACATCATTTAAATCGGCAATGCCATTCACGGTCGCATAGAGGGTATAGCCAAACATTAAATTTAACAAAACTAAGGTCGCATAAGTCACTTTAACTGATAATTTTTGATTGTTGGTTCCGGTTTGCTCTTTCTCAGCTAATCTTTTGGTAATGTATTGCATTGACAACCCTATTACCACTAGCAAAGCTGGAAATAGAAAGATTTCGTTTTTACTTCCCCAACGATCGACTTGATTATTCATTCCATAGTGCATGGGAATTTTCTCAGGTAAATTAGGATAGAAAATGATTGCTAATAATAGTGGCATAATCATTAAGATACCTAATATTAGTTTATTGGTTTTATTTATTTTCATTATGATTTCCTCCCATCAATTGATTCATCCACATAATCGCATCATCTAATACCGTTAAATTCAGCTCATAATAAATGAAATTTTTATATTTCGTTTCATATATTAAGTCCGCCTCTCTTAATTTTTTCAAATGATAGGATAAGGCTTGCGGTGTCATTTCTAAATTTTCAGCAATCTCGCCTGAACTAATTTTTCCTTTACGTAACAACATTAAAATATTTCGTCGTGTTTCGTCGGCCAATGCTGACAAGATTTGATTCACACCCAACACCATCACACCTTTCTATTTCAAATTTTATTTAAATAGAGTATACTCCATTTTTCTGTCAAATACAATAGTTATTTAAAAATATTTTTAAATAGAATTCATTTTTCTAAATATCTGATGTGGATGGGAGTGGACCAAAAGTAGAAAATCAAATGATTTTCGCTTTGTCTGTCCACCCCCGCACAGTTGGGAGTAGACCAGAAGTAGAAAATCGAATGATTTTCGCTTCGTCGGCCTACCCCCGCACAGTTGAGTAGGCCTCTAACAAGTCGAAAGACGCAGTTTGAGACCACTCAACCACTGCGCTTTTAAATATCAAGCAATAACTTGATTGAATTTTTTATGTTAATATCTAACTCGTTAAGACGCAGTTTGAGGCCACTCAACCACTGCGCTTTTAAATATCGAGCAATAACTAGATTGAATTTTTTATGCTTATACCTAACTCATTAAGGCGCAGTTTGGGACCACTCAACCACTGCGCTTTTTATTATCGAGAACTCACTTAATTGAATTTATCAAATTTAAACCAAATCTCTTTAAGACGCGGTTTGAGACCACTCAACCACTGCGCTATTAATTAACAAATAATAATCTTAACTATATTTATCAAGTTTATGCCCAGCCTCTTTAACGAATCACTTCTAAAATCGCACAATAAATCACATGGTTTGTTTAATTTTTTATTAAAATTATTTTACTCTAAATCAGTAAATCGCTTATCTTTTTAGTATCAAATTCTATTCTCAGCTATATTCAAAACTATTTCCAATGCTTTTTTAGCCAAATATAGCGTTCCTTTCATCATAATATTTTTAATTTCTTTTGATAAGCAGCTTTAGTAGTTTGTCAACACTCCACAACTTGAAATTAACTGAACCATTATAGGGTGGACAATCACTAGCAAATCGAATAGATTTCAACTCTTATACCCCCACCCTCGCATGTTGAATTAGCTTAAAACCTCTTTTGCTAAGATACTGTTTTAAGTCTTTTAATTAGTGCAATTTCAATATTTGGTTAACTATACAGTAAAAGACACTCCTTTTGAATTGACTATTTTATAGTCTTATTCTCGAGTGTCTTTCCCCATTATTTATTTAATTCTTTCGTATAGTTTTCTAATTGGTCGATTAAGCGACCGATATAGGCAATCGTTGATTTTAATGGTTGATCAGTTGAAACATCTACATCGGCTGCTTTGGCTAATTCCAATGGCGATTTAGAACCGCCCATTTGCAACACTTTAATCCATTGTTCGGCAGCTGCTGCTCCTTGTTGACGAATATTGTTCGCTACTTGGGTTCCAATGGTTAAACCTGCTGAATAAGAGTATGAATACAGTCCCATATAATAATGAGGCTGACGCATCCAAGTGAGTTCTGCCCCTTCTGTTAGTACGACACTATCACCCCAGAATTTTTCTAAGGTTTCGCGATAAATACGATTCAATGTCTCCGCATCAACACTCTTTCCTTGATCCACTAAGCGATAAACTTCGCGTTGATAATACGCTTCTAATAAATGGGTCACAAAATTATGATAATAAGTTTTTCCTACCATTTGCGAGATAATCCAACGCTTCATTCTTATATCTTCACCTGCTACATCTAATAAATGATTTTCAACTAATAATTCATTAGCAGTAGATGGCGCTTCTACAAAGTACATAGAAGGACGAGCATTTAAAATATTTTGATAGCGATGCGCCATTTGAAAATGACCAGCATGACCTAACTCATGAGCCAGAGTCATCGTATCTGACATGTTTTCTGAAAAGAACATAAGGATAAACGAATTAGTACCATAAGGTGAATTACAAAACGCACCAGTTCTCTTACCACGTGTTTCGGCGTAATCAATCCAACGATTATCAAATGCTTCACGCATAATCGCTAAATAATCTTCTCCTAGTTGAGCTAAGCCATCCAACACATACTGTTGCGCTTCCTGATAGGTTACATTGGGTGAGAAAGGTGGATCAATATCCAATTTTAAATCCTCATAATGAACTTCATCCAATTGATAAATCTCACCAATCAACTGTGCATAACGACGCATATGAGGAGCTAACTCATCCATAATCACATCGATTTGACGGTTATATAAATCAACGGTCACATCTTGTCGTTCAAGTAAATAATCAATGACTGAATCATATCCACGTAAGGTCGCCATTGTTTTTTCCGTTTGAACTTGGGCATTATAAACTGAGGCAGTGGAATGTTGATAACGACTTAAAGTATCAGAAAAGTTGCGAAAAGCTGCTCTTCTAAGATCAGTATCAGGAGTCGCTTCTTGACGCCCTTCAAAACTGTTATAGGTCATTTCATGTAATTGTCCATTCACTTCAAAATCAGGGAAGTGTAAATCTTTGAATTTAATGTCATTATATCCTTGATATGGATAATCAAGTGTATTGGATAACGCCGCTAAGGTCGCTTCTGTTTCTGGCGATAATTGATGCGGTTTTTGTTTAATAATTTTAGTAATCGCTAATTGATCTTCTGCATTTTTGGCCGCTTCTTTTAATATATCATCTGCAATGTTCGCCACTTCATTTTCAAAGAAAGACAATTGCGCCGATACATTCGCTAAAATACGGCTAGCATGACTATAGCGTTTTTGTGCTTCTTTATCTAAAGTGTTCGCATTTACTGGCAAACTGGCATAAGGGAGGATGCGCGCTCTTAATTCTAAAATCGAACGATAATTAGCAAAAGCAGCATTCACATCGGTAGCTGTTTGTATCTGACCTCGATACTGCTTAGTAAAGTTTTCTGTGTCCAACACTAATTTGTCGAGTGCTTCCTCATAGCTTTTTTCATCTTGAAATAATGTGGTTAAGTCCCAAGTTTGTTCAATTGGGGCTGTTTCACGATTGATCATATATTTCCACCTCTCATAATTTTCTAATAAATATATTATAACCCTATAGTTAACCTTGTCAATTAATCGACTCTTTTGAATATTTACTGCGCATACGCTAAAATGAAGAAAAGAAGTGTAATATAGGAGGTTTATATGAAAATTGCTGTTCTGCCTCAATTGAATGAGGCACAATTTAAATTATTACAGAGTAAAACTCAAGCTGATTTGGTTGAAATCAATGAATCTGAAATAACAGCTGCAGATTTGGCACAATTTGAAATCATCTTAGGTTGGAGTGATAAGATTGTAGACGCTCTAACGATGGACCACAGCATTAAATGGATTCAACTATGGATGGTTGGTGTCGATAGTATTCCCTTAGATGAATTAGCTGAACATGAAATTATAATCACAACCGCAAAAGGTGCGAACGCTCCAAATATTGCTCAACAAATTGTCGGTTACTTAATTATGTTTACACGTCATCTCCATACATCAAGAGATTATCAAATGAAACACCAATGGGAACGCCCCGCCGATTATGGTGAATTGACAGGGAAAAAGGCCTTATCCATTGGCACAGGTGAAATCGGACAAGCATTTGCTAAAATTGCTCAAGCATTTGATATGACGGTAGATGGAGTGAATCGTACCGGGCATGCTGTTGATTTTTTCAACCATTGTTATGCCATAGCAGAATTAGATTCATTACTTGGGCAGTACGACTATATTATCAATAGTCTTCCACATACGCCGGCAACCGATAAATTATTTGCTGAAAAACAATTTAACGCGATGGCTAATGAGGCTATTTTTATCAATGTGGGCCGTGGCAAATCAGTCGATGAAAAAGCCATGATACAAGCACTCCTAAATAATGAGATTAAAGGAGCTGGCTTAGATGTCTTTGAAGTCGAACCTTTACCAGCAAATAGCCCCTTATGGGACATGAAAAATGTCATTATTACCCCACATCGAGCTGGGATTAGTGACTTTTACAGTCCGCGAATTATCGATATTTTCTTAGAAAACTTCCCACTTTACCAACAAGGCAAGATGCCAACCGTTAATTTACTCGATTATCAAAGAGGGTATTAAATGTAAAAAAAGCACCAAGGTAGAGGCTGGGCATAAACTTGATAAATTTAGTTAAGATTATTGTTCGTTAATTAAAAGCGCAGTGGTTGAGTGGTCTCGATCTGCGTCTTAATGAGGTTAGGCCTCAATTCAGTAAATTCAATCAAGTGATTGTTCGCTAATTAAAAGCGCAGTGGTTGAGTGGTCTCGATCTGCGTCTTAATGAGTTAGGTATAAGCATAAAAAATTCAATCTAGTTATTGCTCGATATTTAAAAGCGCAGTGGTTGAGTGGCCTCAAACTGCGTCTTAACGACTTGTCTGAGGCCTACTCAACTGTGCGGGGGTAGGCCAACGAAGCGAAAATTATTCAATTTTCTACTTCTGGTCTACTCCCAACTTTGCGGGGGTGAACAAACGAAGCGAAAATAATTCAATTTTCTACTTTTGGTTCACTCCCAACTGTGCGGGGGTAGGCCGACGAAGCGAAAATCAATCGATTTTCTACTTCTGGTCTACTCCCACTTTGGTGCTAAATTTAATTTAAAATAATTATCCCTGATACTCAAAGACGGTTGTTCCATCAGCTGAGGTACCACTCACCAATAAGCTTGTTGGTTGACTTAAGTCCACTGTCATCAATGCTTTGGCACCATTATATTGCCATTCGATTGATAGATGAGTGTCTTTTACATCATAATGAATTGTTGCGTCCTCATTAAAGGCTTCAAATTGACTTCTAAATTTGATCAATGCCAGTTGATCTTTCACTACTTTTTTCGTCAATCCTTCTTCAATATCCTGCGCTGATAAATTCGTACGGTTAATTTCTTTATGGCCACCTGCGCCTGCTTTAGCAACTGCTTCATGATTGTTTGTTCCAGCAAAAATATCTAAATACCAAATTTGTGGTTTTCCTGGCATAAAGAGTTGGATGGCACGGGCTAACATCATTTTGGTCTCATCTTCGCCTAATGCACTAAAGTAAGTCGCATTGACTTGATAATAAACATTTTTTTGGCCGTGAAGATTCTTCACATATCCACCACGTCCGACAACAGTGTCAATCAATTCTTGAATACGAGTTTCTGGTAATAAGCCTTTTAAGTCTAATAAAGGGATCCCATCATGACAACCCAACATGTTGACCGTTTTTAGGTCTTTCGTTAAAATATCGTCAATCCATGTTGCTAAGTGCTCAGCATTTTGTCCTTCAATCGTATCTAAAATTAAACCCGGTAAGAAGAAATCGTAAACTAAATAGCCTTCACTACCGATTTTTTCATGAATTTTCACTTCGTAACTTTCATGAATTTCAGGTAATAATGTCAAGTTACGTTCTTTTGCTAATTGACTTACTTTATCCAATAATTCCCAGGTTCCAGGATCATTTAAGAAATTACGCTCTCCTACTTCTTTCGGGCCATAAGCAAAAGCATCCAAACGCACGATACTAGCTCCATAGGCTTTTAATTGGTCTAAGGTTTGCGCATAAAATTCCCAAACTAAGGGAGATTTGATATTTAAATCCATTTGCCCTAAATATTCACAATGTGTTTCTAAATACTCTTTAACAGGGGTCAAATACGCGTTCAAAGCTCCTAAATCTAATTCAGACAATGGCGCATCCGCTTCAAGATGGGCTTGTACTTTTTCATGAATGCTTGCTGCTTGATCATATTGAATAGCCAATGCTTTCATCCATTGTTGCGTAGTCACTTGTGGGTACTTTTTTTCTTGATAAAAGGTATTCCAAAAAGTCAATCGCTCATTATTTTTGGTTCTAATCGTTAAAATAGGTAAGCCTGGTTTACGGAAGAACATTTTGTTAGTAAATTCTGCAGCCGGTTGAATATACCCTTCTGCAGTCATTTCACCATGTCCTTGCCAAAATTTATTCCAATCGATAAAGAAATCATAGTAAGGCGAGTGACTGCCCTCTTCCACAATAGACTGAAATTGTGGTGACAAGACGGAAGCATGGTTCAAGATGAAGTCCAATTTCGTCTTTACGCCTAAAGTCGCTAAAGATTGAAGGTCCTGTTCGCTCACTAAAGTTTGATTCAAGCCATAATCAATGACCGAAAAGCCACGGTCTAAATCAGAATGATAAAAGCTAGGAAGGATATAAACGGATTGAAACGCGCCTTTTACTTCAGGGCGCGCTAAAAAATCGACCGTTCCTTCTAATTTTTCAGCTAAACTATCGGGATATACATTTAACATTGGTTGAATATTCATCGGTTTACGCTCCTTCAATTAATGATAAATATTGATCATAATCTAACACGACGCCCTCTTTTGAGAAGATTAAATCGGCCATTGGACTTTGTTGGTGTAATTTCTCTTGTTCAATACCAAGAACCATCGTGACAAAAGCACTGTCCGCATGACCATCACGGGCTCTTAATTTACGATAGGCCATTGTTTCTGCTGGGGTGCTATTTAAAAACAGTCTAAAATCAATCCCTCTTAAATCGGCGTGATTACCATGGGTCCACTCTAAAATCATTATTTTTTTATTTGAAAAATCGACTTGGTCATACCATAAAGCATCTGGTGTGCGTCCCATTCGTTTTAACCAAATGTGGTCATGGCCCTCTTTAAATTCTTTTAAGACACGATTAATCGCCGGGATATTTAATTCCTTATCGGTGCCCAAATAATCAGCTAAAGCTCTCTTTCCAGCTAAATGATAAGTTTGATACCAATCATACTGAGATAAATAGTCTAAACTGCCATCATTGAACACTTGATAAATATGTTCTAAAATTGCTTTTACATCCTCATTATAAAGCCCTTGTTCTACCAAAGCTTTTTGGGCAGCATCTCGGTAAATTTGAACGCGTTCCGCATCATTATATTCAGGAATACGATGAGGATAATTATCTCCCGATAAAATATAAGTGCCGACACCTGCTTTTTCAAAATAAAATGCTAGAATAGATGCCAAGGTCGTTTTACCCGATCCAGATCCACCACTGACTGATATGATAATTTTATCTTCTGTTTCAAAATCAACCCTTGAGATTAATTCTTTATAAAGTGTTTGGGCTTTGTCGAATGAATCCCCTGAGTAAAAGATTTTATCACCCGGCATATCACCACGTGGCATCGGTTCTTCCATCGTTGGAAACCCTTGTTCAATTAACGATAACAATTGTTCTTTCATATACTGACCTCCTCAATCTTATAAAAAATTTATAACGTTTCATTTCTATCTTTATTATAGAAAAACTGGTGTTATATTACAAACACCAGTTTCAATTTTTCAGACTTTTGAATGTTTTAGTCCATAAAATATTGGAAATAAAACCACGTCATGGCTTTATTCTTAATTATTTGACTGCGCCATTACTCATACCTGCAATAATATGTTTTTGGAAGACTAAGTAAACCAATGTGATGGTCACAATCCCCACGATATAAGAGGCAAAGCTTGGACCAAAATCATTGAAGTATTGTCCTGTATAATTATATTGGAATAGCGGTAAGGACCACATTCTCGAATCTTTATTCAAGATTAATAATGGTAACATAAAGTCATTCCAGAACCATAAAGCATTAATAATCATGGTCGTCGCATGCATCGGTTTTAACATCGGAAAAATAATTTTACGATATGTTGTGAGTTTATCCGCTCCATCAATCTCAGCTGCTTCATCCATACTTTCTGGTACACTCACTTTAATGTAGCCGACGTATAAGAATAACGTTTGTGGGATGGCATAAGTTAAATATAACAAAATTAATCCCCACATATTGGCCATGCCAATACGGTTCATCATCACGGTAATCGGAATCATAATGACTTGGAACGGTACAAAGATTCCTAAAATTAACAAACTATACATAATCGCAAAAGCTTTTCTTTTACTCATATTACGAGCAATCGAGAAGGCGGCGGCTGGAATGACTAAAGTTACAGCTAACAGTGATACTACCGTAATAATAGTTGAGTTTAAGAAATAATCTTTAATACCATCGTCTAATAATGTCTGATAGTTATCTAAAATAAATGGTTTAGGCCAGCTAAAGAAATTATCGACGATATCTTTAGTGGTTTTAAATGAACTTAAGATGGTTACCAACAATGGAATAAGAATGAGAATTCCACCAATTATTAATAAGCCATATTGCCAAGTATTGCGTTTTGATGATTCATTTTTCATTAGTGCTCACCCTTTCTATTGTACTTCATAACGTTTTGAGAGACGGATTTGTAATATTGAAATCAATCCAATCATCACAAATAAAACTAGGGCAATCGCATTAGCATAGCCATATTGATTACTCTTGAACGCATAATTATAAACTAATAACCCTAATGGCGTGGTCGCATCATTGGGACCACCACCCGTTAAAGCAAAGATTTGATCAAAGGCAGTTAACCCTGCTTTTAAAGCCATAATAAACACCATGGTAATACTTGGAATTAAATAAGGTAATTCAATTGACCAGAAAATATGGTGGCTATCCGCACCATCCACACGTGCTGCTTCAATAATTTCTTGTGGAATACTTTGTAAACCAGATAAGAAAATAATGATTGGCATCGCAACGCCTTGCCATAACATGACGAAGATAACGGCAAAAATCGCACCCCATTTAGTTCCTAAAAGACTGACTTGTAGCCACTCTATTCCTAAAGCATTGCCAATTGCAGGTAAACCATAGTTAAACACTTGTTTAAAAATTAATGAAACCGTCAAACCTGATAATACTGCTGGGAAGAAGAACCATGCTCTAAAGAAGGTTTGACCTTTAATTTTGGAATTTAAGGCACGCGCCAATAAAATCCCTAAAATAATTTCACCGGCAATTAAGGATATCGTTAAAATAATGGTAAACCCAATCGCTGACATAAATTTTGTATCGGTCATTAAGATTTTATAATTATTTAAACCCACAAATTCAAAATTATAGGTTAAGCCCGTCCAGTTGGTTAAACTGTAAAAAGCTCCTTGAATCATTGGAAAATAGAAAAATATAATTTGTAAGAGGATGGGTATTGCTAGAAAAGCCCAGCCCCAATATTTAGATAAAAACTTTTTCATTGTACTCCTCCTACTTGACATCGGCTTTCATTGGATTAAAGAAAGCATTTAAATCTTGTGCCATACGCTCTAAATCACCGGTCGTTAAATAATTGGTGGTTAAGGTATAATAGTCATTTTCACTCGTCCAATTTTGCGCTAACCAGACAATATGTTTATCGGTAAAAGCATATTGGGCTAAACCTGCTAATTCAGAATCTTCTTTCATTTTAACGCCTTTAACCGTTACGGGTGAGCCATCAACATCATAATATTTTTGCATCGCTTCCGGTGTCGTTAAGTATTCGACAAAGCGAAGTGCTTCTTCTTTATGTGGTGTCGTAGCAGAAATCGATAAAGCGAAGTCACCCGAACCAATCGTTAAGCTTTCTCCTGGATTATTACCTGGAAATGGGAAGGTTGCCACTTCAAATTGAGGTTCTTGCTCATTAATCATCGTCAATGCCCATGAACCATTAACGGTCATTAACGCATCACCTCTCGCAAAAGTTGCGAGGGCATCGGTATAAGAGGCTCCTTGCCAGTTTTGTTGCATTGCCCCTGGACGTCTTAATAAATCTAAACGCTGAGCATCCGCTTTTAAAATTTCATCATCGGCTGAGATTGAGTTAGGCTGAGAAAAACGTAAGTAATCATTCGCTGGCTGGAAACCACCGGTGACGGTCGCAATCGCTAATTGATGATAGCCATTTAAAGTCCAGCCCTCACTACCTGCAATCGCAAAAGGTACTTGTCCATCCGCAATCATTTGATCAACTAATGCTTCAAAATCAGCCCAGGTCTCGGGTACTTCATAACCTAACTCTTTAAATTTAGTCGCGTTATAATAAAAGCCATACATATTAGCACTGAGTGGGACATTATAAATACCGCCCTCTACTTCATAATTTTCAGCATATCCCTCTTTTAAGTTTTTCATGAAGGGTTGACCTTTAAAATCTTCAAGGTAGCCTGCTTTGGCCCATTCTTGTAATTCCAAGCTTTGTGGGTAAGTATTCATTACATCCGGTAAATCGCCTGCTAAGACACGCGTCTTCAGTACATCGCCCGGCGCTGGCACATCGACCACTTTGATTTTGATATCCGGATTTTTGGCTTCAAAATCTTTGGCAATTTCTTTAATGATGTCGGTCATTTCTTTCTTTTGATTGAAATATTCAATTTCAACTTTACCATCAGCTGTTAAGCCATCGTCTTTACCACACCCCGCCAAGCTTAAGCTTGCTAAGAGTAAGATACCTGCTTTTAATAACTTACTTTTTCCTTTCATCTCTTTCACTTCCTATTGTTTTATAAAATGGAGTTGTTTCGTTAAGAAATCTCCTTGAGGCATATCCATTGTTAGGCCGGCATACATTAACTCGGCCCCTGAATATACTGTATCACTGTCAACTAATCGATACAAACCATCTTCCTCGAGCCCGGCTAATTTAAGCGTTGTTTCAATAGTTTCAATCGTTGATAAAATACGAACATAAGTGACCACTACTTGGTCTTGATAATTAAATTGGACTGCTGCTTCGTTAGAATCTGCTTCAGGATTAATCAAGCGATATTGTTTACCTAATTGAATGATTGGACGAAGCTTTTTATAAGCTGCCACTTGTTCTTTAATAACAGCTTTATCTGCTGCTGAAAGACTCGTTAAGTCCAATTCATAACCTAAATTCCCCATCATCGCAACATGTCCACGTGTTTCAATCGGTGTGGTTCTGCCCAATTGATGGTTTGGTGAAACAGACACATGTGCTCCCATTGAAATTGTTGGATACAAGTACGATGAACCATATTGAATTGGTAAGCGTGCCATCGCATCCGTATCATCACTAGCCCAAACTTGTGGGAAATAGCGTAACATTCCTAAATCATTACGTCCGCCACCACCTGAACAACTTTCAAATAAAATATTGTCATGTTTTTCCGTTAAGTAAGACACCAAGTCATACAACCCTAACATATAAGCATGAGATTGCGCTTTGGTCTCAAGATAAGTTGTACCATTACCAATTTTTGTGATATTACGGTTCATATCCCATTTAACATAATCAATCTCATGATTTTCTAGCAATTGATCGATTGTTGATTTTAAATACTCCACGACCTCTGGATTGGATAAATCTAAGACCAATTGATTACGTGAATAAGTATGACTGCGATTTGGTACTTGAATCGCCCAGTCTGGATGGTTGCGATATAAATCACTATCTTCAGAAATCATTTCTGGTTCAAGCCAAATACCAAATTTCAAACCACGCTGATGCACTTCACCAATGAGCTCTTTTAAGGTGCCACCTAATTTTTCTTCATTAACCCACCAATCGCCTAAAGCACGATTATCATCGAATCGATTGCCAAACCAGCCATCATCTAAAACAAATAGTTCGATGCCTAAAGCCGCCGCTTCATCCGCTAATGCTAATAATTTCTCACCATTGAAATCAAAATAAGTCGCTTCCCAATTATTGACTAAAATTGGTCTTAATTCGTGGGCAAAAGTTGCGGGAATAATATGATTTTGAACGAAACGACGCGATTCATCTGATAAAGCATTCAACCCATTAGCACTATAGCTGAATAACGCAACCGGTGTTTCAAATTGTTCACCTGGATTTAATTGCCAACTAAAATTGTCATCGTTTAAACCAATCGCCACTCGCACTTCATTTAACTGATTTTGTTCTACAAAGGTTTGGAAATTCCCTGAGTAGATTAATTGTAAAGCAAATGCCTCACCCGCTTGTTCTGTTGTCTGGTTATCCGCCAAAATTAAAGCAGGCGTTTGACCATGTCCTGAAGCACCACGATTGGACCCAACTTTGTAGAACCCTTGCGTGACCGGTTGACGACGAACGGTCTTTTCTCTCGCATAAGCTCCTTGTAAAGTAATAACATCATACGCTTTAGCTGGTACATCGAACATGGCACTCAAAGCTCGATGCAACACGACCGGTGCTTCGCCCTTATTTTCGAATACTTGATGCACTAAAATTGTATCTGCGGTTGCTGAGACGGTATAGATTAGTTTTAAGCTGACTTGAGCAACCTCGTCTACTAAAGTAAAAATAATCGACTCTGCATCATCGAAAGAGTGAACCGTTGGTAAGGTTGTGAGTGCCACATTCCCTTTCACAATTTCGTAGTCCGCTAATTTAAAATCAGTCACTTCATTTTGATGATGTTGCACTTTTAAAGAGGGTTGGCGGAAATCACCCAAACCATGTTGCCCAATCACCTGACGCTGAGTATCAAAACTAAAGGTACGATTGTGAGGCTCCGGGTTACCTGAAAAGGCATGATCTTTTTCAAAGACTGCATTTGCATTGTGATAGTGATTTACCCGACGTCCTACATGTCTTAATAATAAATACCCATTAACATTTTCAATAATAATAGATGTGTTTTTGCCATGAATATAAAATAATGTTTCTTCCACTCGAATACTCATCATTTTGCCTCCTATTTGTTGTTAACCCTATCATATCGTGTGTATTCGTTTTCTAAAATAGAATTATGTTAGGTTGCGATATGGAATAATGTTAGGTATAATCAATAGTAATTGGGAGGGGTTATCATTGTTAAATAAGAAGATTGAAGGCAGTAGGCTCGTTTATTATGAATTACATCAAGGGTCAGTCGATTTAATGATGGACTTTTGTGGCTATGAAAAATGTTCACCTAAATATGGTTTTGTACCCGCCATTCGTGATAATTATGTACTCCATTATATTGAAGAAGGTAAAGGCCAATTTATCTATAATGGCAAAACCTATCATCTACAAGCTGGAGATTTATTTTTATTGAAAGAAAATGAGTTGTTATATTATGAAGCCGATATTAATGAGCCGTGGTCTTATTATTGGTTGGGTCTTAGTGGCACCAAGGTTGCGGATTATTTTAAGTTGTCGACTTTAATGCAAGAGGGCTATGCTATTGCGAAGGATTTCGAAGCTACCCAATTAATTGGTGAAACAATTAAATTTATCGTTACCCAGAATATTACTAAAGACTATTATTCAATTGAAACTTTACAAATTTTATCCAAAATCTATGAAGTGTTATATTTAATCGCCCACCAATTTCCACTGAAAGAAGCTTCTAAGCAAAAATCAACTCATCAATTATATTTTGAAGCGAGAACAATCATGGATAAACAATACGGGAATGAAACATTAAATGTTAACTATATCGCTGAATTATTAGGAGTCAACCGCAGCTATCTTTCCACTATCTTTAAAGAACACGAGCAAATGACGCCAAAAGATTATTTAACGAAAGTGCGCATGAACAGAGCCAAACAGCTCTTAGAAAGTTCAGATTTAACCGTTAAAATCGTCGCCCTTTCCGTTGGCTACACCGATCCTCTCTACTTTTCAAAATCATTCAAAAAATACTACGGCTATAATCCTAGTGAAGTGGAGAAGGTCACCCAGAATACAGAAATATAAAATAAAACCTCTCGCTATGCCTGACAAGGGCTGGCGAGAGGTGAATTGTTATTTTTTTCAAATGAATTATGAGCCTTGAGATAACTATTCAGTATAATCGAAGAAACGATTTGGAGCCGTTTTGGTTGGCGCTAACCATTCAAGTAATAAGTCAATCCATTTACTTGCTTGATAATTTGAATTAGCAGTTTGACGACCGGTTAAGATATTCGCCAGTGATAGTCCATGCTTACCTTTATCGAAAATATGCAGTTCATAAGGAATCTTATATTGTTCTAGCGCTAAAGCGAATTCGATTGAATCGGTAACCGGCACCACATCATCTTCCCTTGTATGCCAGATGAAACTTGGTGGCGTCATATCATTAACAAAATTCGTCGGTTTTAAATCAGCCAATTCAACTTCGGTATTTTCTGCTTTACCGGTAATCGCATACATCATTGGATTCACCGATTGTCCATATTCAGGTCTAACCGTTGATGGAATTGTTAACGCTGGATAAATTAACACTAAATGAGTTGGTCGGTATAATTCATTTGATTTGCCAACTAATTGTGCTAACCACTCTTCATGCCAATGCACCCCTAATTGCGCCGCTAAATTACCACCGGCAGAAAAACCTCCGACGACAATATATTCTTCATTAATCGACCATTCCTCTGCATTTTCTTTAAGAATTGTCATCGCCGTAGCCAACTCTACTAAAGGATTAGGATATTGACTAATAGGAGCGTCTGGCCAATTTGCTAATTCAGCATTAAATGCTTGAACCCCTTCGGTCGCATAATGTACGACCATTACTTGAAAACCTTTCGCAAAAAATTGCAATGCAACCATTTCAGATTCACGGTTTGAGGTAAACATATAACCTCCACCAGGACATAACACCATCACCGGATATAAACGGTCACCATCAATTTCAGGGTTAGCTTCATGTAAATAAAATTTAGCGACAGCTCCATTTTCACCTATTTGCTCTTCAAAATAACGCATAATTTCCTCCTTTTCATTCAATACTCTTTGTGACAATAATCGAATTCCCTTAATAAAACACCTTTTAATTAATAGAACTCAAACTTTAACTAACTCCATTGTACGAGATTTTAAAGCGAATTCAAATAATTTTAATGTAAACTAAATTATTAAATATTTACCCTTCAGTAAATTTGTTTTAAAATAATAAAATCCTCTACCTATCTACTAGCGTTGTTATTATATGGTCCATTTATGTTGCTTTATATCAACATGGCACGCATCTTTAAAGGCGATGCCTTCGTCTAATAATAAAGATTTTTGTTGAACAAAATGCGGTGCTAATCTTCCAGCTGCATTCACCACGCGATGACAAGGATACTCGCCATACAAATCCGCTTGACTTAAAACTTTGCCAACTAAGCGCGCATTTTTTGGGCGGTTAATTAATTGAGCGATTTGTCCATAAGTGGCAACATTACCTATTGGTATTTCTGACACGACCGATAACACTTCATAAATTAAGTCTTCAGAAAGAACTTTAGCTGACATAACTGATACTCCATTAACCTACTAATTCAATGGTGACATTTTCACTATCTTTTAACAATTTAACAACGGGACATCGCTTCAAACTGGTTGCTAAAACCGACTGGGCTTCAGCATTTTCGAGATGTGGCATTGCTACTTTTACTGCAATGAAAAATTGATAACCCGGTTCATCTTGTGCTAAATCAATTTCTGCTTTGACTACTGCTTGATGTTCATATCCGCAGCGCTTTTCTTCAGCTTCGATCGTTGCATTTAAACAAGTGGTTAAGGCCAATCCTAATAATTGCTCCGGATTCGTTCCAGGTACATTTTTGGTTGGACTAGAAACTTGTACTTTTAATCCATCCGCTTCATTCACATAAGCAATCCCTTCAATCCCATCTTCGTTAATAACTTCAGTATGATATAGTGATTTGTATTCCATTAAGATATCCCCCTCTTTCAAGATTTAGTTTAACACAGTTTGAGCGTTTGCTGAATTTATTTTGCTTGAAATTTCCGATTATTCAAACGCAAGCAATAATGTTGTCTAAAACGGTTTGGATAATTTATACTATTAGATGAAAAGGAGGCTTATGCCATGTCAAAATTATTATCTCCTGCTACAATAGGTGGGATTGATCTATCGAACCGCGTCATCATGCCACCCATGTGTATGTATGAAGCACACGAACAAGATGGAAAACCGACTCCCTTCCATTTTGCCCATTATGGAATGCGGGCCATTAGTAAAATGGGCTTAATTATTCAAGAAGCAACCGCCATTGAACCCGATGGGCGTATCACAAATCAAGATTTAGGTTTATGGAATGACGAACAAATGGAAGCAATGAAAAAACTGGTTGATTCCGTCCATTATTTAGGAAGTAAAATGGGGATTCAAATTTCCCATGCCGGGCGTAAAGCAAGTGATGCCCAAGCACCACTAAGTCCTAGTGGCATTCCTTATGGCGAGCCCTATAATCCGCCAGTTGAAATGACTTTAAAACAAATTCAAGCAACGATTGATGGCTTTGTAGCTTCCAGTATCCGTGCTGAAAAAGCCGGTTATGATATGATTGAAATTCATGCAGCTCATGGCTATTTAATCAGTCAATTTTTATCACCATTAGCTAATCAACGGAATGACCAATATGGGGGCAGCTTAGAAAACCGTTATCGTATTTTACGCGAAATTATCGACGGCATTAAAGCTCAAGTTGCTCTACCAATTTGGGTACGTATCTCGGCCGATGCATATGATGAAACAGGCCAACAAAATACAATTGAAGATTGGCAACAAATGGCTCGTTGGATGGAAGAACAAGGTGTAGCAGCCATCGATGTTTCCACCGGTGGCATCTTAAGTAAAAAACCTAATATTCCCCTTCATGCTGGTTTCCAAACACCTTATGCAACTAGAATTAAAGAAGCTGTTGCGATTGATGTAATTACCGTTGGCTTAATCGATGATCCAGGATTGGCTGAATTTATCTTACAAACCAATCAAGCCGATGCCGTGATGATTGGTCGTGCTATCTTACGAAACACCAACTGGTTAAACGATGCTGCCGTAGCCCTACATGACCATGAGTTTAAACCATATAATAATTCTTATGTGAGAGGACAGAAGGGGTAATTAATTCTTTGGCAATAATTATTTTTACCAGTCAGGTCTTATGTTTTTAGATCGCATCATCATGTAAGTCAATCCATCAAATGTATTCCTTCTAGTTATCGGGTAACTTCTTTTCTTCTACCAGAACTAAAAATAATGAGAATCATAAATTAACCTGTCCCCGACCAAATCAAGCCTATTGTTAGTGATGATGGTAATAGATTTGAAACATTTTTATTTTCGGTGTACTAAGATATTATCATTTACGTTTAATATACTTTAAAAAGAATTCAAAAATAATACTTTAACGTCTTTGGTTTTATGTTATAATCAATGAGTTGAAATTTTGTTAAATCATTTGAGGAGTTGGTTATGATAATAGTCATTGGTGGCATGATTGGCGCTGGTAAAACAAGCGTGGCCAAAGTTATTGGAGAGCAGTTAGATTCTGAAGTCTTTTATGAAAATGTCGAGAATAATGATATTTTGCCATTATTTTATACAGCTAGCCCGGAAGAACAGGATGCAAAACGTTATCCTTTCTTATTACAGTTAGAGTTTTTAAGTAGTCGTTATCAAGATATTAAACGTGCATTCCATAATCGTCATAATGTCTTAGACCGTTCAATTTATGAAGATTGGTATTTCTGTAAAGTTAACAATGATTTAGGTCGTATTTCTGATATGGAATTTAAAACATATGAAAAATTATTAAATAATATGATGGAAGAGTTAGAATCCTTACCACAAAAAGCACCAGATTTAATGGTCTACTTACACGGTTCATTTGAAACCATTATGGAACGCATTGGGCTTCGTGGACGAGAATTTGAACAAGATGAAAGTTTGCGTCATTACTATTATACTTTGTGGTCAGGTTATGATGCCTGGGTTAAAAATCACTATCATGCCTCTCAAGTGCTAATGGTGAATATTGATCAATTAGATGTTGTGAACCGTCCTGAAGATATCCCTGTCCTAATGAAAATGGTCAAAGACAAATTAAATATTTTAGATAATGAGGCTTAGTACAATCGCCTAAGCACGTTATGTCCTATAATAATAAAAATAGAGACACCTCTTGTCTCTCTCAGTACTAAGAGTGTTCAATAAGTAAATTAACTTTTACCTATTGGTCGCTCTTTTTTTACAATCTTTTTCCTAAAACAAACTATTTTACATTATAAAATAACATTACAATCTAAAAAATTTCACAATATTTTTGACACTACCAAAAGATGCTCATAATTTCGATGTTGTATTAACAAGTGTTAGTAAATTGTCAAAATTTAGATTACATAGCTGATAAATTGACACTGAAATTTATGGGGAAGTTTATTTTAGGAGTGATGATTGAAAGAAAGGAGAATTTAAAAACTCGGGGAGCGTAACATTTTTTTATACTATTTGGCTTTGAAATTTTATAGGAGTATTAGGTTGTACTATTGTTTTCTAACGGTGCATGGAGTTTAACTCCAAATGACAGCATTAGCGAATCGTTTAACAACACACTTCATTTAGCGTTAATATTTATGCACAATAAAAAAGAGACTAAGGAAAAACAATAGACGTTTTCCTTAATCTCTCTTAAATTATTCAACCGGACATCGAACTCTTTAAATTTTAGTTCTACCGGAAGTTTTAAGTGATTAACTGAAAAATGATAATCCCCTTTAAAACTCAAAGGTTTCAAGTTGAACCATCATCTTGATTATTTTTTAAGGATAGAATGAAACGTGTACATGGTCCATATGGTTAGCGGTGATACTACCACGGTCTTCCATCATTTGCCATGACATATTCCAATCTCCATAAATTTGTTGTTTCCAAATGACATATGAAATCTTACTTGATCCAATTTGATTAATCGCATATTGAGCTATTTCATCTCCTAATGCCGAACCAACTGGCACTATAAAGTCAACTGCTAATCCTTGACCGTGATCTCCAGCATCACCTGGACGGTATGTACTAAATGAGGTAATGCCATAAGCATTCGCGACTTCATTTTTAAATTGCGCTACATGAGCTTGTAAGCCGTCATTGGTTGGATCATAGATTGGCACTTCAGTTTCCTCTGGCACCCATTCTACTGTTGTTTCCTCTGTGATTGGGACTTCAGTTTCTTCAGGTACCCATTCAACAGTTGTTTCTTCCACAATTGGTGCTTCAGTTTCTTCTACTATTTCTGCGGTTGTCTCTTCCACAATTGGTGCTTCGGTTTCTTCTACTATTTCTGCGGTTGTTTCTTCCACAATGGGCGCTTCAGTGTCTTCTACAACTTCGGCAGTTGTTTCTTCCACAACAGGTGCTTCGGTTTCTTCTACCACTTCGGCAGTTGTTTCCGCTTCGGTTGCTTCTACCACTTCGGCAGTTGTTTCCGCTTCGGTTGTTTCAGTTACCCACTCTGCTACCGTTGTTGCTTCAGTAGTAGTTTCAACTGGAGCTGCTGAAGGTTCTACTGCCGTCGTTTCTGTAACTGGGGCTTCAGTTTCCTCAACTTCTGTAGATTCTGCTTCAGTTGTTTCAGGAATCCACTCTTCAACTGGCTCCGTCACATAAACTGGCGCTGATGCCGTTTCGGCAATGTCTTCAGTCGCTGGTAATTCATACGTTTCGTCATTAACGACTAATTCATTTTCAGCTAAATTTATCTCTGCTTCATTTTCAGAATCAGGCGTCTCGATTAAGACGGTTTCGGCGTTTTGATTGTCATCATAAGTCGTTGTTAAAACCGTGCTAGGATAAATTAAATCTAAATCCGCAATCGCGTTGATGCTTCCTAATACCTCTACATCAACCTCTAATGCTTCAGCGATGACTCCTAGAGTATCACCATATTGGATAGTGTAGACCGTTTGATTATCTTCGTTAATTTTTAATGCTGCTTTAACTTGTTCAAGTGTACGTGGTTGCCATTCTTCGGCCAACACATGATTAGCCATTGTTGAAATTGGCGTTATCATTAAAGCAAAAGCTGTCGCAAGTAAAATTTTCTTTTGTAATTTCATTTATTCACACCTTCTTCTAATCTCGCTAGATTGTATTCTAACATAACGTCCAAAAGAAAAAAGACCTTTTAAGCTTATTTAAATAAACTGTTCACGCATTGATACCATTCTGTAATACTATTTCAATTTAGTGAATTTAAATAAAAATAAATATCATGTTTATTTTGTTGCGGTGTAAAATCGTAACTACGTGTATTCAGTCCGCCAATTTCAAATTGATTCGCTAAATATAATTCGCAAGCGGCTAAATTATTATCTTGAGCAATCGTATATAGCCCCTGATATTGGTTGTCACTGGCTATTTTCTTGCCTTCAGCAATTAACATTGAGGCAATCCCCATTTTACGGTAATGAGGCATCACTTTAATATCTGATAAGTATAAGTACTTGAACCAATCATCTTGAAAAATAGCTAATGCGACACATTCTTCTTGCTCATTGTATGCTCCAACAAAATAATGATTTGTTTTCATCTCTTCATACTGATAATCTTCATCTGGAAAAGTCATTTCTTGCCATTCACTGGTCGGTAATATTTCTTTGTGATAATGCCATTGGCTTCCATCGTAGGTTGGTATTAATCTACCAAATACTTTAAATGGATAATTAGGCAATTGAACCTCAGGCGAAATCCTTTCGATACGTTTAATTGTTATCATAAGGTTACTCCTTTTAAAAAAAACCGACTTTTGCTGCAATCATTCAAAGCAAAAATCGGTTAACGATTAGTTATTAATTTACTTCTAAATTGGATTTTAACGCTTCTTGAACTGTTGCTAATGATCCTTCGTCAATCATTTCATAATAGACGCCATCAATCATATCGCCTGTTCCTTGTAATGTCACTTCTTCGATATTTTTCGCAATCTTATTCGCATTTAAAGCCAATGTTTGGATATCCATAAATTGGATATTCGTTTCAACATAGTTTTCCATTACCGCCATTAATTCTGGTAAGCTAGCAAAAGAATTGATATTAACCACCTTATCAGCTACGGCTTCAATCACTTGACGTGAACGTTGTTGACGACCGTAGTCACCTTCTTCAGTATAACGATTACGAACATATTGTAAAACTGTCGCACCATCCATATATTGGGAAACCCCTTGTTCAAAATAAGTCCCCTCTTGATTAAATGTTTCAGTCGGAACAATGGTAATACCGCCTAAGGCGTCTACAATTTGAACAAAGCTTCCCATATCAACTTTTACATAATAGTCAATTGGAATATCTAAAAAGTTTTGTACGGAGTTAATTGACATTGGGATGCCACCAAAAGCATAAGCATGGTTGATTTTATCTTGGGTCCCATACCCTACGATTTCAGTATACGTATCACGAGGAATACTGGTCATAACAGTTTTATTGGTATTAGGGTTAATGGTTGCGACCATCATAATATCTGAACGCCCTACTTCGGTACGACCAAAATCGCCCGTATCAATCCCTAAAAATAAAATACTAATCGGATCTTCACCGACTTCAATTTCTTCTGTCGATTCACGTTTTTTAACAACATCTTTAACTACTGATTCCACGGCTTGTTTATTATATACCTTTTCAAATGATTTATTAAAGCGATAATAGGAATAGCCTAAAAAACCACCTACGATTAGTAAAGCCAGTAAAAATAATAAAGCAATGGCTTTTAAAATTGGATTGCCTTTTCTTCTTTTACGATGCATCGATCTACGTGACATCTTGTTTGACATTTTATTTCACCTTCAAATTTTCAATTTATGTTTCATTTTAGCTATTTTTTGGTTGAAATACAAGCTTTTTCTTTAATATATATTCTATACAACTACTCATTTAAAGTAAACATTTATTCTAGTCTCTAAAGACTGTTCTATCACGATAAGTTCAGTCTTTAAGTTTATTAAAGTTTTAGCAAAGCATTTAGTTTAAACCTTAACTTCTTTTCTTACCGCATTCAATGCTTCATTAATGACCATATGCATATCATAATACTGATACATGCCTAATCGACCACCAAAGATGACTTTGGTCTGTGCTTGTGCAAGACGACGGTATTGTTTGAAGAGTTGCGTATTCTTTTCGTCATTGACAGGATAATACGGTTCATCTAAAGGGAAATCTGCCCGTCTATGGTTCAAAGCTTATCCAGAAACAAAGGCAATGTTATGGGGTGGCCATTTATGGACACCTAGTTATTTCATGTCAACAGTAGGTAGTATGTCTAAAGAAACTGTTAAAAAATATATTGAAAATCAATTAACAGAATACAATAACGGTCGCCCTAGAACTTGATTCATCCATGTAATGAATTACACGGTTTTCTCAAGGGACGACTTTAAATAAAAAAGTGGGTATCGTATGAAAATTTTTGGCGTATTGCCTCTACGATTACCCACTAAATAATTTTTATTTTTTATTTCCGACGATAATTTTCATTTAAACGATACCAATATAATGGTCGAGAAGATGACCCTGTTCTGCCTGCAGTTTGAGAACGTACAATACCGTCATAGAAATACTTATTATTATAAGTTGAGTGATAAATCTCTTTGTTATTAATTGCGACACCGGTATGTCCTGCAGCACCGGAAGAATTATATTTATAACCTGAAATAAAGATATCTCCTGCACGTACTTGGCTTTCCGGTATTGGTAATAATAACCCACCTTCCATTGCAAACATTGAATCCGTATTACCAATCCAAGTGTTACGATTTAGATAACCTGCATTAATTAAAGCGTAATACACTGCAGATGAACAGTCATAACTGTTTGGTCCATTACGGTCAGTCATTGAATAGAAAGTTTTATTTTCTCTTGCTTTAAACCAATCTAATACTTTTTTAACGCCTTCTGATGTAACTTTCTCAGACGCTTCATTAATCACTAGGTAATTTTTGGTTGCACGACCTAATTTAGCTGGATTACCGGCTTCTGGATCAGAAACAGCAATTTCTTGGTCTGCCAATAAATAATTACTAGTTAATAATGGATTCCATTGTTTTAATTGCGCTACTGTCACACCATAACGACTTGCAACCGTTATTAGAGGCATTCTGTAACCTGTTTGATTCCAATAAGTCTTAATTAATGTTCCATCATAATCAGCATCAACTTCAACCACACGGTCTCCCGCTTTCTTTTGCGCTTCAGCAGCTAAACGTAATTTCTCATTTTCAGCGGCAATTTTCGCTTCTAACTCTGCTCTGGTTAAAGTCATACTGCTAGATGCTTTGCTTGGATCAGATACCTTAAGATTTTGTCCTGTACGAATCACCGTACTTGAAAGTTTGTTCCAAGTCATAATTTGATTAACTGTAACGTTGTTTGCTTTAGCAATCTCATATAAAGTATCGCCGTATGAGACGGTATGTTTTTTCTCTTCGAAAGCTGGAATAGTCACTAATTCATCTTTCTTATCGTTTTCAACTGGTTTCGTTGGTTCAGTTGGTTTTTCCTCTGGTTTAGTTTCCGGCTTCGTTGGTGTAGTCGGTTTCTCTTCCGGTTTAGTCGTTTCTACCGGTTGCGTTGTAGTCACTTTATTAACGATAATCTTTTGATTTGGATAGATCAGGTGACCTGAAATATTATTCCATTGACGTAATTGAGCAACACTCACACCATGTTGAGCAGCAATTCTATTTAAAGTATCGCCTCGTTTAATAGTATAATTCGTTGTCTTCGTTTCTGGTTTTGTTTCTACTGGCTTCGTTGGTGTAGTCGGTTTCTCGTCCGGTTTAGTCGTTTCTACCGGTTGCGTTGTAGTGACTTTATTGACAATAATCTTTTGATTTGGATAGATCAGGTGACCTGAAATATTATTCCATTGACGTAATTGAGCAACGCTTACCCCATGTTGTGCAGCGATTCGATTTAACGTATCGCCTCTTTTAATCGTGTAATTCGTTGTCTTCGTTACTGGTTTGGTTTCAACCGGTTTAGTCGTTTCTGCCGGTTTTTCCTCAACTGGTTTCGTTGGTGTAGTCGGCTTTTCAACGGGGTGTGTCGTTTGTGTTGTAGGTTTAGAAACGACTAATTTTTGATTGACTCTAATTATATTACTCGTTAATTTATTCCAGTCCATTAAATTCGCAACACTTACCTTATGTTGATTCGCTATCTTCCATAAGGTGTCACCTGAAACTATTTGATATGTTTTGACTGTTGGTGAAACGGGTGATGCAGTCGGTGTATATAATTTACGAACAACACTTTCTTCTGTTTTTTCTACCTGCACATCTTCTGCCTTAACAGATTCATTCGTTGTTTCTTCTGTTACAACAACTTCCTCTGTTTCAGCAGGTAATGTTTCATCACCGGTCGCTTCAGCCGGAACTTCTGTTGTTTCAACTTGCTCAGAATTCGCTTCAGTCGTTTCTGAATCTACCACTGACTCTGTCTCTTTCGCCGGTTCTGATTCTTGAACGGCTTCGCTCTCTTCAACTGTCGACACAGCTTCAACAGTTGTATCATTGTCTTCAACGACTTCAGCCTCATTGACTACAGTATCTCCGCCTGCTTCAGCGTTAGCCTCTTCACTGACGGCCTCAACAACGACTTCATCATAATTAGTCGCTTCCTCAGCTTGTACTTGAGCACTTAAAGCCATCGTTGCCAAAACAGATGCTGAAACTGCTATCCATTTACCTTTACTTTTCTTTAAAATTTTATTTCCCATTTTATTATTCGTCTCCCAAAATAAACATTCGCAAAAAACAATATATACCATCATTTTAGCATATTCAAACTATTTATGACCGTTTACAATATTACAGTTTCATAACAAAAGGCAGTGAAAGGTCAGAAAGGGAGTGAACCAGAAGTAGAAAATGAAATAATTTAGAATAACAACTTCTCCAGGGGATTGGGGTCTCAACAACTTCTAGTGGGGAGTAAAATCCCCCACCAAATGTTGTGGTTTGAATAGACTATGGTTAAAATGATCGAATGTTCGTATTATCATTAGAAGGTTATTATTTTGGAAAAAATCGATGATATTAAATATATTCTGTCACAACTACTAAATTTATCTTTACAAGATATTGGTGAAGTCGTGCGATGGATAAAACAACCCTTTCATGTTCATTGGATAGTAAGATTCAAAAGCGCCCTTATTGTCGTTCTTCTCATCTTCACAGTAAGGGGTACTATAAAAAGAAGTATCATTTACCTTTTAATCATAGTAACATCAAGATCGTTCTGCTTAAGATTAAACGTTTTAAGCGTCAAGAATGTCACGATTCTTGCTTGAATAGTATAGGGCTTACGCCTCGAAATTTCACTATTCTGTATTCAACAATCGACAGTTCTTTGATCGAAAAAGTAATTTTCATAATAAGCCCCAATACAACCGTAAATTAAAACGCTATATCAATAAGGGTCAGTTATTCGAACTGATACTTCAAATTCATCCTGATTTGGAAAAAGCTTATCGTTTAGTAGATGAATACATTCTTTTTAATACTTACGATGACTTACCTGAAAAAAAGTTACTCGAAATTGATTATTATATCAATAATTTCTTAAATCAGGCATTCCTGAATTAGAGCAATTTGGCAAATTACTAACAAGATGGAAAATAGAAATTTGTAACTTATTTACTAGAATTGACGGCATACGGATATCAAATGCTTTTACAGAAGCATCTAATGGAACGATAAAGAATATGATTCGACAACGTTCCAAGGAATGATGTATATTATTAATAAAGATAACTGGATATTAAGAGACTAATTTAACAATAAAATGTAAATCGATTACGAACATTCGAAAAAGAAATACAGGTTGAAATTCGTATTATGACAACGAATTTCAACCTGTATTTTTATCATTTCTCCCCACTAAATATTTAGTGAGTCCACACAAAAGGTTGTAGAGCCAATAATTTTCGCTTCGTCTGCCTCCCCCCGCACAGTTGAGTAGGCCTCAAACAAGTCGTTAAGACGCAGGTCGAGACCACTCAACCACTGCGTTATAAAATATACAGATGGGATCAAACGGGTTTTTTTGTTTTGTCCAACCTCTGAGTGATAAATCTATTTTATTGAAAGCCTATGTTTACGGGTATAATACCTAGTTTGATAAACTTTCAAAAATTATTTACCTGATAATTTATTATAAACGGTATTAAAGTAAGTTTGAATACCATTCGCCACAGCATTAACAAGGGTATCCTGATAAGCTGGTGTCGATAATTTATTGTAGTCATTCCAAGTATCCACAAAACCAAATTCCAATAAAGTAGATGGAACTTTTGTTTCACGAATAACTGAATAAGATGACGATTGAACACCATGATCACGTGCTGGATTATTTGGATAGAATTGACGATCAGCTTGAATCATATTATTATGAATTAATTTTGTCAAATAAGCAGAGTTCGCAATTCTGGACCCATCATTATGATGTTTTTGATTAATTTTTGACTGATATTCATGTTCATACTGATAGTAGAATGATACAATACCTGTCGCAGATGGATACGGCATCGCATTATGGTGTAATGAAATGAAAATATCAGCGTCGGAGGCATTAGCCATTGTTGAACGTTCTGTTTTATAATCAACTGCCACATCCGCTGTTCTAGTACGTTTAACAACAAATCCCATATCTTGCAACTTCTTAGTTAACTTATTATCGATATTAAGGTTCATTGTTTTCTCGTACACTCCCCTAGCAACAGTATGTGTACCTGTTTCTGATCCACCATGTCCTGCGTCTAACCAGACTGTAAATTTATTATCGTGACTGGATGCGAAATCCATTGGTTTTACTTTAACATTTGGAATGACAATAGTTTTACCGTTGTATAAATACGCATTGCCATTCAATTGACGAATTGATTGTGCTGTAACACCAAAGTTTTTAGCAATGGACTCATAAGTATCACCAGGTTGTACCCCATAATTAACTCGTGCTATCGTTGTTCCCGCAAATTCAACCTTCTCGCCATCGTTAACGATAGGTATCTCAACAGGTTTAGTTTCTACAACTGGAACATTAGTAGTCACTTTATTGACAATAATCTTTTGATTTGGATAGATCACGTGACCTGAAATATTATTCCATTGACGTAATTGATCGACACTAACACCATGTTGTCTAGCAATTCTATTTAATGTGTCACCGCTTTTAATGGTGTACTCGGTTGTTGTCGTCACCGGTTTAGTTTCAACAGGTTTTTCTTCTGGTTTTGTTTCCGGTTTCGTTGGTTCAGTTGGTTTTTCCTCTGGTTTAGTTTCCGG
>NZ_FUWO01000001.1:143206-245010 GCF_900167405.1 Globicatella sulfidifaciens DSM 15739
CACAGCTTCAACAGTTGTATCATTGTCTTCAACGACTTCAGCCTGATTGACTACAGTATCTCCAACTGCTTCAACGACAGTCTCTTCACTGACGGCCTCAACAACGACTTCATCATAATTAGTCGCTTCCTCTGCTTGTACTTGAGCACTTAATGCCATCGTTGCCAAAACAGATGCTGAAACGGCAATCCATTTACCTTTACTTTTCTTTAAAATTTTATTTCCCATTTTATTATTCGTCCCCCAAAATAAACACTAGCAACAAAACGATATACCCCATCATTTTAGCATATTCAAAATATTTATGGTCTTTTACAATGTTACAGTTTCGTGACAAAAGGCAGTGAGCTGTATAAAAAAACAAAGGACTTAGCAACTTTCTCGTCTAAGTCCTTTTGGGTTATAAATTAATTTTTAAATAAATATTGTTTCAACGATTCGCTTTTGGTGGTAGCATCGTTGACTCCTAATTGGTACATCGCTGTTAATGCTTGAGCATTTTTCTCTAACCGTCCAATCCGCATCTTTTTAGAAGGCTGGATTACAAAAACTTTGCCTTCTTCTTCTAAATTATTTACTAACTCTAAACTCTGATTGTAATTCCTTGAGCGTTGTTTCCAAGTGGCCACAAAATTGGGATACCCGCGATAAATCATTTCATATAATCGTGATGAAGTGGTTTCTTTGCGATAGCCCTTTGGTTGCGTTAAAACTACAATCACTTTGTCATATCCCATCGACAAAATCTTCTTAATGGGAATAGAATCAGCAATACCCCCGTCTAAATAAGGCATACCATTAAGTTCAACGATTTGTGAGACTAATGGCATGGCAGATGAGGCACGCAGCACTTCCATTTGGTTTAAAGGATGCGTTATTTTAATATACTCCGCTTTACCAGAATAGAGATTAGTCACTGTCGCATAAAAATCAACACCGGATTGATAGAACGCTTTTTGATCAAAAGGATCCAAACGAAAGGGCACTTCATAATAGGCAAAATCTTTATTCACAATATTGCCAGTCTTTAATAAATTAGACAGCCCCATATATTGAGGGTGATTTAAATATTTTAAATTATAACGAAGAATGCGTCCAATCTGATGAGATGGATAATTAACTCCAAACAAGGCGCCGGCTGAAACAGCCACTATACCATTGACTTTAATCTTTTGGCGCATCATCACATCTAAAACGCCAGCCGTATAGATGCCACGCATCGCACCACCTTCTAATAGTAATCCGACTTTCAATAAATTCTCCCCTCAACCTTTTGGTTATACCTTATTATCTCTATCCATACAATATTTTTTTCTGTCTTAATTCGTCATTTACCAGCACTCACTTTATGTGAAACTGGTATTTAACAGGCGCAATACGTTTATTGGCATTAATCTGCAATATTCTTTGAATCACAGTTCCAGTATTACAATTCGCTTAAATATCCTTATACTCTACTGATAATGCTTTTTGTACGGCAGGTCTAGCTGCTATTCTTTCAGTCCAGTCTTTAACATTTTGATAGCTTTCCATATCTAAAAACTCATACGAACCATCATATAATTTATCTTGTGCTAAGCGTCCATACCATGACCAAATTATCATATCGGCTATGGTATATTCGTCACCGACCATATAAGCTTGTTGTGATAAATGTTGATCTAAGACATCCAATTGACGTTTAGTTTCCATCGTATAACGATTGATTGGATATTCTTGTGCAGTTGGTGCATAGTTATAAAAATGTCCGAAACCGCCACCTACAAAGGGTGCTGCTCCTGTTTGCCAAAATACCCAGTTCAAACATTCGGTTTTTTCCGCACGATTTTTAGGTAAGAAATGCCCGAATTTCTCAGCTAAGTATAATAAAATCGACCCAGATTCAAAAACACGAAGCGGTGTTGGTTCAGAATAATCTACCATGGCAGGAATTTTAGAATTAGGATTAATCTTGACAAAATCACTGCCAAATTGATCGCCTTTTCCAATATCAATTTTGAACAAATCATAATTAGCTTCCTCAATACCTAATGCTTTTAATTCTTCTAGCATAATCGCCACTTTAATTCCATTGGGTGTCCCTAATGAATAGACTTGTAAAGGAGCATCACCTTTAGGAAGTGTTTGTTCAAAACGAGCGCCAGCTGTTGGACGATTACCTGAACGATTGTCATTTTCATCTTCCCATTGCCATACTTTCGGTTTAATATAGTCCGTCATTTTGTTACCTCCATTATTAATTGTTATCTACAGTATAAGTCTTTTAACTTTTCACAACAAATAGAATGCTTTAAGCGCTATGGATTGTTAACCCAAAATAAACATCAAACTACCACATAATACGCCAATTAAGATGCCGACAATGACATCTTTAGGATAATGAACCCCAACTGCCACCCGACAAAAGGCTAATAAAAGGGTTAAAATTAAACAAACCAACCCCAATGATAGTTGCCATTTTAAAATACACATACTGATCATCGTGGCTGAAAATACATGACGACTGGGGAATGACTCTCCAGTCTTGTCTCGCTTAAGTAAAGGTTGAATGGGCCACTCCTCATACGGTCTAGGGGCATTGATTACTTTTCTAAATAGGGACAACAAGACAAAACTAATGCCCGGCACAATCACCATCAGGCCCCACTCACTGATTGGTCTTTTGGTTAAATAAAAATACAATAATAAAGCTGGATAAAGAATATACATAAAGGTCGTAATGGATTGATTTAAAAATAAAACCACTTGTTTTAATAGTGGATGAGTATTAAAAAAGCTGGCTATTCGCTGATAAAATATCAAATAATTATTCATGATGCGCTCCTTATTAAGGTTATTTGCTTCTATTATAACTAATTCTAAACAAGATACGAATAATTTCTAATGTGTAATTAACAAAAATCAATCATCGTCTCCTTATTTAAAACAAATAGTAACGAGTTGTAAATCAATAGAGACTACGATTGACTATGATAATCCCAACCTTTTTTTATATTTACAATAAAAAAGAATGAACAAGAAGTAGAAAATTGAATGATTTCCACTTTTTTTGCCCACCTTCTCTAAGACGTCACTCAACTCATGCACTGACAATAAACGATCAATCAATTGATTGCAGTTATCAACTCTCGGTTGAGCCTTCACAATTTACAGTTTATAATTATTTGGTTATTCTACGAAATGCGCCAATTCTTGGCATTTTAATATCATAATTGAGCCCCATTATCAGATTGGTCGCCCAGATTCCAAAAAAGAATACTAAGATTGGTCCCACACAAGTCGTAATAATTAATACAGCGGTAGAGTCAATCATATTGCCAAGACTTCGTTCAAATTTAGCCATTAAATCGGTCGCTGCGGTAGTCATTTGTTCAAATAGATTTTTATCTTGAGTGGCTTCTTTATTTACCGACTCAGCTTGTTCAAATGTTTGTTCAATTGATGATTGATAATTTTCTTCTATTTTATTTGAAATCCCCACACTAGCTGGGATAATGGTAAAAATCATAATCCCCATTAAGAAAACTCGCATACCTAAGCGTTTCAAACGGTCGCTTTTTATGGCGAGATTGAGAAGCAATGCACCACAAGCTAAGGGGATTAACCATTGCAACGCCACTAAAGGTGTCACCGATAAGAAATATTTTTGCAGCCAAATCCCCGCAAAAACAATTAATAAATAATCGGCAATATCGGCAATGTTTTGTGCGACTGGTCCACCAACATCACCAGGGATTAGCGTAATCGCAGTGGAGGTCGTACCCGCTAAAGCAGTTAGAGCTACTACTGTTTCTTTCTTTTCATCTAAGGTCTCAATCGTCTGTATATTAACATTGGTTACCCAATCGGTATCGGCTGAAAAATAACTGGTAGTACCAATGGCAATGAATAAAATAGCTAATAACAAATTTTTAACATTAAAAATTGATTGATTCATTTTCTCACCTCTTAAATTAGATAATAAGGGGTGGGTAAGAAGTAGAAAATCGGTTGATTTTCGCTTCGTCTGTCCCCCGTACCATTGGGAGTAAACCGATGTATAAATTCGATTGCTTTCCGCTTCATCTGTCCACTCTCCGAAACAATAAAGTAGTCTCACACTAGATATTAAAACGGTGTTTGAGACCACTCAACTTACGTGCTATAAAATAATAAGATGAGAACAAACTCAATTTATCAAGTTTTGCCCACTCTCACTAAGCCCATTTTATCGAACAAAAAAACTCAATACATCAGACTTACGACCTAATTTGCTTGTCTGAAATATTGAGCTTGTTTTTTGATAGTGCAAGCTTTTGACAGTTGCTCATAAAGCACTTCTCTTCCAACAGCAAGTAACTAACGTGCGCCCATAATTTTATGAGGAATATAAGGTTCTTCTAAATATAATAAATCTTCTTCGCTTAATGTTACTTTTAAAGCCCCGACCGCATCGTCAATATGGCTCGTTTTGGTAGTTCCAATAACCGGCGATAACACCCCTCTAGCCCATTGCCAAGCTAAAGCAATCTGTTGCATTTTGACGCCATATTTTTCCGCAATCTCATGAACTCTTTTTACAATTTCATAATCTTGTGCTTCAGTCGAATCATATTTACGAACTGCAGTCGTATCCGTTTTACTTCTTAAAGTATCTGTATGCCAATCTAAACGCGTTAAACGTCCCGCCGCTAAGGGACTATATGGTGTTAATGATACATTAAATTGCTGACAAACCGGAATTAGCTCGCGTTCATCTTCACGATAGATTAAATTATAATGATTTTGCATCGATTGAAAGGGTGCCCAACCATTATCTTTCGCAATGTTTTGTAAATTATGAAATTGATAACCATACATCGCTGACGCACCCAGTGCACGCACTTTACCGTCTACTACTAATTGATTCAAAGCTTCCATCGTTTCTTCCATGGGCGTCTCATAATCGAATCGGTGAATAATATACAAATCTAAGTAGTCCGTGCCTAATCGTTTTAACGTTCCTTCAATTTCACGATTGATGGCTGCTCGTGATAATTTACCTGGATTAAAATAAACTTTAGATGCCAGAATCACGTCATCACGTTTTAAATTACGTTTTACAATATTCCCAACATATTCTTCACTCGTACCCTGGGAGTATCGATTAGCGGTGTCAAAAAAATTAATTCCTTGTTCAAAAGCATGTAACATAATCTTTTCGCTTTCAGGCTCTTCTAACGTCCATTCATGCATCGTACCTGGCTTACCAAAACTCATACAACCTAAACAAATCTTTGAAACTTCAATATCGGTATTGCCTAATTTTCCGTATTCCATATTCACCCTCCATTTTAATCAAATTCTCATAATGATATTATAAAGGATAGTAGAATGTTTCTCCATTAATTTGCGTCAACCTATGGATTAGATATATAAATTCTTCTCTTTAAAAATTTTTACAGCTAGAGTAAATAATAGAAATGCGATAACCAAAGCCACTAACACTAAGATATACGCCATCGGCTCGCCAGCTAATAGTCCTTCACCGTTAAATAAACTAAACACTGTAAAATATTTTAAAAAAACAACTTTGTCGTCAATATTAGAAATCATTTTAAAAACAAACATGACGATAGGAATGGCCATACCAACTGCCAAACTTAAGCGGGCATCGGAAAAATAAGTGGAGGCTAAAAAGCTAATGCTCGCAATTAATACCCACAAGCAATAAAGTCCAAAATTTAGTTTTAATAAGGAAACTAAATCGGCTTCGGTTGGAAACATCACCCGAATTGTTAAATATTGAATCATTGTCACATAAACAAATAATCCAAACAATGAACTTAACAAGACTGTAATTTGTGTCAGTATAACTTTTGTTCGTTTATTATGTCCGGTTAACAACACTACCATTGATCCACGATCAACATAACGTGCCACCAAGACATGAGCGCGATTCAGTATGAAAATCATCGGAAAAATCATTAAAATAAAACCGTACAAATATGAAACTAAAAAGCCTAACAAGCTAGTGCTACCTGCTTTAAATCCGACCGCCGCCATTAAGCCTGGCATTGTTTTAAAAAATTGATCCATCATTTTCATCATGGTCGGATTATACATTCCGATAATAATGGTGACATACATGGTTAAAATTAAGCAAATTCCAATAAATAACCACCGACTAGACTTTAATTCTTTAACAAATAATGTACTATTCATCATCGCCACCTCCATAATAATGTAAGAAGATAGACTCAAGGCTAGCTGTCTTAGACACTTTCACTTGATTCCCTATTTGTTCGCCATGATAGTCCTTTGCAAAAGCTAATGCTTCCGCTTCTGTTGGTAAAGTGACTTGATAAGTACGCATATGCTGCGCTCTTAGGTTTTCAATATTGTCTTTAGCGACAATATGACCGGCACGAATAATCGCAACTTGATGACAAGTTCTTTCTACTTCTTCAAATAAATGACTTGAAATGAGTAGCGTCTTGCCTTTCTTTTGTTCTTGTTGAACTAAGTCGACAAAGCGATTTTGCATCAAGGGATCTAACCCACTGGTTGGTTCATCTAAAATCAATACTTGTGGATCATGCATAAACGCCGATACTAATCCTAGCTTTTGCTTAGTCCCTTTACTCATCTTTTTGATAACTGTTTTAGTATCTAATTCAAAACGATCGATTAATTCTTTTTGTAAGGTCACATTTTTAAGGCCACGATATTTTTGAATGAATTTTAAAAATTCAGTGCCTGTCATTTCATCAAAAAAGGCTATTTCACCTGGAACATATCCTAGATAATCCTGAATCTCATCCGCTTGATACCAGGTATCTTTGCCTAAAATCTGTGTCGTACCACTGTGTGGACGAATATAGCCCAATAAATGACGGATGGTGGTCGTTTTTCCGGCGCCATTTGGTCCTAAAAATCCAAAACTTTCTCCTTCTTTTACCTGAATATCAATATCAAAAATGCCACTTGTCTCACTGAATTTGTGAGTCAAATGATCGATGTCAATCACTTTCATAACAACCCCTCCAATATTGAGTATAAGATAACTCTATTATATAGTGAAAACGGATAACTTTATAGCATAATTTTGCAAGAATATTGATTTACACAAAAAAATTTCAGCAAGCAAAATGCAAAAAATCGGAGGAAATTCTATTCGTTTATACGCCCCCAAGGGTTAATTGAGAACCCACTAAAACAATTAAATAAAATCATAAATAGCACCATGCGCTTGAATAGTTTTTCAATGAAAATTATTGTAATGGGATAGTATCCTATATAATATTCGAATGGCACTTTTCAATGATGCCTATTCTGAACTTTCCTTCAGTTTCTCAACCGTATCCTGATGAATCAGCTCCCTTAAGTGTGTTAAGTATGACGAAAAACTCACTCGGTCATTGGCATAAACCAAATTAAATTCCTTTTCATGTTCAGTCCAAGTAGTTAAATCAGACAAATTATGTTGAATCAAAGCTTCTAAACTATCAATAGCTTTATAAACCTTGGCTTCCAATGTCTCTTTCGCTTCCATTTCATTATAAAGTGCCAACATTTCCGTTTGATACGGTTCCGGAATTGTTGCAATCCATTGATTCAACAACTCTTCTTCAGTTTTGCGATCTTGATCTTTCTTTTCAAATGCCGGAATATCTCCTGTAAAACATTCGCCTAAATCATGAATAATGATCATTACCATCACTTTTTGAAAGTCTACTTCAGGAAACTCATCTCTTAAAAAGAAAGCCATTAACGACATCATCCAAGTATGTTCGGCCACGCTCTCATGTCGTCCCTTAGAGGTATAACAATGGCGCGTCGTATCTTTCAAATGCTCAGCAACTGATAAAATTTCTAAAAACTTTCTTGCATCCATTCTCTCAACTCCTTATGAATTACTTTTATTCTAACATAAAGACGTAATAAAACAGGACACAAATTTGATTCTGTCCAAATGACATACACAGATTACATAAACACGCCACAAAAATTTAGAGCCTTTTTCAAAAAATAAAAAAAGCGTAAAACCACCACAAAGTGATTTTACGCTATACTTTTTATGCTTGTTTAACACGACTTACTTCTACTTTCACCGTTGGAATTTCTACTTCAAATTGACCGATGATAAATGATGAAATAAAGGTCGTTAATAGTGAAATTAAACCATTGACCAGCGGCATATATAAGATAACGGATAAAGTTAACACTAGAATATCTGCTAAAAAGTAGGCTTTTCCTAATGAAATTGAGGTGCGATTGGCCACGATTAAGGCATAACAATCATCGCCACCGGCTACACACCCGCGTGATACTACCAGTCCACAACCAATTCCCAATAATAAACCGCCTAAAATGGCCGCTACCACTGGTAGATGTTCTAATGAAGGTAATACCGGACCGACTGCTTCCACTAAGGAATACATTAGGACATAGATCAATGTTGAAAAAATGGCTTTTTTAAAGAATCCTTCTTTTAACAATAAAATTCCCAAGCCATATAATAAAATATCAATTGGCAAATTAATAATGCCGGGACTCAAATGAGTTAATTTTGATAGGACAATTGATAAGCCAATAACGCCACCTTCGGTAATTTTGGCTGGAATATGAATATTGACAATCGCAAAACACATAATCAAGTTTCCTAGCAAAATCATCCCAATATCACCCCAGGATAATTCTAACCATGCTACTAATCGCTTCAAAGTAAAAGAATATCCACGATGAGCCAGCTTTAAGCTTTGATTTGACAACGCTTGGATCTTGGTAAACAACGACTTATTTTTTCTTACTACTATTTTCATCTTTCCCTCTTTTTGTCTTATGACACAGAGGTTTGCATTTTTGGCCACAAAAAAAGACTGCCCTGGCCGGAATACAAACTCCGTGCTGTACAATCTGATGGTTGTTGATGCTTCTTTTTGTTTGAAAATTCTTTCTTGTAAGAACTCTGATTCATACAATTTCTTCGAATAGATCCCACATCAGGCACCCTTCTACTTCGAAACTGCTGCTATCAGATAAAAACTACCATAACGTACAAGACTCTTTTTTATAGTGAGAATTATGGTAACCACCTGAGAATAGTTTCTCATCGTGATTCTATCATAGCACAATTTTAGCCTAATTGACAAGTTATTTACAAAACATTTACAATACTCGCTTATGGTTTTCATGAAAAAATTGGAAAGGAGGCGAAGTCAAAATCACCAGACCTAGACTGCTATCGTCCTTTCCAATGTAAGAAAAATAAGACCCCCAACTAATATAAGATATTACTTGCTAAAATCATGACGATTAAAGCAACTAAGTGACAGCCCCCTACAATAAATACTTGATGGATAAAACCATCCTTAATGGTGGTACCGGCTAAGTTATTATAAGTGATATTAACCCCTGAATGTGGCATTGAAGTCGTAACAGCAGCCGCTACAACAGCAATTCGGTGTACTAATTCTGGATTTAAACCATTCGCAATATAATCTCCGGCAATACTATTCATGACAATCCCCAATGAACCTGAAGCCGAACCGGTTACCGCACTTAATAATGCCGCTGCCACCGATAGTCCAATTAAGGGACTTCCAGGTATACTAGTAATCGCATGTTGAATAATCGCAAAGGCAGGTGAAGCGGTCAAGACCGATCCAAAGGCAACAGATGATGAAGTCGCAAACGCTGACCCAATAGAACCATTGGCTCCCGCATTTAATAATGACATTTGTTCTTTAATATAAGGTCTAAAAATAATCGATGACATCACAATTGCCACTGTTAAAGCAATTAAAATAATATGGTCTACTTTCGAAAACAACATAATGATAATAATTAAGGTCACTAAGGGTAAAACTGATAATAAAATCGACGGTAATTTCGTTTCATCAATTTGAACTTCTTGCTTACTAGTTAATTCGTCGGCTTGGCGTTCGGCTTCGCCCGCTGAATAGCTATAAAAACCTTCGCCTTTGGCTTTAGATGCTTTTAATTGAAGATATAAGTATAAAACGCCATAAGCTAGGGCTGCCGCTGCCCCAATTAAAGATAAAAGAGGTGCTGCCGTTAAAGTCGTGCCAATAACAGAAGTCGGCACCGCATTTTGCACTGAGGGCGCTCCCGGTAACATCGACATCGTGACGGTCGCCATCCCTAAAAATAGCGGAATCGGCAATAATTTCCAACTCACATCTAATTCTTTAAAAATCGGTTTAGCTAATGGAATTAAAGCAAACATGACGACGTATAAGCTTACCCCTCCATAAGTTAAAATTGCCGCAATTAAAGCAAAGGCCAACATAACATAAAACGAATTATCACGCCCTACCAGTTTCAACACAAAGTTGGCAATAGATAAAGTTGCATTACTCTTTTCAATATATTGAGCTAATACCGCTCCCAATAGGAAGATGGCGAAGTTATTAATTAAAAATCCAGCCAATCCTGTCATATAAGAATGCTCTTTACCAACCATGAATTCGAAAATATTCATTCGACTCGTTAAAATGACAATCAATGTCGCTAAAGGCGCTGCTACTGCGATGTGCATTCCCTTAACCGACATCCAAATAATCGCGATAATTGCAATAAAAATTCCAATAATACCTAATATTTCCATATGCACTTTTCCTCTACTGTTTATTTGTTATCTTTATCATATCAAGTTTTATAACATAAATTAAATAACAGATTGTATACGCTTCCCATAACTAAAATGATATAGTACAATAGATTTGAAGAATATTTCAAATGTTAATATCGTTTTAAAATAACTTATAAGTTATAATAGAGGAGTAGAACCGATGAGTAGTATTACGGATAAAGAATTAATTCAAACCATTATGGAAGCAGGCAATATGACGGCTGCTGCCGATAAATTATTTGTCACCCAACCTTATTTGTCAAAATTATTAAAAGAATCCGAAGATAAAATTGGCACAGCTTTATTTAAACGCAATTATCGGTCGATGAGTATTACTTATGCTGGGCAAGTTTATTTAAATTACTTGAATCAAATCGAACAAATAGAAAAGAAAATGATAGCCGATTTATCATTAGTAGCCCAAGAAAAACATGGCTTAATTCGTGTAGGTGTTAATCACACCTTAGCTTCAGCCCTATTACCAACGGTTTATCAAATTTTTAATCAGTATTTTCCTCATATCAAATTTGAATTTTATGAATTTTCAACTACGCGTCTTAATCAAATGCTTAAAAATCAAACACTTGATATCGTCATTGGTCTAAGCGTTCAAGATGAAAATGACTTTGTCCAGGAAATTTTGTATACGGATCAATTATATTTAGTGGTTTCCAAAAATAGTCCACTCTATGACCCACAATATGATAATCAATTAGTCGAAGAGCCTTTTCCTACTTGTGAGCTAAATAATCTACCGCTGATTTTATTGCCGGAAAAGTTCAGTTTGCGCCGTCAAATTAATGATGTGTACTTTAAAGAGGATATTAATTTAAACCTAATGTACGAAACCAGTAACTTATATACAGCTATTGGCTTAGTGAGAAAAGGCTACGGCAATACTTTAGTCCCTATTACTGGTATGAATACCGTAAGTTTTAATAATTGTAATATCTTTTCTCTGGAGGGCGATTATTTTAAAGTCCAGTTTGTACTTTATTATTTGAGAGACAAACCTATCCCCTCATATACTGAACAATTTATAGAACACTCAAAAGAGATTTTCCGAAAGAAGAGTCAAGAATTCCATTTTCGTGTATAAATTTCAACATAAAAAAGGGAGTGGGCCAGAAGTCGAAAACCGACTGGTTTTCGCTTCGTCTGCCTACTCCACATAGTTGGTAGTCTTTATAATGCCACTTAATCACTACGCTTATAATTACGAGCGCTAACTTAATTGAGCTTTTTTCAAGTTTAGGCCTAACCTTTGAAGACGCAGGTTGGCGCTTATAATTAACATATCATAAGCTAACTGAATTTATCGAGTTAATGCCTACTCTCTCAAACTTAATATTCGTTGCATTTAAGAGAAATCCTGTTCTTATTTTTTCAAGACAGCGGGTCTTATCGCCCTTTGAAGCGACTCGCTCATTTTTTAGCACAGTGAATGATTACGAGCCGAAATAGGCAATATTATTGATACATCCTGCTCTTGCCAATCATCACCTGGAAACCCAGACGCGGTATCCATATCACATACTACTGTTTATCTACCGCACTTTTTAGATTGTTTGTAAAAAGTCCTCGATTAATTTCGTATAGGCTTTGATGCCAATCGTTTGTCTGGAACCGGCATGAGTTGCACGGTCAATGAGGTGAACCACACTTTTGCCATGATTAGCCGCAGCTAAATGCTCACTATGTTCTGGCAAGATAAAAGTATCATTTTTACCGTGAATAAACATGATTGGTACTTCATTTTCTCTTAAAGCATCTACTGCACTGGTAGCTTTCATATCGAAACCTTGTGTTAATTTCATCATAAAATTGACTCCATAAATTAACGGCCCCACTTTATATTGACGGTATAAACTCGCAATCAACTCATATAAATTAGTAAACCCACAATCGGCCACCACAAATTGAATTTTAGGTCGATACGCTAACACATTTAAAGAAATCGAGCTGCCCATCGATTCACCATGTAAGCCTAAATAAATATTATCGCCATAGCGCTGATAGGTATCTTCAATCAATGTCAGTAAATCTTTAGCCTCAAAATTCCCTAACGAAACAGGTGTTTTTTCATTTTCACCATGTCCACGCACATCATAAATAATGACATTAAACCCTTGTGAACGGTATGCATCTAAATACTTTACCGCACCGTAGCGATTCGCTGTATAACCATGAGAAATAATCACATATTTATCCGATGGCACTGCCGCTTTCACTAAGACGACATGTAATGGATAATCTTGATACCCGTTAACCGTATAGGCCGTTTTATCATAATTATCGAAATTCCCCCACAAATGATGTTCCTTTTCCCAAGCCATTTCTTTTTCTAATGATGAGATTTTAGGTTGTGCAATATTTTTTGAAAAATGGAGCGAAATGATGCCATAGGCTATAATGAATAATACTAAAAAGACAATCACAATCCAAAAAAGCCACTCCATAAAATCCTCCTTAAGCTAATTCTTTAGCAGCGTTGATAGCTGCCTCGTAATCAGGATGGCTATTAACATTATCTAAATACTCAACATAAGTAATTTCATTCTGTTCATTAGCTACAATAACCGCACGTGCTAATAAATGCCACTCTTCCATCAAAACACCATACGCATTTCCGAATGATTGATCATAATAATCAGATAATAACAAAGCATTCTCAATGCCTGAAGCACCACACCAACGTTTTTGAGCAAAAGGTAAATCACAAGAAACCGTTAGCACCACTGTATTTTCCATATCAGATAAGGATTGGATAAACTGTCTAGTTTGGGCATCACAAATCCCCGTATCGACCGAAGGCACAATACTTAAAACTTTTTTCTTACCTTCAAAGTCAGCTAGAGATTGCTTTACTAGATCAGGATTTACAAGTGTAAAATCGGGTAACTGTTCTCCTACCTTTAATTGTTTACCGATGATGGTGACGAATTCACCTTTAAATGTTGTCATGTTAAGACCCCTACCTTTATTTCATTTTTCAGTAGCCTTATCATATCACAAAATAAGCTGATTCAATAACGATGTGTTTTGAAAGAAAATAACAAAATTAATTAATCATGTTAAGTTTATAGGCTAAAAGACTAGATAATTATTGCGTAAAGTACTATCATATTACTAGTAGTTTAATAACTGAAAAAAATAGAAAGGATATTATGAAAGATAAAGCCTATTATAAAACAGCCATTTCAATGGCCTGGCCTTCTGTGTTAGAAAGCTTCTTTATTTCATTGGCAGCGATGATCGATACGATGATGGTCGGTGGATTAGGAAGTTTTGCGATTGCAGCAGTCGGCTTAACAACACAACCAAAACTAATTGGATTAACCGTCTTTTTTGCTATAAACATCGCCGTATCATCATTAGTTGCAAGGAGACGCGGACAAGAAGATAAACGCGGGGCCAATGAAGTTTTCTTAACAGCATTATTTTTAACAGTAGTGGCTAGTTTAATCATTACCGCTATTTTCTTATATTTTGCTGATGATATTATGTATTTAACTGGAAGCAATCATGAAACCCACCAACCCTCTGTCAATTATTTACGGATCATTATGGGGGGGATGATCTTTAATGTCATCGCCATGGTGATTAACGCCGCTCAACGCGGAAGTGGCAATACCCGAATTGCCTTCTTTACCAATGTCACCTCATCCATCGTTAATATTATTTTCAACTATTTACTAATTAATGGTAAATTGGGATTCCCCGCTTTAGGGATTGAAGGGGCTGCCATCGCCACCGTATTAGGAACCTTTGTGGCCATGTTGATGAGCATTCGCTCACTCTATAGTCCCGATAGTTTAATCCAAATTAAATATATTTTAAAATATAAAGTCAAAATGCAAATGAAGACTGTTAAAATGATTTTTGGCTTAGGCTCTAATATGGCAGTTGAAAATCTGATGATGCGTATTGGGTTTGTAGCTACTGCGGTCACAGCCGCAAAACTTGGCACAAATGCCTTTGCCATTCACAATGCCGGTATGAATTTACTGAGTCTTGGCTTTTCATTCGGAGATGGGATGCAAGTAGCTGCCGTTGCCTTAGCCGGTAGAGCTTTAGGTCGTCAAGACCATGATGAAGCCATTAAATTCGGTCAAATTTGTCAACGGATTGGTTTAGTCATGTCACTGGTACTATCATTATTTTTATTTACTTTTGGTAAAAATTTAATGGGTCTCTATTTTAATGAAGCCACCCTCATTGATGAAGGGGCTATTATCACCCGCTTTGTCATGATTATTGTGCTATTACAAATCTCCCAACTTGTTTATGGCGGATGCTTAAGGGCAGGAGGCGACGTTCGCTATACCCTTATTGCCGGCATTATATCGGTTACCATTATCCGTACAAGCGTTACACTAATATTAGTTAATATCTTCAATTTGGGTCTTTACGGTATTTGGATTGGGATTTTATCCGATCAATTCTCGCGTTTTATTTTATTACGTCATCGCTTCAAACAAGGTAATTGGACTCGGATTGAAATCTAGTCTATTTATATAACAAAATAAGTATCCTCAAACGTTGAGTCACACCAGATTACAGCTTCGTATTATCTTGGTATAGCTCAAACGAGAGGATACTTTTTATTTAAATACACGATGATTACTGAGGAACCTCGCAACCAACCCCGTCTTTATCACCATCAAATTGGGGACGAAATCCAGGATCGCCCTCCCTAATCGGTGCCTTACCGGCTTGCCAAACTTCCTTACAGTTTCGATAATAAACTTCTTCCGCTTCATTGACAGAATCAGCTGAATGGTTGGCTTGAAGTTCATATTCAGCTTTGTTAATAAACTCTAAATCTCCATCCACCCACACCCTTAAGCCTTCATATTTGGCTTTTTCTTGCGCTTCATAAATGGCTTTGACATATTGACTATTAGGTAAATATTGATGGATGTATCGTGCAATAGCATAACCTTCTCTAATTAGAATTTCTGATAAGAGATGCCCATCAACCCAAACATGCACTAAATCACGTTGATATTTATCCTTTTTGGGACCTTCATATTCAATTTGAATTAATTCAGCTTCTTCAAATATTTGATTGACTCGCTTACGCGCCGCCTTACTATATGGTACGCCTCCTCTAATTTCAGGAGCATCCATTAATAAAAATCTTGCTTTAATACTTGGCTCCGTCGCACGATCCAAAATAAAATCTGCAGTATCCCCATCGTAAACGTTAAAAGATTTAACAGTAAATAATTGATCCGGGCTAGCAGTCGTTTCCGCTAAAGTGTTATAGCCTAAAGCGGCCTCAGTGACTTCTGCTTTAATTACTGGAGGATGAAACATTAGTAGCAGTAACAGTCCTAATAAACAACCGATATAACGATGTTTATCTTGTCTCATATGTCTCTCCTCCAATCCTTCTATTCATCCTATTATAACAAATTTTGCGTCCTTTAACTGATTTATTTTTTGGCTATTATTAAATAAAAAACAATGCACATAAAATATATAAAAATCCTTGAACAACAGACTTGCGTCCATTATTCAAGGATATCCTTTTAAACAGATTACTCGATATCAAGTTCAATGCCTTCATCTAAAGTTTCTGAGACATACTTGCCATCTTTTTTCCGTTGCTTTACACACTCCGTTAGGAGGTATTCAATTTGTCCATTAATTGAACGGAAATCATCTTCCGCCCAAGCCGCTATCTGTTCATAGAGCTTTGCAGAAACTCTAAGCGGGATTTGTTTTTTGGCACCCACTAATAAAGACTACCTGAGTTAACAATTGGTGAAACTTCACTGTTGCCGCATAAGACTACTAGTAAGTTTGACACCATTGCTGCTTTTCTTTCTTCATCCAATTCGACGACATTGTTTTCTTGAAGTTTATCTAAAGCCATTTCGACCATTCCTACCGCACCATCTACAATCATCGCTCGTGCATCAATTAAGGCAGAAGCTTGTTGTCTTTGTAACATCGCGGCTGCGATCTCAGGCGCATAAGATAGATGGGTAATTCGCGCTTCAATAATTTCAAGACCTGCAAATTCAACGCGTCTTTGGATTTCATCTTTAATACGACTTGCTACAACTTCACTTGAGCCACGTAATGAACCATCATCCGGTTCACCGTCTCCAGTCGTATCGATTTCAAAGTTTGGATTCACATCATAAGGGTATTGACGAATAATGTTTCGTAAGGCTGAGTCTGTTTGAAGTGATAAATATTCTTTAAAGTTATCAACATTAAAGACCGCTTTGGCTGTGTCATTCACTTTCCACATGACCGCAATCCCAATTTCCACTGGATTCCCTAAATAATCATTAATTTTTTGCTTGCTATTGTTCAAAGTCATGACTTTTAAGGAAATCTTTTTGTTTCCTAAGTCAACACTAACCCCTTCACTACCCGTCTTCAAAATGGAGCGATTTTCTTCTTTAACGTCGCCACTTTGACTTAATTTGGTATTGGCTGCGGGGTTGAACGATTGAGAGAATGGATTAACAAAGTAAAATCCTTCGCCTTTAAGTGTCCCAATATATTTACCAAATAATGTCAGCACTAATGATTCTTGAGGTTTCAATACTTTTAGCCCCAATAGCATAATCCATCCAAGCGCCCAGTATAAGATACTGATCACTAATAAAGCGATATTCAGCGCATTGCCATCTCCTTTATCAAGAACATTAACATTCACGATAAATAAAACAATCGAAACTAGTAGTAAAGCAAAATACAACCCTAGCACTAAGAAACCTTTATTTTTGCCTTTTAATTGAATTTCTTCAATGTTATCGCTCTGGCTGAGCTTTTTCTCAACTGTATTCATACGCTTTCCTCCCAAATCTATTTGATATCATTATGATATCAATAAAAATCTTCTTTGACAATCCCTAGAAGTTAATATTTGATTAAGAATCTGCCAATTAAGATGAAAGTTTTAAGCTCTTTAAAATCCGAAATGGTATACATGGAATACAAAGAGAGCGATTAGACTGGCACCATGCTTACCTTGGAATTAAGCAAAAAACACCCTGCCGATTATACTCGATAAGGTGTAAGAACAGGAAGTGGATTTTCAAACAGAAATTACTTAAGGTTGATTGATTGACTGATATTGCTTAGAGGTAAACTCACGCTCTGTTAAATATTCACTCAAACTATAATAACAAACCTCCGCCACTGAGAATAATGCAAAAGTCACAATCGCACAAATGGCTAAATACAAACTATCTGGCAATCCATTTAAAAAAGCAAATGGTCGCATCACTAAATAAAAATAATTGCCATTAACCAATGGATTAATAAAATAAACAGTCATCATATAAACCATCATAAAAATAAAAGGTAATTGCTTATCCGATTTTTGAATCCTAAAATCATAGGCTATCATCGCAAAGAATGGCAATAGCAGTGTAATGGTATGATTCACCAAAAAACTCACGCCTAATGGATGAGTAATCCCTTGAACACGGCTCGGATAGAGAAAACTTAATAAAGCAAAAAAACCAGTAAAAGATAAAATCTTAATGACCTGCTTATTTTTAGTCGCTAAATAAATAATCCCTAAAATACTATTGATCCGGCTGATATGTAATGGCATTGACTCCGATAAATCAAATTTAAAGAAAAGTAAGTAAGAACCATATAATATACATTGTTGTATTAAACTAATAATTAAAACAATCAAACTAATTTGATCACGGTATTTGCGCACAAATTTAATATTTGAAAACAGTAAAATCCCTATCACGATGACAATGCCAATATATAATAAGTGGTTTGGACCAAACGGTTGGATAAACTCGGTCATCTTATCCTCCTCTAATCATTCTAGTATAATTTTTCAACTTTATTATAGCAAAAAGGTTGTAACCGCTGCTACAACCTTCTCTCTGATTTACTTAATATTAACATGATTATTACAATCGCAATTGGAAAAACTACGATTTGACTGGTTAATGATGTACTCTGCAGTGAAAAAATTTCGTTATTTAAACGACCGTTTCCAATGTTTGATGATACAGTTTAATCGTTTCATAAAAATTGGGAGCCGGATAATCCATTAATTGGCAGACTTCCTGTAATACCTCTTCAAAAAACACCATCATTTCATTTAAAACGATTTGCGTTTGTTCTAAGCTTTCTAAGCGATAGGTTTGATAAAGCCGTTGTGTTTCATCTGCTGACAATAACTGAGGCAGTCGCTTCATTTGTTTATTTAAATTAATTGGAAAGCCTGCTCTTGCCCCTACTAAATAGCCTAACATTCGCAGTAACTCAGGTCTCAAAATTTGTTCTAATAACCCGTTCGCATATAATAATTCTTTTCTTAGTAGACCTTTTTTAACATAAGTACTGACAAAATAAAATTCATTGGCACAATCCTCAACATGTTGGGCAGAGGGTGCTTGTACCCAAAACATTTCATCAGTTGGTTCTAATGGGGTCTGAAACTGTCCATCTTTGTCAATCAAAATTTGAATTAAGGGATCTTGTTCAAAATAGAGTTGACTATCCGCAATCGGAACTAAAGTCAAATCTATTTTGATACCATCTGGAAATAACATTAAATAAGAAAACCAGCCATTGGGAAAGTCGGGAGGATACAAACTCATCCCTTCAGGTTTTTGCACAAAAATTCTTTCTCCAAATTTTTCTAACCATTTATCAGATGTCAAATAACTCTCAACATCTGTAACTAAAAATGTAATATCATAATCTTGCCATGGGTCTTGTTTTACATTAGGATTCACACGACTACCTTCCAGTGTCATTACTCTAATTCGTTCATCGGCAGTTACAATTTTAGTTAATAGGTCAAAAACTTGGTTTGAATTTCGCATTATATCATGGCTCCTTTATTTTTTGATTTGGTTCATAAAGATAACGACTGATTGGCGATTAAATTTTTATTCAAAAACGAGTATCGATTTTCTTGATGCTGTACAACTAAATTTGTTTAATCAGTTAACTTATTAAATGTCCTTCCAGTAACAACTCCCTTCTCTTATTGAAAGAGTAGACAAAAGCCTAAGACTCCTTCCTTACTTCCATTATACGACTCAAATCCAGTTAGTGTCAAATAAAAGCTCCTTAATATTCAATTCTTTACTCAATATTTACGTGATTTCAATATTCATTCAAGACTTCATTTGTGTGGAATATTAAATTTCATGATGAAAGTTAAAAAATGCTACACTTTACGAATCGGATGTCTAACTAAGGTTTTTAATTTTTCTGGAGCGGTACGTCTGGGGTCACTATAATAGATTTCATGATGGTGACGTTGCTCGCTTAAGTCGAGGACATAACCTTCCGCTTCAGCATACTGATGCATTTTTTCGGCGGTTTCAGGTTCGGTATCATACGGTCCTATGTGAACTGCTTGTACGCACACGCCTTCTTCATAGGTTAATAATTCCACTTTCGAATAATCTTTTTGCTTCTTACTCGTTGCTTCTGTTTTAGCCCAATTCACAATTTCTTCCGTAACAAAATCGGGCATTCGGATTAAGGCATACCATTCAAATAATTCTTTTTTGGTTGCATCATAACCCTTTATATCCGTTTGCCACCAAAATCCCTCTAAAGGTGGCACCACAAAATCCTCATAATTCGGTAGGTCAACACTGCCTTTTTTACTCATTTTGATGGTATAAGCAATGCCATATAATTGCTCAATTGCTTTAGGATATTCGCCTTCCGGATCATTTGGATTACCACTACCCCTTACTGCTAAATATTGCATCTTTGGAATCGTAACAATGGTCGGTTGCTGGTTCGTTTGATAATATGCTTTTTCTACTTTTTTAAAATCAAAAACCATTTGAGCCCCTCCTTTATTAACTCTATTATATAACGCAGCAGAGGGACTTGAGAAGATAAAAAAATCCAGTTTAGAGCCGCACTGAGCTTTTCTAAACTGAATTAAATGATTATCTTAAATCAATTAATTGAGTATTTTTAATATCTTCAATTGTTTGTGTTCCAGCTAATTGCATCACACGTTTTAAATCTCTTTCAAAATATTCAAAAACAGATTGTACCCCTTGCCAACCGCCAAGTGCTAATCCAAATAACACTGGACGACCAATCGCAACGATATCTGCTCCACTAGCTAAGGCTTTAAAGATATGTTCACCACGACGGATACCTGAGTCAAACACAATCGGAACTCGTTTATCGACAACTTTAGCAATCGCTGGTAGCATTTCAAATGATCCAGGTGCACCATCTAATTGACGCCCACCATGAGTAGATACCCAAATACCGTCAGCCCCCGCTTGAATGGCAGCTTCTGCATCTTCAGGTGCTTGAACACCTTTTAAGAAAACAGGTAATCCTGAATATTCTTTGATAAAACGAATGTCATCCATCGTAATTTTTTGTTTAGATTGTCCATAAATATTATTTAATGACATATCTTTCCCTGTACCTGTAAGGTAACGGGCAACAATCGGCATACTAAATGGATAGACGAAATGATTTTTCTCATCACGATGACGATTGCCCCCAACCGTCGCATCAGCCGTTAAAATAATAGCTGTCGCACCGTCTGCTTTCGCTTCATCTAAAATGCTTTTATTTAATTGATCATCTTTAGACATATAAATTTGGAACCAACGAGGTGTGTCTTGTAATCCTTCATCGATTTCCTCAAAAGTTGCTCCTGAATATGCAGAAATCGACATTAAAGAGCCACCAAATTCACGGATCCCTCTTGCAGTACCCGCTTCTTTGGATTGATGTGCTAACCCATGAGCCGCGATTGGTGCCATTATATATGGTACTTTTAATTCATGTTCAAAGATTTTAGTATTAGTCTCTGGAAACTCAACGTTCGCAGCTACTCGTGGTACAATCCCTTTAAAATTAAAAGATTCCACATTACGTCTCAAGGTAAACTCATCACCAGATCCTCCTGCTAGGTAGTCAAAACCACCATGAGGTATGACTTCTTTGGCTAAATCTTCTAGCTCAATAGTGTTAAAAATTCCTAATTTTTTTACATGATCAGGTGCCCCATATTGTCCTTCTGTCATTTTACAAACTTCCTTCCAACTTACATTAAAATATTAACGGCATACCTTATGCCAATAGTAATATTATAACTCTCTTTGAGTAGTAATGTAAGGCTTTTCTAATCTTATAATAAAACTATATAAAAACGCATCAAAACAAAAAAAGCAACGATTTTTCACAATATAATTACGAATCGCCAATCATTGCTTGTTTAAAATATTAATCAATATGGAACATCGTCGCCATCATATCTACCAGTAAGACATCGTCTTGATTACGCACTTCCACTAAATAGATAGAAGTATTGCGCCCTTCTCTACGAGGAATTACTTTAGCTGTTAAAGTATCTCCCACTTTACCCGGCTTATAATAATTTATATTACTATCTAAAGTCACTGAATTTTGTTTAATATAAGCCATTCTAGCACCCGCTGCGACATCACATAATGTAAATAGAAAGCCTCCATGAGCAATTCCTATGGGATTTGTATGTTTTTCTTCCATTTTAACTTGGACATAGACAAAATCATCCTCATCGACTAAGACTTGAGTTACACCAATTAATTTATGAAACTGACCTGAAATTTCAGTCATATCAAATGTTTGTTTAATATTCATTTTTTCACCTATCAATAATATTCGTTTTAGTAATAAATCTATTCTACCTAAATCTTATCAAATAGTAAATAAATTAACGTTTATTATGAGTTATTTGATTTAAAGCTATATACTAAGTATAATAAACTCATTCAAGGAGGATATCTATGAAAAAAATCTTCAAATACTGGCTAATAACCCTAACAACTTTATTACTCGTCGCTTGTGGTAATGACCCTAATATCACAGCGCCAGACAATGATCTTAATCATAACCCTGTTACTACTGAAGAAAGTCAAAAAAATAAACAGACGTCAACACAAACCCAGATAGAATTCACCCCAGAAGAGTTTGATACCGACAATTTAAAAGGGACCAACATTTTCGTAAAAAATGGGCTGGCACATATCTTCTTTGGTTCCATTAATCGTGATGGTAAAGCCACCGGCTATCATTACGAAGGCTTAGCTCCCGATGTTACAATTATAGAAAGCACACGCTCTAAAACAGACCGTCATGGTGTCTACCGTGCTAAAATAACAATTGATGGCGAACCGAAAAAAGCCTATTCTTCATTCTTTCCACAAAAGTGGACGCCACAAGAAGTCGTTGATGCAATCAATGAAGCCTATGAAAATAGTGAACATATAAGTGGTAATATTTTCGAAGGTGAGAGCCAAGGCATCAAGATTCAAATGTATCTCACTGATGATGACAAAATCATTTCCGCATTCCCGATATATGAAAGGTAGGATAAATTATGTACCATTTTGAAAAAAGAAAAGAGAGATACCATGTCGTCTTTGAAGATGATCCTCACTATTCATTAGTTGATCCCTTCCTTCAAGTTGAAGGTGCGAGTTTTGATGATATGATTACGCATACTATCATTGAGTTTCTCGATAACATTCATGATGAAAAAAGCTTTGCAGGTAATGTCTATCAAATAACGCTAAACCAAGACCACACGATTATTGAGGATACACTTGGCGAAATCGAAGAAACCATTCCAACCTCTTTATTTATCCAAATCTATATTCAATGGCTTGAGTACATTTACCCAGAATAAACGATAAACTCCTCACACAAATTGTGCGAGGAGTTTTTTTAATAGTATTAGCTTTCTATCCCTCTAAAATCTGACTCATTTCGAGTGCTTTTTCATCTGTTAAATTGAATTTTCTTACAAACACTCGGTAAGCGGTCAACAAACCAATCATTGGCAATATTGTCATCATTAATCTCAAGCCATTTAAGGTTGAAGTACTTTGTTTAATCATTTCACCAGTTTCACCACTATTTCCCTCTAGTCCAATTAAATCCAAACCGATCCCCGTTAAAAAGACCGCTAAACCACTCGCCGCTTTCACAACAAATGTCTGCATACTAAAAATGACCGACTCATCCCGATGCCCTGTTTTAATCTCTCCATAATCCACCGATAAAGATAAGAAAATAGTGGTTAAAACAGTCAAAATACCATTGCCACTAAAAATCAGAACACCTGGGATTAATAAAATCGGCAATGAGTTATTGTGTCCTAGGAAGCCAGCCATCAGTCAAATAATAATAATCCCCCGATAAGCCATATAAGATGAACGCACTTAACAGGGGCCGGGTTAATAACCAGGGTCTATATTTATCCCATTTGGTATTGGTTTTAGCCACAACTACTCCCATAAATGAATCATTGGCCGCATCAAAAATTCTACCAATCACTAAAATCAGTTCGATTAATTAGGCCAAAAACCATCGTCTACCACTTCATTAAGAATGGCTTTTTTAGAAGGAAAATACTGATAAATCGTCTTTTTAGAAATACGCAATTCACTCTATAATTCATCTAAAGTAAATTTTAAATTTTTCGCTTGAACCAATTGGATTCTATGACGGATAATTTTTTCGACCAACATAAGGACACTCCTTTAATCTTACAATTCGATATGCATAGCGAGCTGTTATTATTAATGTCAATGGAAACTCAAATGGTTTTACTAGTTTGCATTACATCGTTTGGTAGACGTTTACGTTAACCTATAATTCATTCATCTATAAGTAGGTTTTATTTGTTTGTCTGATTAAATAGGATTTCCCTTAATAATTAGTTCCATTTATGATATTTTAGAAGAGTGAACATCATTTGCATAAGAAATGAGGAATTAACTTGAAACCTTTTACTAAACGAGACTATTTTCACTTATTTACCTCTACCTTTAAATTATCAGCCTTTACCTTTGGCGGAGGTTTTGTCATAATCCCTTTGATGCGCAAACGATTCGTTGAAGAATTACACTGGATTGAAGAAGAGGAAATGGTCGACTTAACGGTGATTGCACAATCTTCTCCGGGAGCCATTGCGGTTAATGCTGCTATCTTAGTTGGCTATCGTGTCGGTGGCCTTTTAGGAGCCTTGGTGTCCGTGATTGGAACCGTCCTTCCCCCTTTAATCATTATTTCGATTATTTCAATGTTTTACCAAGCTTTTCGTGATAACCTTTATGTAGGAATTATTATGAGAGGGATGCTAGCAGGAGTAGCCGCCGTCATTATTGACGTGGTTTGGCGCATGGGGCAACAGTTGATGAAAGAAAAACGTTTGTTACCTCTGATTGTGATGGTCTTAACCTTTATCGCTTCAAGATATTTAGGACTCAATATTCTGTTAATCATTGTGATGTGTGCCTTAATCGGAGCAATTGATAGTTGGTATCGTATGCGCAGACAGGATGGTGATATTTGATGATTTTTTTAGAACTTTTTTGGTCATTTTTTCAAATTGGCTTATTTAGTATTGGCGGTGGCTATGCTGCGATGCCACTAATCCAAGATCAGACCGTTGAACTGAATCAATGGCTAACGATGACGCAATTTGCTGATATTATGACGATTGCTGAAATGACACCTGGACCGATTGCGATTAATTCTGCCACCTTTGTCGGTATTCAAGTTGCAGGAATCCCAGGTGCACTTGTGGCCACCTTTGGATGTGTCTTGCCGTCCAGTATCATCGTGATGAGTTTAGCCTATTTATATTATCGCTATCGAGGGTTTTCTTTAGTCAATGGCGCCCTGGCAGGTTTACGACCAGCAGTGATTGCGATGATTGCCTCAGCAGGATTATCATTATTTAACATGGCCATCTTTGGTCAACAACGACTACCAAAAGATAGTTTCAATCTCGATTGGATAGGCTTATTTCTATTTATCACAGCACTGGCACTCTTACGCAAGTACAAAGCGAATCCAATCCATGTAATGATTATGGCTGGAGTGGTGCGTTTAGTGCTCTATTTGATAATGTGATTGTTTAACGCATAAAATCTATGAATTGAAAATAAAAAAAGCCTTAAAGATATAGGTTGGATATAGTGACCCCAAAAAGTTAGACTAAATTTTTATGAAGAGTTACTCCTGTTGGGTAGCTCTTTTTCATTGTGCTTAATTTGTTGCTTCCGACCTTAAGCCACCATCCTCATCAGACATTGAAGCGTGTCAAGAGGAAGAGCGAAGCGGCTCTTGATTCGCTTCGATGGCTGTGAGACACTTAGGCGCTTAAGGAAGTATAATGCTTCTTATATTCCACAGGACTCAGGTACCCAAGCTTTTCCTTAATTCGATCTTCATTGTAGTATCTTATATAGTTGTGGATTGCTTGTTCTAACGCTTCATAACTATGATACACATTCCCGTAATACATTTCTTGCTTCATGATGCCAAAGAAGTTTTCTGCCGGTGCATTATCTAGGCAGTTCCCCTTGCGTGACATACTCTGAAAGATTTTATTATCTTTCAATAATTCCTGATATTCATTCATTTGATAGGCCCAACCTTGATCTGAGTGAAAAGTACGTCGATATTCACAGTTACTTGTTGCCTCGACGGCTTCTTTAAGTGCTGCCTTCATAGATGTTTTGTTTGGTTGAGCTGAAATTTTATAGCTCACAACTTCCATATTGAATAAATCAATAAATGGATCCAAATATAACTTTCTCAGTTGAAGTTGTCCTGAATCATCCGCGTCATAATATCTAAATTCAGTCGTATCGGTGACAATCTTCTGATGAGGAATTGTGCTGGTAAATCTGCGTTTTAAGCGATTAGGTGCGGTTTTTCCAATATCTCCTTTATAGGAGTTGTATTTGCGTGATTTACGAGTAAAGGATGTTACTTGTAACTTCAAGCTCTTCATCAGTCGCTGTACTTTATTTTTGCCGATTTGATGACCACGTCGCCATAATTCAGCACAAACACGACGATAACCATAGTCTTTATGTATCTTGCGAATATCAAGTATTTCATTTTTTAAATCTTTATCTTTGTCCGGCCGATTCACTCTTTTGAGATGATAATGATAAGTAGCCTTAGGGAAATCAAGCACCTTTAAAATAATAGCCAATGTATACGTTGTTTGTTCATGGAGATTACGGATGGCAATCACTGTTTGTTGTCTGGTTGCCGCTTGTCTGCTTCCCGCAATCTCCTCAATTCTTTTAAAAATTTGTTCTCAATATCTAGCTGTGTGATGCGTGCCTCTTGTTCTTCAATAATTTTCTTTAACGCGTCATTTTCGTTCTCCAGAGATACTGAATTTTGTTTAGGTTGATATTTCTTTTGTTTTGACATGGTTGGTGGCCTCCCTAGTGATTTAGATAAGCCATCGATACCCTCTCTCTTGAATGTCCGTAACCAATTGGCGATCAAACTTGGATTATTTATACCAAATTGTTTCCCGACTTCGCGATAGCTTAACGTTGTATTCAAGTATAATTCTATCGCATTTAACTTCATTTCGACAGTATAATGACGCTTAGTCGTTTTTACGTGAAGTCCATTTATGCCAAAATCCTGGTAGTTGTGGATCCATCGTTTAATATCAGATTTGCCTATTTGATATTTCTCTGCAAGTTGTTTGTAGCTTCTAGCTCCTGCTTCATATTCTGCAACAACTTGAAGCTTAATCTCTAAATTATATTTGCTCATAAATTAACCCCCCAAAAGTTAGATTTTTGGTCTAACTTTTGGGGGGCAGCTCAGGATTAGCCAACTTATCTTTAAGGCTTTTATACTGTATCAATGGTTAAAACTATGTTAAACTATTTTACTAGTAATTAAGCTTTAAACCCGTAAAACTCTTCCACTTTATGCTGTTGAATACCTTCTTTTAACTTTTCTACCGCTTCACGGCCTAATAAGGTTTCTACAATTTTAAAAGATTGATAGATGGCGATAGCAGCACCACGACCGGTAATAATATTACCATCTTCTACAACAATGTCATCCTCAACATATGCTTTAGCTGTCGTCAATTCCTCTTTAAAACTAGGGAAACTGGTCACATTTTTACCTTCAATAACCCCAGCTTTTTCTAAAACAATCGGAGCTGCACAAATTGCTGTAACCAATTTTTCTTCTTGATTAAATTGCTGTACAAGCTTAACGACCGCTTCATTATCTCGTAAATTAGTCGCTCCTGGCAATCCTCCTGGTAAATATAAACCTACATAGTCATCTGGATTAATATCAGTTAACAATTTGTCGGCTAAAACAGGAATCTTATGGGAACCCGTTACCTTGAGGTCATCGGTAATCGAGACGGTATCTACTTCAATACCAGCTCTTCTTAAATAGTCAACGGGAGTCAATGCTTCAATTTCTTCAAATCCATCGGCTAAAAACACTAAAAATCTTTTCATTTTGTCCTCCTTATGTTGCCTTATATTGTATTACAGTTTTAATATAACATAATGATAACGCATTATAAAACAATCCGACTATCTGTGGGAGTGGACCAGAAGTAGAAAATTAAATAATTTTCGCTTCGTCTGCCTACCCCCGCACAGTTGGGAGTAGACCTCAAACAAGTCGTTAAGACGCGGTTTGAGACCACTCAACCACTGCACTATTCATTAACGAACAATAATCTCAACTATATTTATCAAGTTTATGCCCAGCCTCACTATTCTCGAATAAATTGACGATCGGCTTCGTTTTCCTCAAGACTGGTAAAACGCTCGACTTTCATTGTTATATCATATTTCTCGCGTAACGCAATAATTTGATTCATCATTGGTGTTGCATGATGAATATCTAGCGCTTCCTGGCTTTCCCATTGATCGACTAATAAGACCGTCTCTGGTTCAGCAACCGAATAAAAATAGTCATACTTAAGATTACCGGCTTCTGCTCTTATCTTTTGTGCAATGCCACTTTGCTCCATCTCTTCGACAAATTTTTTGCATTGTCATTTTTACCTGTGTAATATATATTGATTGTGATAGTCATATATAAACCTCCTATTTTACGACTGGTTCATTCATTATCAAACGATTGATTAGCTAACAACTTTACAGACTTCTTTGTAAATACGGTAATAAATTGCGATAAACAACATCATAAGCCTCTGCATATAAATGAATACCATCTTTTGTGAAATGACGATATAAATTGCCGGTCTCATCAGCCAGTCCAGCGTTAACATTCATAAAGTGGTACCCAAACTCATGAGCTAAATTCTCTGCTATTTGATTGGCTTCAGCAATTTTAGCATTCGTACGCGAGAATCCCTGCCAATACTTCAAGATAGGATGCGTTTCGTCCATTGGATAATAAGCCATAACATAAACTTTCGTTGTCGGGAGTGCCGCTTTAATCTGTCGCAAAATTTCACGATAATTACTTTCCAATGTTACTTGCCACGACAATTGTCCCGCTTGATCTTGGATATCATTGGTTCCAATATTAATGAAGAGTGTTGTTGGTTCTAAGTCTAATGCCATTGTTTCAATATTTTCTAAAAATTGGCTCGTTGTAAAGCCACCAACTCCTCGATTATGGACTTTGATATTTAAACCGTAAATCATTGCTAACTCAACGATTGGAAATTGTTCCATTAAAGAAGAACCTGTAAACAACACCTGCCCTTTGGTTGCTATTTTATTTAAGTACTGATAATTTTTTAGTAAATCTTGTTGGTATTTTACAAACTCATCTAATTGTGTCATGTTTTCTTCAACCATCACTATGCCCCTCTCCCACTAACTCTATTATAATCCTTTTGAAAGCGTGAGCAAACCGAAAAGCCGTCCTAACTAAAGTCAGAACGACTATTATTTAGACTAAATCCTTCTCTTTATACCATTTTATTGCGGTTGTAATGGATACCAGATAGATTGCTAATAACATTGCGATTAGTAACAATATCATTAACATTTTATGATTCATTCCCCAGGTGATTAATTGAAATGTTTGTTCTTTAAAATAACTCGCTAAAAAACCAACTACACCAAACAAAACAAAGGTTAAAGACATCATTAGTTTAGCTTTGGTATAGCCATATTTAAAATAAAACGGATATTGGATACAAACGATTAATTGGCTGATAATTAAATAGATTGGAATCACCACGACGACCATCGACCAGATATTTTCGGTCTGGATAAATTGAGCGAGAACGAACGCTAGAAGGATTGTAGCCAACTGAATAATAATTGCCAGTACTAAATTGGAAACATATCTGCCAATCACAATCTCTTTTTCTTTAAAACCAAATACGCGGTATAAACTATCAATTCCTGTTTTATCACCAACTAAAAACGGGTACGTAGATAGAAGGCTTACAAATAATAAAGCGACACCAAAAATAATCATTAGATTACTCGTTACCATCGAATAAAATACGCCTAACCCAATGAATATTAGCGCATTTTTTAGCGTTAAATAGGGTTTAATCGATAACATGTCAATTTTGATAAATCTTATAATCTTACTCATTTTATCCTCCCATATAACATCATCACACGATCAATGGATGGTATTTGCACGTCAAATAATGAGGCATCCATTTGTTCAAGCCATTCGCTTTCAATCAAGACTTCGGTATTGACAAGGGAATTCTTGCGACCTAAAATGGCTTCACCATTAATTCTCTCAATGTCTCCACTTGAACCTACCAATACACGATATTGTTCCACAAAGTCGTCCTTACTACACGCTTTTAATAACTGACCTTGATCAATATACACAATATAATCGGCAATCATCTCCAAGTCTTGAGTGATATGTGTTGAAAATAAAACCGTATGATTTTCCTCACTCATAAAATCTTGAATTAGCGTAACAAATTCATCACGCATTTGCGGGTCCAAACCACTCGTTGGCTCATCTAAAATTAGAATATCTGCATTATGGGATAAAGCAATGGCTAACATTAACTTGATTTTCATCCCTTTTGATAACTCTTTAACTTTTAAATTTTCATGAATATCAAATTGCTTTAAATAGTTATAATATTTATCCATATCCCATTGCTGGAACCCTAAAGACATCACCTGATTAACCAGCTGCATATCCCAATCCTGTCCTAATAGAGGTTCATCCATTACGATGCCCACATTTTGTAAATAGTCATAATTTTGTGATATCGGTTGACCATTTTCCAAAATTTGACCTTCAAAATGGATTAATGACAACATCGATCGTATTGCGGTTGTTTTACCTGATCCATTACGGCCAATAAAGCCCGTCACATAGCCTTTAGGCACCTCAAAAGATAATTGATTCAACTTAAAATTTTTGAAACTTTTCGTTAAGTCGACTAACCCTATTCTATTGTCCATTTTATTCACCCTCATACATAAATTCGACTAATTCTAAAAATGTTTGTTTTTCAATAGCTAACGATTTTGCTAAAATAATAGCTTCTGATATGTTGTTCTCCATCTCTTTTTGTTTTTCTTCAACTTTTAACTCTTGATTATTTTCAGCAACAAATGTTCCTAGCCCTTGTCTTACCTCAATAAAGCCTTCTTTAGCTAATTCATCGTAAGCCTTTTTTACGGTTAAAATACTGACTTTCAATTCCTTGGATAAGACTCTCACCGATGGTAATTGCTCGCCATCATCCAATTGACCGGTCATGATATTCTCTTTGATAGCATTTTTAATTTGTTCAAATAACGGAATACTACTTCCATTTGAAAGAACGATTTTCAATGATTACCACCTCTTTGTATAACAGTATATAACACCCATTAACAGTTGTCAAATAAATAAAAAAGAGCAGCATCCCTTCAAGAAACACTACCCTTATTTTAAATTAACTCAATTCTTCTTTTAATGCTAATATATTTTTCTCAATTTTAGCGATAATCTCTTTGAAAAATGCATCATCATGGCCTGTTGGGTCTGCTAAATCCCAATCACCATCATATGATTTTCCGATAAAAGGACAACCTACTTCACACCCCATCGAAAATGCTATATCTGGCATTGGTATTTCATCGACAAGCTTAGAATGCTGGGTGGCTTCCATGTCAATATTGTATAATTCTTTCATAATTCTGACAGCATCTTGATTAATTTGCGGTTTGGTTTCAGTCCCTGCTGAATAACTATCGAAAACTTCACTTGCGAAATGCTTTCCTAATGCTTCTGCTATTTGACTGCGACATGAATTATGAACACATATAAACGCTACTTTTTTCTTTTCCATTTTACACCCCTTTATGCCTGTTCACGGTTCATTATATACGCTCGCGAATTGTCTCTGCAAGTAAATCACCTTCGGGTTCAACTAATTATTAGTGAATGGTCTTTAACACGCGTTTACCATTTCTATTTGTTGGAATGCCTTGTTCAATTATAGTTGAATGACTCATAGTTCTAAATAAGATTTCGATTAACGTCGAAACATTCCTCATCAGTTAACCTATAGAAATCATAGTCAAAACGATTTTTTGACGCCTCCTAGATTAGCTAATAAAATTGTTGCAATTTCACATAGCACTCATTTCCATTTAATTCACAGCATCGAAGTTGCCACCCTGTCTTTTAAACAAATTTGCCATAGACCCATTCACTGCTAATCTAATGCTTAATGGCCCTTTAAACACATAAAAAATCGGACTCCTAAAGGAATCCGAGAATTGTTAAATACCTAATAAAAGGCTGGCAATTTCAAAATAAATAATTAAAGCGAAAGTATCAACAACCGTTGTAATCAATGGACCGGCCATGACTACTGGGTCTTGTTTAAAGAATAACCCAATAAATGGCAATACAGCCCCAACCAGTTTAGCCATTACGATAGTACACATTAAGCTAAGTGATACAGTTAAATTAACCATTAAACTAACATGATCCATCATTCCAATTCGAATAATGTTGATGATAGCTAAGCTTAGCCCGACCATCAAGGCAATTCTTAATTCTTTCCAAACAATTTTTAAAATATCGCCACTATCCAATTCACCTAAAGTAAGCGAACGAATAATAACCGTTGTGGCTTGGCCACCAGCATTACCACCACTATCCATTAACATTGGAATATAAGCCGCCAGCACGACACTGGTTGAAATAATATCATCATATCTTTGAATAATGTAACCGGTCATTGTTGCGGTAATCATTAATATGAGTAACCATTTAATCCGTTTTAAAAAATGTGAATAGGCTGACTCTTCTAAATAGCCCTCATCGATATTAGCTACCCCTTGCATTTGGGCGATATCTTCAGAGAATTCTTCTTCAATAACCTCTAAAACGGTCTCAGTTGAAATAACCCCTACTAAGCAACCTTCTTCATCAATAACGGGTAAAACAGACAAGTGATACTTATTCATTAATTTTGCCGCTTCTTCTTGGTCAGCTAATGTATTAATGGAGATGACATCGTGTTTGATTAATTCTGATAATGGTTGATCTTGATATCTTAAGAGATCCGCTACGTTAATAAAGCCCTGTAATTGTTGACTATGATTAACCACCCAAATAACTTGTAAAAATTCTGCATCAAATTGAGCGGTCTTTACTTTTTCAATAATTGTCTCTAACGTATCATTTTCATAACATTTAACTAACTCTACCCCCATAATAGAGCCAACACTTTCTTCTGGATAACCTAACACCTGATTAATTAATGGGCGTCTAGTACCATCTATATGGCGAATTAATCGTTTAACGATATTCGCAGGTACTTCACGCATGGTTTCAGCTAATTCAAATGAATCCAGATGTTGAATGACAGTCTCAAGCTCAGAATCACTTAAATGTTCAATCATTGCTTGTTTATAGTCAGTGCCCAACTCAGCAAAAGCTTCTGATAATTGTTCTTTTTTAATAAGACGACTGATAAATAAAATTTCTTCTGTATCAAGCTCTTCCATATAATGAGCCAAATCTACTTCATGCATTCTATTTAATTTTTCTGTTAGATCAAATAATTCTTTTTTGTTAAGTTCTAAAATTCCTTTCATACCAATACCTCAATTCATCATAAATTCGAGGTTTAGGTGAAGCTATTGATATGATACTATACCTTTGTCCCTGGGGATAATCATCACTCTTCAAATAAACCACTCCTCTATAATAAATTTTGGCGAAAAAAATAGTCTACCTCTATAAAGGCAGACCAAAAAAATACTTAAACAATAAAAAAACTAGTTCAAGCTTTAGCTCTGATAGGCGGTGAAATTACACTAGTCGTAACCTTAGCGATTACAACTGCTAACCAGCGAATAATGTCTCCATTTTTTTGCGGCGGTAACCCATATCCTATCAGTAGCCTCACCTACCTCTACCAAAGTATAACATAGCTAGATATTGTTTTCAACTAAATCTTTCACATAATCTAACACCGTTAAAGCTTATGATTTAAAGGTTTCTCTGAAAACGGTAAGTCGTTTTCAATATCATAAGAACTTTTATAAAGTGTATCACTTTTTCAAACACAAAAGAACCTCTCATTATCATTTGCGAAAAAATCTCTGTCGATTTCATCACGTCAAATAACCGTAGTTCTAAAATAACTCCTGTTCCATTTTTTATATTTAAGAACCATATACAACCAAACAATTTTTCGCATTCAAGCGTGATTTTCAAACCAATTATTGTTCGCATTCACGTGCATTGTTTATAAAAAAATCTAGCCTCAAATACATGAGACTAGATGATAAATAGTATTGTTATTTTTCGGTTAAACCAAAACTTACACGCGCACTAGCAGTTGCAAATAATTTTTCAAGAAGCGTTAACACAACAACCGCTACAGCTGTTGGCACTAACCAAGAAAGTCCATATTCTGCCATTGGGAATGACTCTGATAAATCGGCCAAGTAAGGCAACTTCAAGCCAAATGAAACAAATAATAAATCAACCAGTGGTAAACCAACAGATAAAAATGCTGCTACAACATAGGTTAAACGTGAGTAATGCACCCAATCATGGGTAGCCCCTAATACAATCAATACAAGAGCAACTGGATAGATGACTGTTAATACTGGCACTGAGTAGGCTAATAAGTTATTTAATCCAAAGTTCGCCATGACAAATGAGAAAACGGTCCAAACCACTACCCAAGCATGATAAGATAATTTCTTACCGAACAGAGTATGGAAATATTCACTACCACTCGTAATTAAACCAACACAGGTTGTTAAGCAAGCTAAAGTAAAGATAAAAGCTAATAACACAGCTCCAAACTCACCAAAAACTAATCGCGTTGATTCAGATAAGATAGATGCGCCATTTTCAGCACCGGCAAATTGTGTAGAAGTTACCATTCCAATTGTACTTAACATCGCATAAACTAAAAATAATACACACCCCGCGATAATACCAGCTTTTAAAGTATAGCGTGTGACTTGACTTTTATCGGTAATACCGAAATTTTTAATAGCTAAACTCACCACGAAACCAAAGTTCAACGCAGCCACTGCATCCATGGTGTTATAGCCTTCTAAAAATCCTTGAACGACCGGTGCTTGTTGATAATTACCTACTGGAGCAGCCACTTCCTTCGGTAAGAAAATTACACGTAAAAACATGAGTAAGATTAAACTTAGTAAAGTAGGTGTTAAATACTTTCCTACTCTTTCAACTAATTTAGTTGGTTTTAAACAAATCCACATCGCGACACCAAAGAAGACTGCCGTATACAACAAACGGGCGACTAGCGGATTAAAATCACTAGGTAAATAAGGAGCAATTGCCATTTCAAATGGTACACTCCCCGCTCTAGGAATTCCAAGTCCTGGTCCAATCGATACGTAAATAGCGGTGGTAAAAACTAACGAAAACAATGGACCTACACGATTGGCTAAATTCGATAACCCGTCGGTCTTACCAACAACAATAGCTCCTACTACCGGAAACACCACGGCTGTAATAGCAAAACTTAATAATGCGACTAGTGTCGTCGATCCTGCTTGATTTCCCAATAGTGGTGGGAAAATTAAATTGCCTGCACCAAAAAACAATCCAAATAGCATAATGCTAACTTGTAAAAACTGACTACGGGTTAATTTTTTCATTCTATTTCCTCCTAATTTTTCTTCCTAAAAAATGAAAAAATCCTTTGTCACGAATGACAAAGGACGAAATTATCGCGGTACCACCTTTTTTTCTTAACTAAATAAGCGCTCGAACATCAATCAATGTTGGGTAATGATAACGCCTACCACTGCGTCAACTCTTACTAAGTTTCAGAGTTGCAAAAGAAAAAGGATTTTCAACTCACTTCGATATAAGCTCACACCCACCGCTTACTCTCTGAAATACTCCACAAGTTTACTCGTTTTTTCATGTTTTTAAGATTAAAATTATTTTAATACAATTATAATAGCACTCATTTTAGACAGTGTCAAGTATCGTTTTTTTACTTTCAGGAGAAAACTTTAACAAATCTTTGAATTTGAGTAGTTGCTTGGTTGAAATGATTGATTTTGATTGGTTTTGGAAACTATTCTACCTTCTCCCCTACTTTAATACACTTTTATTTGTGCTCTTGCTACAAATTTTCAGAGACCTAATCAAGACACTGCTTATTTTTTTGGGACCTTTGAGATAGAAACAATCTCTATCATCTACTCCGCTATTAACTAAAAACGCTCGTTAACTTCTAGGGATTGCAACAATGAGAAATTAGCTCATATATGGTATCAACTCTTCTCTTAGTCAAAAAAAACAGAAGCAAAATCATTGCTTCTGTCTTCATTTAGGAGTTGGTATTAATTGAAAACACTAAATTAATTTAACGAATTATTCGTTAATGTTTTTCTTTAAGGTTCCTAAGATAAAGGCACTTGCGACTGCCCCTGCGATGACTGCTACTAAGTACATCACTGGATTTTCAACAACACCAATAACCCAGATACCACCATGTGGCGCACGTAAAGAACAGCCAAATAACATTGATAATAATCCAGCTAAGCCTGAACCGACAGCCATTGAAGGAATTACGCGTAATGGGTCAGCTGCTGCAAAAGGAATCGCCCCTTCAGTAATAAATGACATCCCCATAATAATATTTGTTGGAATGGCTTGACGATCTTTTTCAGTAAATTTATTTTTGAATAATAACATTGCTAATGAAATAGCTAACGGCGGTACCATACCACCAGCCATTACTGCGGCCATTACTGCTGAAGAACCTGACGCTAAAGAAGCTGTACCAAAGACATATGCTGCTTTGTTAACCGGTCCACCCATATCCACTGCCATCATAGCACCTAATAAAGCACCTAATAATAACTTAGATGAATTGCCCATATTATTTAACCCATCTGTAATCATGGTATTTAATTGAGCTAATGGTGGATTTAATAATAATAGCATAATCGCACCAATACCTAAGATTCCAAATACTGGGAAAATTAACATCGGTTTGACCCCGTCCATTGAACGTGGAAGTGGTTCTGTCACTTTACGTAATAATAAGATTAAATACCCCGCAATAAATCCGGCTGCTAAAGCTCCTAAGAAACCAGCACCACCAGTATTAGCTAGGTACCCTCCTACCATCCCGACCATTAAACCTGGACGGTCGGCGATTGACATCCCAATATAACCGGCTAAAACAGGCAACATAAAGCTGAAGGCTGCCCCCCCAATTTGATTAAAGAAAGCTGCTAATGGTGTATTAGAACCAAAGCTTGAAGGATCGATTGTATAATCATCTAGTAAGAAAGCTACCGCGATTAAAATTCCTCCACCAACTACGAATGGTAACATATGCGAAACACCATTCATTAAGTGTTTATAGAATTTTTGACCAACAGTTAGATGGCTATCCTCTTCAGTAGCTGCTGCTGCTTGACCTGTTGCTTGATATACTGGACGTGATTCATCTAAGACACGGTTGATTAATTCTGCTGGTTTATTAATACCATCAGACACTTTGGTATCAACTAAACGTTTACCATTGAAACGTGATTTATCCACTGCCACATCCGCTGCAATAATAACCCCTTTAGCATTAGCAATTTCAGCTGTCGTTAAGGCATTCTCAATTCCGGTTGAACCATGAGTTTCAACTTTGACATTATAACCCATTTCTTTGGCTTTATTGATAATCCCTTCAGCTGCCATATAAGTATGAGCAATACCTGTTGGACATCCTGTAACTGCTACAATATCATAGCCAGTATTCGTTTCTTTGTCTAATACCTCTTGGAAGTCTTCAGGGAACTTTTCGGCTTCTTTTTGATTAATCGTATTTAAAAATGTCGTCTTGTCTGTTGCTTTTAATAATGATTTACGGAAGCTTTCATCCATTAACATGGTTGATAAACGTGATAATACTTTTAAGTGCTCATCGTTTGAATTTTCAGGCACCGCTATCATAAAGAATAAATTAGTAGGTGTGCCATCTAATGATTCATAGTCCGTGCCATTTGGTACTGTCATCGATACTAATTGTGGTTTTGAAACGCCTTTCGACTTCGCATGAGGAATGGCAATCCCTTCACCGATTCCGGTCGTACCAGAACCTTCACGAATTTTTAAATCTTCAATATATTGAGCTTTATCTGTTAAAGCACCGGTCTTTTCCATCAAATCTGCTAAACGATGAATGATTTCATCTTTGGTACCAGCTGCTTGTCCTAAGCTAATACCGACTGGTTGCAATAATTCTGTAATTTTCATATTAAACCCCTTCTTATAATTTATTATATATCGCCATAATTTCATCTTTAGTGCCTAAGTTTTCTGAAAATGCTGTTGCACTACCACAGCTTACACCTAATTTGAACGCTTCAATTGGTGAATATTGATTTTTTAATCCATACATAAAACCAGCCACCATCGAGTCGCCTGACCCTACGGTATCAATCACTTCTCCTTTTGGAGCCGCTAAAAACAGACCTTCCCCTTGACTAGATAAGAAATAAGCACCATCGCCACCCATCGAAATAATAATATTTTTGGCGCCCATTTTTTGTAATTCTTTTGAATAGTGCTCAATTTGTTGCGGATCTTCAATCGTTACACCAAAGAAATCTTCTAGTTCTCGTAAATTGGGCTTTACCAAGGTTGGCCCATAAGGTAATGAGAGTTTTAACGCTTCTCCGGTCGTGTCAACCGCAATGGCCACCTCTTTATCTTTCAATAATTCCATAATTTCTGCATAAAACCCATTGCCTAGTGAATCAGGAATACTTCCTGATAAAAATAAATAATCGCCATTTTTTACGTCTTCTAATTTATTTATTAATTCTTGGCGATCTGCTTCATTGATGGTTAAACCTGGACCATTAATTTCTGTTTCGACATCCGCCTTGATCTTCGTATTAATGCGAGTAAATCCTTCTTTAACTAAAATAAAATCACTTAATATTTTATCCTCATCACGTAACACACGCTCGATTTCTTTACCTGTAAAACCGGCGATATAACCTAAGGCAATACTTCTTTCACCTAAATTTTTCAAAATTTTACTGACATTGATGCCTTTACCACCGGCGCTAACGCTTTCAGCATCCATCCGGTTCGTTTCACCTGCTTCTACTTTTTCCAATCTTACGATGTGGTCTAATGCAGGATTTAAAGTTAAAGTGTAAATCATAGTTCCTCCTCCAAAGTCGTTATAATGGCTTGTTCTGTCCCGTCAATTAATTGGTTAGTAATAATTTTCGCTTCAACATCATGACAAAACGTCACTTGAGATACTTTACCAACTTTACTATCATCCGCTAAAATCATCACTTCCTTGCATCGTTCAATCGCTGCTGTTTTGACCATCGCTTCATTAATATCAGGCGTTGTAAAACCAAACTCTTTATGCAAACCATTCGTTCCAAAAAAACCCACTGTAAAATTAAAGCGCCGTAAATATTCACTAGCTGCAATCCCAATAATCGAATCGGTGCTTAACTTAATCTCTCCTGGTAAAATAAAAACTTTATAATTGCGAGCTGACAAATCACGTGCTATTCCAATTGAATTCGTAACGAAAGTAACATTGGTAGTGTTGATAAAAGAAACCATCGCTTCCACACTAGAACCCGCATCCATATAAACAAAATCATTTTCTTTAATATGTTGTGCGGCTAATTGACCAATTAAAATCTTTTCTTGAATTTTAACGGTCATCTTAGTATCCATTGCATCTTCAGTTGTAACGTAATCCGCAATCACAATCGATTTTGCCCCACCAAAGATTTTCTTAATCTTTTTGGCCTCATCTAATTCATTTAAATCTCGGCGAACGGTCGCCAATGAAATATCTAAAGCTTCAGCTATTTGATCCGTTTTAAGTGTTTTATGTCGATTGATCAGTTCTACTATCTTCGCTAAACGATCATCTTTTAACATTTTGTCACCTCATTCTTGTGTTCATATTATCACGAAAAAACCAATAAGTCAATCGCTTTCAATCATAATAAATCAATTTGGTTCATTTTAAACGAGTTGTATTCGCTTAAACAATCAAAAACAATCACATACAGATGAATTATGATTGTTAAGTATGTGCAAAATACCGTTTTTGGGAAATAAAAAAACCACCCGAAGGTGGTTTGCTTTTTATGATGTAAATAATATAGATGATATGACATACTTTGAACGGGAAAACGTAAGTTCTAAAATTAATTTAACCACTTATATTTTGAATCCTTAGCTTATAATGATTGAAATGTAGCTGCTTGTTACGATTGGGTGAGAGAACAATTTTATCGTTTAGATACATTACTTAATACAAATATCCGGTAAGCTAAATTGATTGACCAAAAATTAATCGCACTGCAATAAAGTCTAGGATTTCCCCCACACCTAATTCGTTAATTCCGTCAAGTGCTATGATATAGTCAAAGCATTACAAAAACATCTCAAGACGTTATTATTGTGGTGACTCAACCATAATAAAAGACATTTAAGATGTATCATCATTATAATTCTTTTATAGAATATACGAGTGTATCTTCTGCTAACAAATAATTTCGCTCCACTTGTGCCAAAATTGTTTTTAGTCCTACTTCGTAACCTTCTGCTTTGTCTAAAATCGACATATGCTTGGTCATTTTTATATTTGGACTTGCTGTATGTTTGATTTCAATAGGATATAGTACTCCAGAATCTTCAATAATTAAGTCAATTTCCTTTTTATCTTTATCGCGATAAAAATAAATTGGATAATGACTACTCCCTTGATTGCTATAAGACTTAATAATTTCGGATACACAATAGTTTTCTAATATTGCTCCTGCAAAAGCGCCATTTTGTAGCGTCTTGGCTGTGGTCCATCTTCCTAAATATGCGACTAAACCAGTATCAAAAAAATACAAAACAGGTGCTTTTGTAACACGCTTTAATTGATTGTTGGAAAAGGTTGGAATAATATATATCATTCCACTTGCTTCCAAGATACCAATCCATGCTTTTACTGTCTTTTGATCCACTCCTACTTCTTGTGCTATATTGGCATAATTCACTTCTTGACTGGTTCTTGCAGCTAAAATTGAAATAAATCGGTTAAAAAGATTTAAATCTTGAATGGCTGTCAATTGTCTAACGTCTCTTTGAATGAAGGTCGTCAAGTAACTCGAGTAATACATTTCCCAATCCATCTCTGGTCTGCGATAAAGTTCTGGTAAAGAACCACGATGAATAATTTCCCATAGTTGTGAGTAATTTAACTCAGAATGCGAATCGTGTATTAACGTCGTAGAGGGAACGAATGCATTGTTTTGACTATGTCCTATAATTTCCTGGGTCGATAGTGGCTTTAATTCCATTATTCCGACCCTACCAGCTAGACTTTCACTGACGTTTTGCATTAATGCAAATGTCTGTGACCCTGTTAAGATAAATTGTCCGACCTCATCCGTTGAATCGACAATCCGCTTTAATTCGGAAAAAATTTCAGGACATAACTGTACTTCGTCAATAATCAATTTACCTGGATGGTTGATGAAAAACAATTTGGGATCACTTGTAGCTAATTGTAACTCATTGATATCGTCGAAGGTTATATATTCATATTCTGCTCCATACAACTCTTTTAATAATGTTGACTTCCCTACTTGACGCGGACCTGTCACTAATGCAATTTTGAATGTTGACACGATTTTTTCTATTACTTTTTCGGCTGTTCGTTTAATATATACCATATTCTCACCTCATGTTAAAAATTACGACCAATCTGGAATTCAATTCCATTTTAGTCGAAAAAACAATTTTTTTCAAGCAAAAACCCGGCCGATCTGGAATCCAATTCCATTTTGGTCGGGTTTTTATCTTTTTTAGCATTTTACACTTTCTAACTACAGAGCCGAATCATAGAACTCTACAAACTTACTCACGACAGACTCATCCAGTGAATAACTCCACTTTTCGCGGTCAAGGTGTGTTAGAACATAGCTTGTTTTCGCTTCATCACGTAAGGCTTCACTTACTACATCAGAATTAAACGAGAATGAGTTGACGTAGGTGTTCATGCCGTCTACAAACTCATTGATATAAGTCTCATCTCTAAATAAGTGATTATGACCTCGGTCTTCATAAAGCACAAATTCAAAACGATTATCTTCACCATATTGTTCGTAAAACGAATCATATCCATAGGCCACCGGTACCAGTTCATCATCTTGGCTTTGCACGATCATAATCTTAGCATCTGTATTTTCAAAACCTTCTAAAGCCGTCTTAGTGGCATAATCTCCAAATTTAATGCGTTCATATAAATTAACAAATGGCATCATCACTTCAATACCATTGCCAGCTTCTTGGCGGCCTACCACTTCAAAAATATCCGAAGATTGATTAAAAGCTGCTACTGTAATGACCGCTTGAACATCAGGTTGAAAATTTAATACATTGCCCACACTATAACCGCCCCAACTGTGGCCAAATAGCATGAGTGGCAAGTCCTTCAACTGGTCTTTAGTTTTACAAAAACGAATCGCATAATCCAAGTCAATGGCTCCTTGTGGGAAACCACCTACACCTTCCCCTTCACTTTCATCAGTTCCGGTCGCATCATAGGTAAATACATAATAACCATTCGACGCAAAATAATCGGCTAAATCCATGTAAGAATTATGTCCACCGTCACCATAGCCATGGGCTAAGACAATGACCCCTTTTTGGTTCGTACCTTTTTGATATAAATACCCCATTAGCTTTTGTTCTTCATTAGAATCAAAGGGCATTTCCGTTCGTTGTAAGCCACCAAATCTTTTACTTCTAACATTAAGGGTGCAAAACTTTCTTGTCGTCCTGAAATATTTTCCTGGTAAATAAAAATGGAAAATGCTGCTAATGCCACCACTAATACCATCATCACTATAGCTAGTCCAATAAGTAACTTTTTCCAGATTGAGCCTTTTTTCGGTGTTTTCGTTTTATTATGCATGTTCATGACCTCTTCTCTTTTGACAAGCAACATCTTTCACTAAACAAACAACATATCAAGCGTCAAACATTTTTTATCTTTAGTTTAAATGGATTTGGCTCTTTTGGCTTCATTATTTTCTCTTTTTATAAAACTTTTTACGGCATGATTGATAAAATCTTGGTATCCTCTGTCAAGCTCAACTTGTTGAAACTTCTTTCGCCACATATTCTATATCCTTTTGATGGAACATAGCTATTTACTTCTAACATTACCATACCTCATTTCCTGAAGTTGGTATACCTGCTAACACTTCCGCTTCATAATAGGCACCATCTTCAGCTACAAAAAATGGATCTTCAACTTTAGGCGTCAAAATAATACTCCCATCTTCCAAATAGGTAACAAAATACTCTTTTTGACTTTGTAAATCTATATTTTCAGCTACAGGTAAAGTTACTACAATTGAATTGCCTTGTATTCTGGTTTTGGCTGTTAACATGTTATCACCTCGCATCTATTATACCAGCACCATCTAGTATAATCGATAAATATAAATGCTATGCAGCAGCTTAAATAACATTATAATAACAAAGTAATTTTCCCTCATACAATTTTCTCTCATCTCCTAAACAGCAGTCGTTCAACTTTTCTTTGGGCCACAAAAACGACCACCCACAGGTAGTCGTTTCAACATTCTATTTTAATGCTTATACTGTTTAATGAAATCCATAACTAATCAGTCTTAGTTGGTTTATAAACGTCACCAGTTACTTAATAGCGCCGTCAACCATTCCTTTAAGGATTTGTTTTTGTGCTAATAAGAAGACAATAATTATCGGAATCATAATCATTAAACTGGAAGATAAAATCATATCCCATTGCTTAGTATAAGATCCCGCAAAGTTGGATAACGCAATCGGTAATGTTTGAATATCGTTTCCTACTCCTAATAATTGAATAGGCAGTAAGTAGTCGTTCCAAATCCAAATACCATTTAAAATGATAATCGTCATGTAGATTGGTTTCATAATCGGCATGACCACATAGAAGAAGGTTTGAAATTTATTTGCACCGTCAATTTCGGCAGCTTCTTCAATTTCCAATGGCACCCCTTTTAAGAATCCATGGAACATAAAGACCGATAATCCCATACCAAAGCCGATATAAGCTAAGATTAATCCTGGGTAGGAACGTAACAATGACACACTAAATAACGGTTGTGTAATATTGACTGAAAGTGTTCTAAACCAAGAAATCAATGGGTACATCACAACTTGGAACGGAATAACCATCGAAGCTACAAATAGATAAAAGATAACATTGGAAGTTTTAGATTTATAACGTACCAAGCCCCATGCAGCTAGTGAACTAAATAATGAAATTAATGTCAAAGACAATACCGTGATAATGACTGAGGATAAAAATGAGCCACGGTAATCAATGGAAGGATTGTTCCAAATTGAAATAAAGTTTTCCCAGATTTTCCCCCAATTTTCTGGTAATGATAAAGGATTAAGTAATATTTCACGTGAGGACTTAGCTGAGTTAATGGTAATAAGCAAAATCGGTGAAATAAATAATACGAACACGAGTAAAGAAAAAACTTCTAATAAGATTTTAGGCCATTTTGCTTTCATTACATTTCAACCTCCTGACGTTTGGTAATAGTCGTTTGCGTTAAACTAATAACTACCAAAATAACGAATAAAATAACGGCTCGTGCTTGTCCTAATGCTAGTTTATTTTCAACCGATGCCGTGTTATAAATATTCATCGTCATAAATTCAGTTGACTTAATGGCTGCTCCATTCCACATCATTGAAGGGCCACCACCTGTTAAGGACACGTTCACATCGAACATTTTGAATGAGTTATTAATGGTTAAGAATAGTGAAACTGTAAAGGCCGGCATAATCATCGGGAATGTAATATGACGTAATTTTTCCCACCAATTAGCCCCATCCAATGATGCTGACTCGTATAATGATTGCGGTACATTTTGTAAACCAGCATAATAAATCATCATGATATAACCGGCATATTGCCAAGTTGACGTCATTACCAATGCCATGACCGCTAATTTAGGATTACCCAAGAATAAATTATTCGCTAACCAGTCAATGCCAATCGTTTTTCCAATATTCGGAAAGACATTATTGTAAATAAATTGCCAAATATACCCTAATACCAGTCCACCAATTAAGTTCGGAATAAAGAAACCAGCACGGTAAACATCACGCGCTTTAACCTTACTGGATACGATCATCGCTAAGGTGAACCCAACAATATTAATGGTAATAATATTAAAAAATGCGAAAATAAAGGTCACCATTACGGAATAACGATAACGAGAATCCGCAAAACTATCAAAGTAGTTTTGTAGTCCTTTTAAATTAGCTTCCGGTTTAATAATACCGCCCCAATCCGTAAATGAATAATAAATCCCCATGAAAAATGGAATAAAAATTACTAAAATTAATGAGATAAAAGCCGGAGCGACTAATAACCAGAAATTCCGTCGTTGACGTTTACTTCTCTTTGCGATATATCCTTTTTCTGCCATAAAATTCCCCTCCTTAAAGAATCAGAGTGGGCTAGAAGTAGAAAATCACATGATTTTCGCTTCACATGCCCACTCCTTCACAGTTGAGTTTGTATAACTAGGTCGTTAAAACCCCTTATTTGACACTACCAAACCACTGTGCTTTGATATCTCGTTGCGAGATTTTGCTAGAAATGTATACTTTCTAACCTGGTAAAAATTTGACTAAATTACAATTATTCACCTAATAAGCTTGGAATTTTAGCAATTTCTTCCGTCATCAATTTAATGAATTCAGCTTTGTCAATATTTCCTTGAGCAAATTGTCCATAGATTGGTCCTAAGTTGTTCATACCAAATCCATCTGGTGTGAAGTAAATTGAGTCAAATGAATAAACTGGTTTTTCATCCGCAACCCATTGTGCTAAGAAAGCAGACATTGGTGCTTCTGGTGATTCGGTTGTTGTTGAGAATGCTGAAATCATATTTGCTTGGTTGACGATATAATCTTGACCTTCAGGTGTTGAAACCATATCATTGAAGAATTTAGTAATAGATTCCATCGCTGCTGATTCTTTATTTACAACATAGTATGAAGGAGCCCCGATAAATAATCCGTCTGCATTGGTATCAGTACCTAAAGTTTGATAAGGGATGAATCCCATCGCAAAGTCAGCTTCTAATTCTTTTAAGTTAGGATCTTTCCAGTTACCTTGGTGTAAGAATGCTGCTTGACCAGATGCAAAAGCAATATCCATGTCTTCTTGAGTACCAACTGTTAACATTTGTTTTTCAGTATGATTAAATAATAATTCAACCCAATCAGCATAGTCTGCCATACGTTGTTCATCGACTTCACCTTTCAAGGTTTGTTCTACAACAGAACGGTCACCATTTTCTAAACCTCCGCCTAAGAATGCGTTAAAGTCGTGGTTACCCATAATCCATGTTTCGCCTTCTTTAGTAGCATTCGCGACAACTGTTGTTAAGCCCAATTCTTCTTTACGGTTTTCTAAGTCTTCCATCGCTGCTTTTAATGATTCAAATGAATCTAAAGTCGCTGGATCAATTCCTGCTTCTTCTAATAAGTCAGCATTGTAAGCTAAACCATACCCTTCAACAGATACTGGGAAGCCATAAACATCATCACCTTGTTTAAACTCAAATTCAGTTTGATCTACCCAATCACCTTCTAGCGGTGTTAAGAAATCAGCCCACATATCATATCCAGCTTGACCTTCAATAACAAACACGTCAGGACCATCTCCAGCAGTGAAGTCTGCTTTTAATTGGTCACCTAATGTACAAGAACCAGAACAAACTTTAATCGTCACATCGACTCCATTTGCTTCTCCCCATGTCTTAGCATAATTCGTTAAGGCTTCTTGTGTTTCACTTTTATTTGAATATAAAGTGAACGCATCGGCACTTGTCGAAGCCGCTGAAACTGATGGGACCGAAAGCATCGTTGCCGCTGCTAAAACTAACCCTGCACGTTTGAAAAATGGAATTTTTACCATATTATTTCCTCCTAGATAAGTAATATTTATCCTCATTATATCATTACAAACGCTTTCGTACAACCGTTTGCAAAGTTAACTACTCATGTGAAAGATTAGTAGGTTGTTTTCAAAAAAACATTGAAATAATAACTTTTATTTGAAAACAACATTTTTTCCACTGATAGAGAGTTTCTAATCTATTTTGTTCTAATAAAGGATGTAGAAAATCAACAACACGTTAATAAGATGCTGGAAAACCTTGATATATCAAGCTTTTTGAAGTGTCTAAGCTTTTTTACCGATTTATTTTTAGAACAGTATGATGATAGTTTGCTTCATATTGAGTAACTATTTTTCGAAAAACGGAACTGGTTCAAAAAAAGATCCTGTTACCGTTAACAGTTTTTTACTTCTTTCAAAAATGAAAAACCAAACTGAATTTTTGTATTTTTTGCCTAGCCTTGACCTAAAGCGTTTGGAGTATTATACAATAGTAAAAAATTAAGATATGTCCCTTTTATCAAAATGGTTCCCTATTTGCGAACATGTATTTTTAATATGACGATATTTTGCAAGCACGTAATAAGATGACAGTCCCTCATTCACAAAGCGAACGTCAGCTTTGAGTCTGGGCAATGATTAAGGAACATTATTCGAATAGATATTACAACATCTTTTGTTATTCGCTGTTCCTTTACAATCTATTTCCAATTAAAACCACCACTCATCTTGTTGAAGGGCAGCAATTTCGCTCTGTCTCCTTCTTGTGAGTGGTGGTGTTTGTTTTTGGCATTAAATCAATGATTAACTTCGTTGGACGTATGCTATCACAACCTTAACTACTTGCTAGCAAACTGGATTTGACTTTTGATAAATATTAATCTTTACTACTCGCGCTTCCGTTTCCGATTGTGGTCGTTCTTCTTGTCTAATGAATTTAAAACCATTTTTCTTAATCACGGAGTTGCTACCAATATTAATGTCTTCAGCTTCAATAAATATTTGCGGATATCCTAATTCAAATAAATAAGCGACGACTGCACCAAAGGCTTCTGTCATGTAACCTTGATTCCAGTATTGCTTTCCCAGTACATAACCCACTACCGGCGAGCCATCCCAAAACTTGACAACATCAATCATGCCCAATAGCTCGTCGGTCGCTTTCGATTCGATACCATAGCGAACGGTCTGTTCATCTTGATAAGCAACTAACCAACTGGTTAAGATTGCTTGAGTGGTCGCAACCGTTTCATGTGGTTCCCACGTTAAAAACTTCGTTACTTCTGGGTCATTTGCCCAGCCATTAAAGATACTTAGCGCATCATCCTCAGTAAGTTTTCGTAAACGTAATCGCTTAGTCTCAAGTTCTTTCATTCGCATCCCCTCCCCTTGTGCCATATTTTTTCTATTATATCATAGCATTGCATTATTTTTATAATGGATTAACTGCCAAATTCCAATTTAAAACCTGATTCTTTCAGTTATGGTATCCTATCTGATTCTCAAATTATACTCCTAAGGCATCCAATCATTCACAACATCACTAAAAGCACTTCTTTCTGTCACAATGATTTAATTTCGGTATAATAAAGATAACACACTACTGGGAGGTTGTACGATGAGCGCACAAAACAAAGCTAAAAATATTGAAATGAAAGAACCACTCTTTCGAGAAAAAAACTCGACAATGACTCTCATTTTAAATCCACATGAGGATATTCAGCTTTCCCACGAGTCATTTGACATTCTCAATCAACTGGAAAATTTTGCGGTCGCTTCCGTTAAAATGCCTGCTGAAACCAACACTCCTTTTGGGACCGTGACTTATCAATATGGTGATGCTTATCGCTTTTTTCTATTTCAATTACATCAAGCAAGCAATCTTTTAGAAGACGTACAGCTCGACGATTTGGATGCACAATATGTACAACAATTACATTCAGCAAAGCAAGCATTAACTATCATTTTGCCCTTCACCCATGAGTTACAGCAGTGTTATCAATTACAACTCAGTATCGCCAATCTGTTAGTTCCGAAGATGATGGGGCTTATTGATGAAAATGCCCAACGATTCTTGTATCGCCAACAGGTCAAAATGATTGCCCAATCTCATTATCTCCCTAATCCGGCGATGCTGTTTTCGATCCAAGCGGTTCAACGATCAGGTAAAATTTGGCTTCATACGCATGGGCTCATTCGCTGTCAGTTAACAGAACTTGAAATCTTGAATGTAACAAAAGACACTTACAATGATTTTTATTATTTAATCAAACATTTAGCGATTCAATTGGTTTACTTACGCTTAGAAAAACCCAATGACCCTGTGGAACAAACACAAATCCTAGGGGCATTCAATCAGCAACACCCGATTGTATCCCATACGATTCCTTGGAATCAAGCCTTAAAATATTATCCTAACCATGCACTCGGTGGTACTGATGACCGACAAATAGACCATCATTCTTTATCTAATTTAATCTTTATTTTACTCATTGATGAGCATGATGAACAACAATTGGTGACGGCGGATAAAGCGAGTCATTTATTCAAACAAGACCCACTTTATACTGTCCCACCATTAGAAATTAAACGCGAAAAGTTGGTGGCTCATGAACAATTTCCACTGTTACTAAAAGCTTTCAATCAGCATAAAGATGAACCTACTTGGGTGCCTTTAGTAAAAATTAGCATTCCATATGGTGAACATAATCTAGAAAATGTTTGGTTTCAGTTAGATGAATTAACCAATGAGATGATTATCGGTAAAGCAACGCACGATGCTCAATATTTACCGGATATCAAAACCGATACCGTCGCAACATTTCCATTAGACCAAATGATTGATTGGATTATTTACACACCAGAAGGTACTATCACTCCAAACGAGGCTTATCGTTTAATATAAATTAAATCGATAATCGTTGGCGAATCCTAAGTTCTTCTTAGCACAAAATAAGAAGAGACGACTCAGGACTCGCCAGCTTTTTCGCTTTCACAAACTTCTATGTTGCAATTTCACAAACGAGTCCGTTTTTCAATGCACTTAGTCTCCACTGATGATGATTCTTTTAAATTGCCAACTTATCATTATGTTTTTTGCGAGTAGGCTGAGCATTTCCCCAACATAATGGGAGTACTAAAAATAAGTGGACACAGGAAGCGAAAAACCTATAATTTTCAACTGATCGCCCGCTCGCCAGATAATTTTTAGTATTGCTCACTCATATTTCTCCATCATTCTAATAACTTCTAAAAAATAAACAAACAGGCAGGACATCGAAAATCATTTGATTTTCAATGCGCCTACCCGCTTTCTATCTAGGTATATAACCACTTTATTTTGCTAATTTTTCCACTAATGCATTTAACGTTTCATAATAGCTTGCTTTTAATGGTTCTTTTTCTACGGTAATTTCTTTAATCCATTGTGCACGGTCATTTAAGCGCTCATGCAATAATTTGCGATAAGCTTCATTATCAAAATCGGGTTCATATCCTTCTATTGGCATATAACTTAACTCTTCTAATGGTCCAAATGGCACAAACTCTGCTCGCTCTTCGACTAAACTTTCAACAATACCCAAGGTAACCGCTGGTGTAATTTTCTTATCCATAAAGAAGCCGGTATTCAAGATATAGCCATGAACTTCTCCTGAATTGAATAATTGTTCAAATGAATCACAGTCCTCTTGTAATGAATAAACTCTAAATGGATTCGCAAACGGCTCAATAACTAGTTTTTCCATATTGGTTCCTGGGACTAAGTTTTCAGCTGTTGAACGTTTGGTAGTTAAAGTTAAGCCAAAGATCATCGCTAATTCAGGACCTTCAATCTTCACTACCGGTGGTAAGGTCTCATCTTTCATTAACCAGAACACACTATTAATCGGCACATCAAATTTATCCACCCGATTCGGTGTTGAGTAACGTGATTTGACAGTACGACCATTATTATTACGAATATCTTCGGTCACTAACACCTTTTCTCCTGCTTCATTCAAGCTAACGCCAACGTTTTGAGCAGTGACAAAATATTTTTGTTCAGGATGTCCATAAGGATAGTCTTGCGTCTTGTCAAAATAAGATGGCTCTAAAGCAATAGAAGAGAAATCATCTAACGAAATAACAAAAGCATCATCATGAAGCACCTTAATCTCATATTTATCTTCGTGTTTTGCATGGGTTAAAGTTGATTTTCCGGTACCAGATAGCCCAAAGAAAGCTGCTACATAGGGTTTATCGCCGGTAATTATTTCTTTCATACCACCATGGCAAGAAACATAACCATGACGACGTGCAATCGCCCAAGCTAAGGTTAAAGTTCCTTTTTTCAACTCTCCAAAATATGGTAACCCTAAAACAATCGCTACATTACATTTTGGATCGAAGTAAACAAAACCATTTGGATGATCAGGATGTGTCCATTTTGGATCGCTATAAATTAAGATATCCGATTCATCTTCATAAACTTTACTGCGTTCATACATTGCGGTCATTTGGTCAGATGCCCAGTGGAAATTTAATAGCCAAGAATATAAGTTGTTAATCTCTTCAGACGGCACCATCAAACGCGCTCTTACCATAAAATCTTCATCTAGTCCGACATAAGCTGTCGTGGTTAAATATTCGCGCTCACGATTGGCATACAACGCATCGCGGACAATCCCTAATAGCTTCTTATCATCCTCACCGGTTCCAGAAAGATGTCTGGCTGCGGCTGTACGTCCCGTTACACGCCCACCATTATCAACCAATACTTTAGCGCCCTTTGGTAAGCCTAAATCTTCGGCATGAGCTACCTCTTGATCTAAAACAATCGTTCCCTTATAAGCAGCCGCTCTTTCATAGGCCTCACTGATTGTTTTTACTTCTTCTACATTATTCCCATAAAAGGCGGTCTCGATGGTTGATCTTAAAGCTGAAAATTGAGGATTATCTTTACCAAGTCTACTAGTTTCATACCGTGAAATTGTTGCCATATCACATTCTCCTTTTCATCTCTATTTATTTTCCTTAGTTACAATGTCACTCATCAACATCAAGAATCGCTTCTATTTAATCAATAATGCTCACTACATTCCTTTCTATATTATTTTCGCTAAAACGTAAAGCGCTTTCTTATGTATAATTATACCAAAGCAACGCAATTTATCAATATTTTTTATGTAAATATTTGATACTTAACAGTTTTTCAAAGTACTTATTACCTTAATTTTAATAGAGCTATCATTCAAGTAGCAATACAGCATAATAACCTACTACGCATCATGAAGGACCCATTTTGAAAGTATGGGTACTTAAAATAAGTAATAGGCTATGACTGTTTTTGTATTTAATATAATTCCGGACGACGGTCACGATAAAAATCAAAACTTGCTTTTACTTCTTCAATCATTTGCGGTCGGATTTCAAAGGTACCAAAAGACTCCTCATCTTTTAACATAAATTGAACATTAGTTAACGGGTCAACAATTTGACTATGACCACCGGTCACACCCGGGGCATCTGATAACTCAGGGGTGAATTGATTCGCACAAATCGTGAAAATTTGGTTTTCTAGTGCGCGGGCTTTTAATAACACTTCTAGATGATGGATAAACGCTTTGGGCCAAGCTGCTGGAATAAATAATAATTGAATCCCATCAAGGGCCAATTTGCGGACCCATTCACCAAAATCCAAATCATAACAGATAATTAAGCCACATTTGATGCCCTCTAATTCAAAGACACACAACTTATCACCCGCGGTCATTGCTTCCGACTCGTCTTGCGGATGATAAAGATGTACCTTATCATAGCTAGTGATGAGATTTCCTTCACGATTGTAGACATGGGCGGTGTTATAGTAACGATTCCCTCTTTGTTCAATAATGGAGCCACCCACAATATTAACTTGGTATTTTATAGCTAATTGTGATAATAGAGCTTTCGTTTTTTCACCATTTAAATCGGCATAATTTTCCGGTTGACAAGTTGCTAGAGGCATATTCCACAATTCTGGTAATAACACCACATCACCGATACCCTGTTTAGAGTGTGCCAATTGCTCGAAAAGTGCTTCAACTGCTTGATAGGGATTCGTGGCAGGCGTTGGATATGCTTGTAGCTGAATTAAACTTATTTTCATTAAATACTCCTTTACTTTTTCTGCTGACAAATAGAATGATAAAATTCGATATAATCTTGAATAACTGTCTCAAACATCGGTTCTAAATAAATCTCAAAATGTGCGCAACCATATTCCTTAATAGTAGCATTAGCTGCTTGTTGGGCCCATTTTAAAGTGGCTGAAGCTGGGGCAATGGTATCTTTTTTACATAGTGCAAAATAAATCGGTGTTGTAACCTCTCGGGCTAACTTTCCTGGAGAATATTTAAGAAACTCTAATAAAGTACGCGCAGGGACTTGATTGATAAAATTAGCCTCACCAATCATTCTACTGGCGCTATCACCATGATCTGATACTGTCATCAATGCTCCTTCGCCTTTATTACCTGCAAGTTTTAACATAACCGGACGATAACCTCTTACCATTGATACGATATCCGCCACTAAATAGGGCATCATTTTAAGTAATGAGAAAAAAGGGACTGCACGAGTAGTCGCCCAAGTATCGGTATAAGGACATTGAGCAATTGTAGCAATAATATCCTGACGCTCAGCTGCTAATTGAATCACGTGACCGCCGCTAAATGACGTGCCAAATAAGTATAATTGCGTTGCGTCAACTCTTGGTTCTCGCTTCACCCACTCAATCGCCTCACGCCAATCAGTCAATTGATGCTGAACATTAATTAATTGACGCCTCTGACCCTCACTCGCCCCAAAATTACGATAATCGAACAAAAAGCAAGCCAGTCCCGCTTGAGCAAAACGTTGGGCATAAACATCCAATCGCATATCACGTAAAGCACCTAAACCATGCGCCATAACAATCACTGGTGCCGGATAGCGTGTTGCCGGTAAATACAACCAGCCACTGCAACGGGTGCCGTCAGAATAAAAATCGATGTCCTCACGGATGTATGAATGTACCAGGATAATGACCTCCTTTAATTATGATTAGAATCCTTAGTTATCATGCTTAAAAAGTGCAACTAACAAAGTCGTTTATCGATGCTTAGCTTGATACAAATTTAATTGGTAGCCTAAATACGCCCCTACTAAGCCACCTATAATATGCGTTAAATTGGAGATGTTATCGGAAGTAAAGATGCCTTGAAGGACTTCCTTACCAATATAAAGCAACGCCACCAAAATAAACGTAATCGGTATTTCCCCTTCTTTTAAACTGGTCATCGATGCGAATAATATAAAGGCAAAGACTACTCCGCTAGCTCCCAGTAACGCCACTTTTGGAAATAGTAAAAAATGAATCACACCCGTTACAAATGCTGTTGACAAGATGACCATTAAAATATTCATCGAACCATACTTATCTTCTAACAATGGTCCAATTACTAAAAACATCATCATATTACTAATTAAATGGTCCCAATTCGCATGACCTAAGACATGCCCAAAAAATCGTAAATAAGTAAAAGGATCCCAGAACGACGAGCGATAAACACTAAATAGTGTACGCGTTAAGGTTCCTCCAAACACCTGATCAAACAACAGAATCATAAAACTAGCAAAAGCAAAAGACAATATGACTGGCGAATTAAATGACAATTTCATTTTTTTAGCATTTTTCATTTGACTGTCGCTCCTTCATCTATTATGGATATTATTCAACAACCAAAATATCCCATATAACATTCTGTAATTCGCATGACTTATCTAAAGTAAAATCATATAAAAAATCTTCAATTCGTTGAGCATATTGCTCGCCTTCTAATTCAGACAGACAAACCAACGCTAGCGATAAATGAAGCTGTTGGTAATCTTCTTGATGTGCCGTTTCTCGCACACTAACTGAAAAACCCTTTTTTAATTGCGAAACTAACGACTGGCGAATACTGCGTTTGTCTTTTAAAGAGTTAGCATAAGGTAACTTTATCGAAATTTCCATAACTAAAACTAACACGCGTCATCCTCCTAGAAATTATCTATCTTCAGTATAGCATCAAACTGATCTTTAAAATAATAAAAACCCTATGAACTTTACAAACTTAATTGTAATACCATAGGATTTAAATTTAACGAATCAAAAATAAATTACCAATTGATTTCCACTTCTGAATCATAAATATGATAAGGTAAAATAACATCACCATTATTTAGCCGATAAAACTTAGCTAATCGCTTATTCACTCGAGGTAGATCATAGTCTTCTAAAATTCTAGGATTCCATTTAACCCACTCTTGATACTCTTTAGAATCAGGGGTTTTTGCCAACTCTCTAATTTCCTCTAAACCTCCAAGGCCGCCACAATCTTCCGATATGTTTTCGCCGCGAAAACTGACCACACTAGGGACCTCCTCTGATGTTATGACCTTTACTTTCATCAAGGTGATTTTAAACTCCCAATTATCGCCGAAATCATAGGTATAATCGAGAGTGTTTAATTCTAACAAATAAGGAAGAACAAGTGTTTTGTCTGCATCCACATAGTTGATTCCCTCATTATAAGAATTAAAATACTCATCACGCATATACTCAAGGTTTATTTCAAAAGGATACGACTTTTTTGTGAAATTAAACAAATGCATATCATATAGGCCAAATGCAATTTGAATAAAATGATGCAACTCAAAAAAAGTGATACGATTCGGTAAGATTATATTACGCCAAATCGGAGGCGACTTTATCTCTTTTAATTGAACTTTAACTTGAAACATTTTTTCAACTCCCTAATCAAATTGTTATTAGAAAAATTACTATTATTCTACTTACAGTATAAAATATCGAACGCACTTTTTCTACTTAGTTCCTCCATAAAAATGCTCTGAGCTATCCCATAGAAAAAGTTTTTAGGTGATGTTTTAATTGAATCTTTCCTTACATTCTAAGTTGCAATTTACGCTCCTGATTTCATATTGAAGTTAGAAAGAATGGAGTACGCTAAGCATCTTCCAATATACGACTTAAAATTATTTTTAAGTAATTAAATGCAACAAAAAAAGTCTCTAAGCTTATAATACTTAAAGACTTTTTACTATTTTAATTCTTATAAAGAATATCATCCAATTCAAATGGGAGTGGACCAAAAGTAGAAAATCAAATGATTTTCGCTTTGTCTGTCCACCCCCGCACAGTTGAGTAGGTCTCAAGCAAGTCATTAAGACGCAGGTTGAGACCACTCAACCACTGCGCTTTTAATGAATAAGCACTAATTCGACTGGATTTTTCAAGCTTGTTCTCAGCTACGTTAAGACGCCATTTGAGACCACTCAACCACTGCGCTTTGAATTAAATAGATATGGCTGAACAGAATTTAAAATGCTTTTGCCCAGCCTCATTTCCACAAGAGAGTGCAGAAATTAATTTGTTTGAATTAGAATAAAATCTTGTCTGCCCCACCAAATTGATTTCCTAATGCTTGATGAGCAAGCACTTGAACATAATGCCATGGACGGTCATAATTTGGTTGATAGAAGAAGTCTACCATTGCTAATTGTTCTAACGTCCATTTAGCATTAATCGCAATCGATAACGCATTGATGGAATCCGCAACATCATGAATAGAGACAAATTGTGAGCCTAAAATCAGATGCGTGTCTTCATCGAAGTAAATCTTCATATGAACAGTTCCTGGTCGACGCATGAAGTCTGGATACACTTTTTCTTCACAATAAGCTGAAGCAATCTTACCATCATAACTATCCGCACTCACATGCCCTAAACCAGTGGTGACAACCGTGTAGTCGAAAACATGTAAAGCAGAAGTCCCTGATACTGGTAACATCTTCACTAATGATTCTTTTCCTAAAGCATGTAAAGCCGCCACAATTCCTTGACGACGAGCATTCGTTGCTAAAGCGATATTGGTTTTCTTTCCAGTAGGTGCATACATAATTTTAGTTGCATCCCCACCGGCATAAATGTCGGTGACAGAAGTACGCATGAATTCATCGATTTCTACAAATCCACGTTCATCGATATCGACGATTCCTTTTAACCATTCGGTATCTGGTTTAACTCCTACCGCAATGACAACGGTATCGGCCTCATATTCTCCTTTATCCGTTACAACGCCGGTTACTTTGCCGTCTTTACCGGTTAATTTCTCAACTTTTTCGTGCCCTTTGAAAGCTAAACCTTTTTCTTTGGCATGATTTTCTAATACAGTCGCTAATTCTGGATCAACATAGGTTGGTAAAATATGATCTAGACCGTCTAATAAAACTGTTTCGATTCCCGCTTCTGTGTAGGCCGTCGCCACTTCGACACCAATATAGCCTGCCCCAATGACGACTGCTTTTTTACTAGATTTCATTCGTTCTTTAACGGTTCCTGCATCTTCACGTCCACGGAAAGTATGAACATTTTCTAAATCATACCCTTCAAATTTTGGAACAGGTGCAAAGCCTCCAGGACTCAGTAAGAGCTTATCATAGCTTTCTTCCTTCTCACCTTCGTTATCCTTAATTTGAATTGTTTTAGCCTCAGGATTAATCCCCACGACTGCTGTTGAGTAATGCATATGAATCCCTTGATCAGCATAAGATTGGTTGGTAGCAAAATGCAATTCGTCTAAAGCTTGAGCAATACTTTGAAGATAAGATTGAGCACCACAAGACATAAAGGACGCGTGGTCACCTGCTTCATATATATGAATCTCTGCACTCGCTTCTTGCTTCAAGATTGTCTGTACCGCTTCAAATCCAAAATGCGATGTTCCAACTACTACGTACTTCATGAAAAATTTCCTCTCGTTTATTATAACCATTCTAAACTGATGATATATTCATCTTAACACTCACCAAAAAAAACTTGCATCTAAAAAGACTTATCAATGAATTTTTTTAGTTGTTAGTACAAAACATTTCTGATGATTGAAATTTCAAAATCTATATTTAATACTTAACAAGTGGGATTGAGATGAAGTAGAAAATAAGATGAGTTTTGCTTTTGATACTCCCGTACCGTTTGGTTTATATCAACTAATCTTAAAATCAACTAGATGCCAGTCAACTATTACACTTATAAAATTATCAGATACTACTAAACGGAATTTTTGAAGTTTTGTCCAACTTCCTTTCGTTTTCCGACCATCCAAAGACATGTCTTTTCACAAAGTTTCATTTTTCAAAATCTGGTAAAATATTTTCATCTGAAAGCTAATTGAACAATGTAAGCATTCCAAACGTACAAAAAGTAATAAACGAGATAAAAATAATGCATTTTTTGTTTTCACAAATTTTCAACTTGTCTCATTTTGAGACACGAAAACAGCCTTTTTTGAGTGTTATTTTCATTTTCATAAATTTTAGAAAAATACTTCGCTAAACTTTATATATTCTTAATAATTAAGCAAAATATGTCTCAAAATGAGACACGGGCTTGTGAATGAAAATAACCACAGTAGAATTATCAGCTAAATTGCTTTTTTAAATTTATTTCACAAACAATCAGCATGATAATGCAAAAAAAGCATCTAAAAATCGAATACTACTTAATGAGGGATTGGTCTTCTAACTCATAGTATTTCATATTGTTAACCGTTGTTTGATTAGGATTGATTTTTTAAAAGATTAAAAATGGGCAGTTAACCAGCGCCTACAAAACAACTTTATTATAAAGCCATTTTTTAAGGTCTTATCACACGAGCTCCACCGTCACGATGTTAAAAGATTTTGTTGCCATCACAAAAATAAAACTATCACTATTCTAAAATATGATAAAAGGATACTTGCGACATAACCTGGTATCCAAAATGAATACGCTAGCACCATATTAGGCGCATTATCATCATTTTCTTGGTATAATGATGATAATAAGGTTTAGGAGAGTGATTAAATCATGAGTCAACAAACATACATCATGTTAAAACCAGATTGCTTGAAGCGCGGCTTGATGGGGGAAGTGATTTCGCGGATTGAAAAGAAAGGCTACCGTATTGTACAAGCCCAATTGATGACCCTTGATACACCAATCATTGCCGAACATTATGCTCATCTGATTGACAAGCCCTTTTATCCTAAGCTTGAACAGTTTATGTTATCAGGACCTGTCTTTGGTATGGTGGTAGAAGGCGAAGAAGTCATTCAAGGCATGAGAGCCATGATGGGACCAACGAATGTCTTTGAAGCAGCACCCGGTACGATTCGCGGAGACTACGCAACCGATGTTACTTATAATCTGATTCATGGATCAGACTCGCCTGAAACAGCTAAAGTAGAAATTAACCGATTTTTCAACTGATGATAAGCGAAGTTCAAACGCAACAATATTCTGTTTTAAGTCGCTATCGAAGTAACTGCGTTCAAGTTTATTATTTATCCAATTTAAAACAACTTTCATATAGCGTAATAAAATAATCATTGAAATATCTCTTAATAAATGATAATATCAATATACAATTAAAAATCACAACTTATCCAGAGCAAGCAGAGGGAATTGGCCCAATGACGCTTCAGCAACCTACCATTGGCAAGGTGCTAAATCCAACTCGAAAGAGATAGATGAGTCGATTCCAGTTATTTGGCACGACGACTCTCGTTGTGCTTTTTTAATTGAATAAATAACTAGGAGTGGTTAGTTTGTTACCAGAAATGAAGAGTAGTTTTGATGAGTTTATTAAAGGAATCAAAAAATTTGGTATTATGCCACATTTAAGATTTCGAAGAAGTCAGAGTGGTGATGTCACTGAACATGATTGGGTATTTCTAGTCAATACGCGCCCACCGCATAATGGGGCTCATATTGGTCGTTGCTGTACCTGTTGTATTGGCAATGGCAGTATCAATGATTACGATCATTTCAAAGAATCTTTCAGCTATGAAGAATACGAAACGATTGTAAACCTGTTATTCGATTATATTTATACTGACTCTCAGTATAAATCCATTCAGTCATAAACCGACTCATTAAGAAAGAGAGTTTAAGGACAACGCTATTGAGCATGCCACTTAGACTCTCTTTTTTGTTTTGAAATATTTTTTGTAGAGACAACGCTACTGTTGTTTAGTCAGATACAATTTCATTATCTTAGGCAATGGCAACCAGTAGAAAATCGATTGAATTTTGCTTCGTTTGCCTAATCTCTATCTACGGTATTACTTGGAAAATCTTCTTTTGTCTAACCTCGAGATGCCCATAAGTTTGGTTATGTTCTATACCAGTTATGCCGTAAAATCTTACGCTTTATACTGCATTAAAAGTTCAAGCTTATTGGTGACTTCATCCATCTCCTGCGAGATAGTCGTTAATCCTTCACGTTTATAAAATTTTACGGCACTCTCATTTTCATGATATACCGTAAGCAGCAATTCCTCACGAAGCTCTTTTGCATAATCTAGTAACTGCTTACCAATGCCTTTAGAACGCATACTTTTATCTACAAAAATCCCCGCAAGGTAATTGTCTTGCAACCCAACGAAGCCCACAATTTTACTTTCATGTTCATAAACATAGATTTCAGCATCTAACAGTTGTTCTTTAACCATTGGTGCATTAGCTATCCAATATTCACGATTTATAAAATGATGTGCCTCAAGATTGCTCTCAAGCCAAATTTGCATCACTTGGTCAAGGTCTTCTATTTTAAACGCTCTAATCATCATCAATTCCTACTTTCTTGGTACTAATTTTCTGGTTTTAGACTGGTACTATGTGTGGATTACAAATAAGCTATTTCGCTACCATCCTCCATATTGTAGACACTTTCTTTGAACTCTAATTGCTTACCTTTCGTTTCCATAAATCGATCATTGCCATAGTCGAAGTGAAGCGTTCGATAGGCTAAACCAGATAAAATCACAACCAACGTAACCAGAATTACTACAACAATTTTCACCCCATTTCATAGTATTTTCCCCTTTGAATACTAACTTTACGTTTTCATCCTATCATTTTACGAATAAGAGATACTTTTTTTACTACGAAAAAAGACCGAAACTTTTTACACAGCCTCCAAAATTATTATCGACTCACATTAACTTTTTATCTATTCACATAAATTGATGGAAAACCAAATAATCAAGCATAATTTCATCTCCCGGTCCCTCATAAAGATTTAATAGAATCGGCCTTTACTTTATAAACATTGTTATTTTACTTGGCTCAATTCTTAACAACAATTCACATTTTTCCATATGCATCAAGCCTTAACTATAGATAAGCAGGCCCCGTTTCTAAGTTTTGGAATTACTCTCATGAATCACTATCTTTATCGCCTTAAAAATCTATTTCTCCATTCAAAAATTTTTCTGCATTTAAATTTATTATACCTTCTTTTGAAAAATCGAGCGTATCTAAGCTTAAAATAATCTTCGGATAGTTATCTTTTAACATTTGTAGCGGTCTAAATTCACGTTCTCTTGTCTTTTCATCCATCAAACTCAAACTTACTTGTATGTATATTATCTCCTCATATTTTTTACAAATAAAGTCTATTTCGTATTCATCTATCTCACCTGTATAAATTTTATAACCTCTTCGAAGAAGTTCTATAAATACAAGATTCTCTAAAAGATGACCATAATCTTTGTTCCCGCCCGCAATTAATGAAGTTCTTAAACCTGGATCAACTCCATAGAATTTATTGTTTCTTGCGAAGAATTTTCTTCCCTTTAAATCATATCTTTCCAACTCATATATTAAATAGGCTTCTTTTAAATATTCTAAGTAAACAGATACCGTTTCTTCTTTTGCATTAATTCCCAACTCAGATTTTATCGTATTAGCTATCTTTCTGACTGAAAACACGGAACCAGAATTTTGAAATATAAAACTCGCTAAAGCTCTTAATAGATGACTATTATTGATTTTATTTCTTAACATGACATCTTTTAATAATACTGAATCTAGTAAATCATTAAGAATGGTGCTTTTAGAATAATTATTTTCAATTCCTACTACTCCAGGAAATCCACCGTAAATCATATAATCTTGCAATGTTAATTTAGAATCCTTTAATTTGGATTTCCTTAACGAAAATGGGTAGACAACAATAGAGACATATCTTCCAGCTAAATAGGTCGCAAGTTCGGATGATAACAACTGAGCATTTGAACCAGTTATTACAATATCTATTTTCTTTTCTAGATGAAGAGAATTTACTGCAACCTCCCATTTATTAACAATTTGAATTTCATCAAATAATAGATAATATTGTAAATCCCTTTTAGTTTTGTCTTTAATATAGTTATGAAGTGCTACACTATCTTGAAGTTCTAAAGTATCTAGATTTTCAAAATTCAAATAAATAATCTGTTCTTCAGTTACTCCATTTTCTAGTAGCCAATCCTTATATTGAAACATAATGGTAGACTTTCCAGACCTTCTAACACCTGTAATGACTTTTATTAAATCTTTATTCTTCCATTCTTTTAACCAGTTAAGTTCTCGTTCTCTGATTATCATTATTTTTCTCCCGTGGTATATTTTTATTTCACAACAATTATATCACCGTAAGGGAGATTATTCAAACACATTTCTAAATTTCATCTCCCCAAAGGAGATATATATGAATTTTTATTAACTTATATCGCTATCAGAGAAGTAGATGATTGTGACATAACCCTCATTTTAAATTTTCTCTCAAACTATTTTATTATCCTAATAGATTCGAGAATTATCGATTGATGAAGTATTATTTTCTAAAAATAAGATCTTTATCGTACAATTTAAAATATTGAAGTGCTCGAAAAAGAAGCTGGAAAAAAACTGAATAGTTTTGGTCCCAACTTATCTTCTAATTAATTAACTGTTCGGTGATTACGTGTCCTTAAGCTACATTCTTCGAATATATTTAAATTCTACTCAATTGCGCCAAGGTAGGCAGACGAAGTTAAAATCTTTGATTATCAATGCTTATTCTTTCTATCTACGGTATTGCCCGTTATTTGCACTTTTTAAATAATTACACTATGTATTAATAATAATCGTCATCGTCATATCTTGGAAAAAACATGCAGATGAAAATGACCAAAGTCACAGTTTGCTCCACCATTTTGCATTATGCCATAACCTGATGCATGGTATACCGTCGTGAAGGCTTTAATCATTCTCCGAGTTACGCTGGTAATTTCTTGCATATAAGCGTCAGGAAGACTTTGGCTTACTATATTTTTGCATTAGATCAACTGATCCAAATCCAGCACTTGGTCATATCGACTAAGATTACTTGAATCTCTGTGCGTAATATTAATCAGTCAAATATCTTCTTGATCAAGCAAATAATCTTCGATTCGATGGAAATTTTCTTTATCCAAGGCTGATAATGATTCATCCAAAATGATAAATTTCTTATTTTGCAAGAGCGCTCGAATGATTATCATACGTTGCTTCTGACCGCCAGAAAGATTTCCTTCTTCAATAATCAACTCATTCCAATCATTAAACCTCTCATCCAAACCAAATTGTTCTAACAATTGTTGAGTCATTTCAATCGGTAATTCCTGATATAAGTGTAAATTATTTAACACTGTATCAGCAAAGATAATCGAATGTTGTGATATTAATCCGATATGGTCTTGAACTTCTTGGTAACTGACTTGCTGATGATCCATATGATTGTATAGAATGGTTCCTTGGTCCGGATCAAGATTTTTTGTAATCAAATAAGCTAGAGTTGATTTTCCTTTACCACTACTACCGACAATCAGATACTTCTTCCCTTGTTCAAATTGATAATTAAAATCTTCAAAAAAATTTTGATGGTTAATCGAATATGCAAGAGTTTGAATATCAATCTGTTGCAACGACTCTATATGAGTAGTTATTGGAGCATCGTCAGCTGCACGTTCACCCTTTGCATCGTACTTTTGTTTAATGTCTTTGACAGAGTTGATGCTTGATAAATTATCCGCAATCAAATTGACCGGCATTTCAAGTTCATTAGACAAAGCAATAATCGAAGCCAGTGCCCCGACGGTAATCGAGCCATTTAAGACTTGTCGATCTCCTATCAATAAGATACAAATCACACACCCATAGAAAAACAAGCCTATCAATACATTAATCAGCGCCGTAAGCTTCACTTCTTTTTGATTAGCTTGATTAACCTGTAAATTGTAATTTTATTTTGCATTAAATTTAAGGGGTGCTTTGCACTAATAAATCGAGTAGGAGACTAGCCATTAATTGACTAGTCTCCTACTCGATTTAAAATAGTCCTTTTTTCAATATATAAATACTTTAACTGCCATAAGCATACCCTTTTTCCAGTTCGTCTTTACTTGTAGTTATTTCTATTGTGATATGATCCTTTACACCCGATGTATGGGCAAGCTCTGCAATTTCTTCTTTGATTTCCCTAGTCTTGTTTATATCGGAAGAGTCTATAAGAACCGTAACGATAAGGGCATTTTCTTCTCCGTCCAGTGACCAAATGTGAAAATGAGAGAGGTCCTTTACAGCAGGAATATTGTTAATGGAGTTCGCCAGGTTCTCTACGTTTACATTTTCCGGCGAACCGTTCAATAAAATTTTCATTGTACTGAAAAATTCAGGTACAGTTTTATAGAGGATATAGAGTGCTATCAAAATCGATAAGATTGGATCCAATCGATAAGCCTCTGTAAAGTTCATTACGATACTCACAACCAAGACCCCAATCCACCCTAATACATCTTCTAGCATATGCAGGTTCAACATGCCTTCGTTTTTAGATGACCCTTTGCTTAGAATCCAAGCCGCATATCCATTCAATCCAATAGCCACGAGTGAAAGCCAAAACATGCCATTGTAATTAACCGGTTGCGGATCAATCAAACGTGGGATACTTCGGTAAATCATAAAAAATGAGCCGCCGATCAGTACTACTCCAGTTATCAACGCCCCTAATAATGAAAAGCGGTTATAACCAAAAGTGAACTGTTCATCTTGCTGCTTTTCTGAGTACCCCTGGAAAAACCAAGCGAATCCAATAGAAATGGAATCTCCTAAATCATGAACGGCGTCGGACATAATTGACACACTATTGAAAAGAGACCCAAAGAAAAATTCAATCATGGAAAAAATAAAGTTGATGAAAAAAGCAATTTTAATATTCTTATTCGGTTGATTTTGGTGCGAGTGATTTTCTTGTTTCTCTGACTTTGAAATTTTAAAAACCTCCATTTAGTTTTATACCTTATTAGCTTTTATTGTTCTTGTTCATTGATATGAGTTAAGACTTGTTCGAGAATACTGAAAACATGAAGATCATCAAGACTGTAAACCATGCTTTTCCCTTCTCTTCTTGCCTTCACTAAACGTGAATCTTTCAATATTTTTAGTTGGTGTGAAATCGCGGACTGTTCCATATCCAATGCAAGCACAATGTTTCCAACACTGAGCTCTTCTTTCTGTAAAAGAAAGAGAATTGACAAGCGTGTAGGGTCACTAATCACTTTGAATACTTTGCTTATTGATTGGATCTTCTCTTTATTGATTGGCGAAGTTGTTGATGTATCCATATGCTCTTATTCCTCTCACATGATTTTCCATTCATATATATAATACCACATGAGTAAAACGATGCTAGTTTTTTGTTTATAGACAAAATTAAGACTTTTGTATCAGCAATAGTAGTCCATTTGAATAAGAAGCATCTTGTCTTGACAAAACTCATACAGTGAGTTAATATGATTTTGTAAACATATGATTTGTTATTCATATGTAAAGCGTACAGATTCCGATTTACATATGGGACAACTGAAAGGAGTCAGAGACAATGGAAATTACATGAATACTTCTCTTCTTTTAGTGGGAATTTGTGTGATTTAATAAGTAAATGAATGGAAATCAAAGGAATTATATAGGAAGGTGATAAAAATGGAAACTATCGAAGAACAACAATCTCAAGAAAAACATAATCACAACCACGACCATGACCATGAACACGGAAAAATGCCAATCGTTTTATACTTTATTGGTTTAGCCTTGGCGGTGATCGCTTTATTTTTGAATGAAGATTATCAGTTAATGCGAAATATTTTATTCTCAATCGCTACAATCAGTGCAGGATATCATGTCATTATTCTTGAAGGCCTTGGAGAAACAATCGAGAACTCCAAAGTTCAAAAAAAGTTCATGCCCAACTCTCACATTTTGATGGGATTAGCGGCCATTGGCGCTTCTTTAATGGGGAATTTTTGGGAAGGTACATTATTGATTCTTATTTTTTCTGGTGCACATTTTTTGGAAGATTATGCAGAAGGAAGAAGTAAACGAGAAATCACGAAATTACTCGAAATGAATCCAACGACTGCCCGGTTAATCCAGCCTGATGGCAGTACAAAAAATGTTGACGTCAGTGAATTAAAAGTGGGAGATCAACTTCAAGTATTGAATGGCGATCAAGTCCCCATTGATGGCGTCATTTTGTCAGGCTCTACGTCCATTGATGAGTCATCTATTAATGGAGAAAGTATCCCAAAAGAGAAGTCCAAAGGAGACGACGTTTTCGGAAGTACAATCAATGGAACAGGTACTTTCACAATGGAAGTCACTAAAGAAAATAAAGATACAGTATTTTCAAAAATTTTACAGTTAGTAAACCAGAACCAAGACAACCAAACAAAAGCTGCGAGTATAATCCAAAAATTTGAACCGAAATACGTTACAGTTGTTTTAATTGCCATTCCGTTATTCATGTTATTGGCTCCTTTTCTCCTAGACTGGACATGGTCACAAAGTATCTATAGAGGATTGGTCCTTTTAGTGGCAGCTTCACCCTGTGCTTTAGCAGCGGCTACTGTATCGGTAACTTTATCGACGACTTCTAACTTGGCCAAAAAAGGCGTCCTTTCAAAAGGTAGTTCTTACCTGTCTCAATTAGCCGATACTCAAGCCATTGCATTTGACAAGACAGGAACCTTGACTAAAGGAAAACCTGAAGTAACCAATTACTATTTTGCTGATTCCGTGAACGAAGAAAACATGATTGATATCGTAGTAGCTCTTGAAAAAGAATCCAATCACCCTTTAGCAGATGCTATTCTAAGAAAGTTTGAGCAAAAAAATAAACTAACTATCGAAGTAGAAAACCAGATCGGCAAAGGATTGACAGGAGATTACAAAGGGAGAAATTATCGTATAGGAAAACCGACTTCGTTTGACGATGTTTCAGATGAATATAGTCGTTTAAATAATGAATGGTCGTCAGAAGGTAAGACGGTCGTATACGTAGCAGTAGATGAGGCTGTTATAGGTCTTATTGCCCTCATGGATGTTCCGAGTGAGCATGCAAAAGAAACCATTGATTATTTCAGAGAACAAGGCATACACACCACATTAATTACTGGTGACTCAGAAATGACGGGTAAAGCAGTCGCTAAACAATTAGGAATAGATGAAGTGATTGCGAATGTCATGCCGGAAGACAAATCCAGAATTATAGACGAACAAAAAGAAAAATACGGTGTAGTTACCATGGTTGGAGACGGAGTGAATGATGCCCCCGCTCTCGTAAACGCAGATGTGGGAATCGCTATGGGAGATGGGACCGATGTGGCAGTAGAGGTATCGGATTTAGTTTTAATGCAAAACGATTTATCCAAATTGGTACAATCTCATAATATATCTACGAAAATGAATCGTGTCATTTGGCAGAATGTTATTTTTTCAATGGCCGTTGTTGCCTTTTTAGTTGTCGTTAGTTTCTTAGGCTTACCGGATATTGCAATCAGTGTCATTATTCATGAAGGAAGTACATTGGTTGTTATTCTGAATGGGCTTCGATTGTTAAGGTCTAATTCTAAGCCTATCAAAAATTAATAACCTGTTTCAAATATTAACTAATTCTCGTTTTCATATGCCTCTGAAGTTTTGGAAACTTTAGAGGCATATTTTTATAAATCAGTTAGTATCAAAAACAATCGATTATGGGACGATTTTAAATAACAACTTTTATAGACTAGAAGAAGGGTTTTTTAGTGCCAAAACTTTGCTCTTTATCTACGTATCTTTACCCACCCTTTATGATACAATTGAGAAAATCAAAATAGAGAAGGAAGAGGATTATGAGTGGGTATATATATGGGTATGCAAGGGTAAGTACACGATCACAAGAATTGTCTCGTCAGTTGGATTTGCTCAATGAACATAACTGCAACGAAATACTGACCGAAAAAATGACGGGAACCAAAGCTAACCGTCCGCAATTAAATCGGCTGAAAGATAAATTGCGTCCAGATGATACAGTTATCGTGGAAAGCTTCTCTCGTTTGGGGCGCAGCACAAAAGATTTAATTGATCTTGTAAATTACTTTGAAGAACATAATGTAAAGTTGATCAGCTTAAAAGAGAATTTTGATACGGTCACTCCCCAAGGGCGACTTATGATGACTGTGTTTCAAGCATTTAGTCAATTTGAACGAGATTTGATTGTTGAACGCACAAAAGAAGGTTTAAAAAGTGCTCGAGTTAGAGGGCGAAAAGGCGGGCGTCCTCCTGTGAACCAACGAGATATTGAACGAGCAATAAAATTGTACAAAAGTGAGGAATATAGTGTGAAAGAAATTGTTGAGATGACAGGAATCAGCAAGTCAACGCTTTATCGTTACTTGGATAAATAAAAATTGACGATTAATTTTATTTAATCGTGGGAAAGAGGTGTTCTCATGAACCAAGAACTTCCTCCATTAACTTCATATTCAGAAGAACTACGACAAAATGCGATGGATAAATATCAAGTGATTGCCCCTTATCTTAAGCATGAAGAAAGTTTGAGTAATATTGCTGAAGAATCAGGGGTTCCAAAAAGAACTTTATACCATTGGGTAAATCAATATCAACAATCAGGGTTGAAAGGATTGATCCGAAGAAAGCGCTCGGATTCAGGAAGCTTTAAAGTAGAAGAAAATGTACAAGAAGAAATTAAAAAGCTTATATTTGAAAACAAAAAAAACACCTTAACTTCTATTCATCGGAAAGTCTGTAAAATTTGTAAAAAGAAAAATTGGGCCCCGCCTAGTTACAATCAAGTATATGCGATTGCTAAAAATCTGTCGCCACAATTAAAGGAACTTGCTCATAAAGGAAAAAAAGAATATCAAAATAATTATGATTTGGTTTATCGTCGTGAGTCTTATTATCCCAATGAAATATGGCAGGCTGACCACACTCCCTTGGATATCCTTGTTTTAAACGAAAAAGGAAAGCCTGAGAGGCCATTGGTTAACAATTATTTTAGATGATTATAGCCGAGCAGTTGCAGGGTATTTCCTTAGTTTTCAAGCTCCTTCTGCTATTCAAACTTCTTTAGTTTTACACCAAGCAATATGGAAAAAAAGCAACTCTGATTGGCAAATATGTGGTATACCTGAAACTTTCTATACCGATCACGGAAGTGATTTCACTTCAAATCATTTGGAGCAAGTCGCAATTGATTTAAAAATCAATCTTATTTTTTCTACGGTAGGTATGCCAAGAGGACGGGGGAAAATAGAACGTTTCTTTTTAACAATTAATCAATTATTTTTGCAAGATTTACCAGGTTACATTGGGAATCAAAATACTTTAAATCTTCTTACGATAAAAGAGCTTGATGAGAAATTAGCGCATTTTATTATATATGACTATCACCATAGAGTGCATGGCACTACAAAACAGGAACCTATAAAGATGTGGAATAATTCAGGATTTCTTCCTCATCAACCAGATAGTCTAGAAAGTTTAGATTTATTGTTATTAAATGTTGGAAAGCCAAGAAAAGTTCATTCTGATGGAATTCACTTCCAAGGTTTAAGATATATTGACACCAATTTAGCAGCTTATGTAGGTGAAACTGTTATCATTCGATATGATCCAAGAGATATTGCTGAGATTCGTGTATTTTACAAAGACCAATATTTATGTACGGCAATTTCTCCTGAAATTTCTGATTACGAAGTCGATTTAAAAGAGATTGTTGCGGCACGTAATAAAGCACGGAAAAACCTTGAAAATCAGCTCCATTCTGGAAATAATATTGCGGAAGAACTTATTTCATCTAAGCAGAAAGAGTTAGATAATCCTGTAAACAAAAAAGATTCTAAGAAGTCAAAAATTAAGAGGTATTACAATGAATAAAACACCCTATTTTATTGAAACAAAAGAATATAAACGCTTTGTAGAATTTTGTCAGGCATGTATCAAATACAAATATATCGGAATTTGTTATGGATTACCCGGAGTTGGGAAAACTTTATCCGCTAAGCAATATTCAAATTGGAATTGGGTCGAAAAACAAATTGATTACAAAAAATCGGAAGAAATCGGAATGAATGCAGATGAAAAAATCCTTGAAGCGAAAACAATATTTTACACCGCTCCAGCCATACGGGCGACTAAAATGACGAATGAAATCGATATGATCGGTGGTAAAATGGGTATGGTTAAAAGTATGTATAGAGTTCTTCAGTTAGGAGCAGAAGAAAAATACTCAACGAATGTGTATGAAGAAATTGATCTCATTATTATTGATGAAATAGATCGATTAAAAGTACAGCATTTAGAACAATTAAGAGATATTTATGACCAAAAAGATGTGGCTATGATCTTTATTGGAATGCCGGGTATAGAAAAGCGATTGGCTCGTTATCCTCAACTCTACTCGAGAATAGGTTTTGCCCATGAATTTGACAGATTGAGTAAAGACGAGATCCACCATATTCTGGAATACAAATGGGAAGAGTTAGGATTATCTGTCCAACTGGAAGATTTTGCTAATTATGAAGCTGTCACTAGTATTATTAAAATTACCAGTGGAAACTTTCGACTTATCCAAAGACTTTTCACCCAAATCGAAAGAATATTAGAAATCAATAACCTTGAAACTATCACGACAGAAGTAGTGGAAGCTGCACGAGATAGTTTAGTCATTGGAGTAAAATAAGTAATAAAAAGGACTATTTCATTTAGCGAAATAGTCTTTTTTTGTTCTATTAGTGCAACATAGCGCTTGAAGTTAGTGCGAAATAAAACCATAATTTACAGATTAACCTCATCATATTTTTCACTCACTTTATCCACAAAAATAATTGATGTTCTAAAGTTTTTAATATCTAAAAGACCTGTTACAAAATCTTTCAAATAAGCATTATAGATGGATTGATTTTTAGAAAGTTGGTTTTTGTTCTTACGTGTTTGATGTTTGCACACCCAAGGAATCAAAATCGGAAAGATCGACACAATAATAATTAATCCCGCTGATAATGGATCTAACGAGAACAACGCCATACAAGCAATAATAAATGTGATAACTCCTTGGTACAAAGAAATAATCGCATCATAATGAAAAGTTGAAAGTAATTGGTTTGTAAATTTAATTTTACTTTTTTCATTATTTTTGTTAGAATCATTATTACAATATAGATTTCAACATAAACAAGGGGTGCCACATTGGCTGAGATTATACCCTTTATTGGATCAAGGTAATGCTTGCGTCAAGATGTTTAACTCCTTTTTTGTGTTGGTTAAGAAAAGGAGTTTTTTTATGTCAAAAATTAAGACACAAACGTTGATTGAGATTACTATCTGTGCCGCTTTAGCACTACTTATTGATTTGATGATTCCTTCGCCATCATGGAGTTTTAAGGTTTCTGTCAAGATGATTCCAATTATTATTCTTGCTCTACGTCGTGGTACATTGGCAGGTTGCTTGGGTGGATTTTTATGGGGATTACTCCAATACATTACCGGTAATGCGTATGTATTAACGTTAGTACAATTTGTAGTTGAATATTTTGTCGCTTTTGCAGTCATTGGTTTCGCTGGTTTCTTTGCACCTTATATGCAAAAAGCATTAAAAGAAGAACCAACAAATCGTGTGAAACAATGGGCGATAGCTTCCATGGCGACAATTGTGGGATCATTAGCTCGTTATATCGTCCACTTTATTGCGGGGGTATCATTCTGGGGGTCTTATGCACCTGAAGGACAAAGTCCATATGTATACTCATTCCTAGTCAATGGGGGAGCGTTTCTATCTGAAACTCTTTGCTGTATTATTGTATTAATTTTCCTAACGCGTTCATTCCAACCTCTCTTACGCGTAAAAACATCAGGTTATTAATCAATTTTTATAACGTTTGGCTAACTCCTGCATCTTTAATCGTTTAATGATATGAATAAGGAATTATAACTTATTTAATAATGAAGACCGTGTGACTTATTTGAGTTGTTTATAGAGAGAGGGGTTAGTGCAACATCTTCGATCACTAAGTAAAGACCCTTCACCGGAATCTTGATGAACCACTATGAGACTTGTATAGAAGCGTAGTTAAGATCGTTATCACGCGTTAAGTGACTGAGGATAATCGGCAGATTATCAAGGTTTGGGTAAAACCACGTGATTAACGTCCCATTGATTGTTACGGCAGTCAATGGGATTTTTATTTTTAAAGTTCTTTGTCAAATGGTGTGGGTCACAGAAATTTTGGTCATTAAACACCGGTGTGTTGAATGGCTAATTTTTTCTAATTTGGCGTTTTTTTGTCTGCAATTCTTTTCTTCGGTTACATTTCCAAGGTTTGGATCATTTCCATATCTTACTTCTTACCAATCTACATCGATAGCTATGCTAATGAATTTACTCTCTAGATATGATATTTCTATTGGTCCAAATGAATTATTTTGTTTGGTTAACATGACTAATTCGGAGAAACAATTATCATCCTTTAAGTGTTCTGCCACACTAAATAAAAAAAGAGATCAACGTTAGCTGACCTCACTTAATTATATATAGATAGTTTTTCCAATTAACTTAATAAGCATGTCCACTATAAACTGAAATTTAGTCTGTTATAATTCCGTCGTGATTGCTCGTCACGGACACTTAAGCCTGTTACCGACCGTCGTGAAATCGAGCGACTGACACTTCAGCCTGTCACCGGCCGTGGTGAAATCGAGCGACTGATACTTCATCTATTAGAGTCTCTAAGCTTTCAATGCCTAATTCATCCATTCGCTGAGGAAGTTGGCTAATAATTTCTGGACAAATCATCGGTTGATTATAATTTTCTGTCCCAATTTGAACGGCTGATGCGCCGGCCATATACATTTCTAGAACATCATCTACGGTCTTTATGCCACCCACTCCAATAATCGGTATCTTAACTGCTCCAGCAACTTGATAAATCATCCTTAAGGCAATGTGTTTTACAGAAGTTCCAGATAAACCACCTGTAACCCCTCCTAAAATGGGTTGTCTACTTTCTAAATTAAAGGCCATAGCCGTTATTGTATTAATCATTGTAATTGCGTCAGCCCCACCTTCTTCTGCTGCTTTTGCAATGCTAACAATATCCGTCACATTAGGCGTCAACTTAACATAGATGGGTAGATGAGTCACTGCTTTACATTGTTGGGTTAACTGTTTAACTACTTGCGGATCCGTGCCAAAAGAAATGCCTCCTTCTTTAATATTTGGACATGAAACATTAAGTTCAATCGCACGGACATTCTCAGCTTGAGAGATTCGTTGACACATCTCGACATAATCTTCTTCTTTGGACCCCGCCACGCTTGCGATTACAGGAACATCATAATTCGCTAAGAATGGTAATTTCTCAGAAAGGACGGTCTTAATCCCCGGATTTTTCAAACCAACAGAGTTTAACACAGCGTCATCACGGTGCACATATTGTGGTACTGGGTTCCCTAATCTTTCTTCAAGCGTTGTACTCTTAATCACAATTGCTCCTAACACACCTAAGTCATAATATTTGGCGAAAGATTCACCATAGCCAAAACAGCCTGAAGCTGGCATAACAGGATTTTTTAAAACGATACCTGGTAATTTTACTTGCAATCGATTCATAGTCTACCTCCTAATAATTAAACTGTGAGTGAATTCCCAACGATTTGTCTATCAACTAAAATCAGCACACACATCCATGGCCTGTATGGCAGTTGACTCAATTAATTTCCCTCTCATTCATAACATTTTTTCATTTTCCCCTCCTATACAAAGAAGACCTCTCCTTCAACGCGGGCATGCGGAAAGAAGAGGTCCTGAAACGGCCACTTTTCATTACATACCTTCCCCGCCTCACAGGACGGTCGTTAAAGGATTGTATTTTTTAGTAATTATACATGAAATATTTCTAATGTAAAGGTTTAATTTATCGTTTTGAATTAATTTAGTAAGGATGTTCATAATAAACTGAAATCGGGTCGGGAAGTATGCGGCGTGATTGCTTGCTACGGAGGATTTGGTAGTTATTGGCCATCACTAACTCGCACGACGGATACTGCTTTACTTTCCTACCACTTTATTGATTTTTAAAGGAGTGTTAAGACAATATATCAATAATTAATGGCGATTTATTTGGAAAAACCTTAATGTTCTCGGCTATCTGTCCGTCATGATTGCTTGCTACGGACAGTTATGGCAGTTGAATTTCCGTCGTTCAACTGCGCGACGGAAATTTTTCTCCTTATCTATCACTCCAAATGGAGTAACGATTCATCGATAGACTCTCCTGTTAGCTCCTCTGTAACTAATAATCCTTCCTTCTCATGGACTGGGAAGCCTATTTAAATACACAGTATAAAACACATACATTTTAATTACATAGAATACGGGAGTGGACAAGAAGTAGAAAATCAAATGATTTTCGCTTCGTCTACCCACCCCCCGCAAAGTTGGGAGTAGATCAGAAGTAGAAAATTGAATAATTTTCGCTTCGTTGGCCTACCCCCGCAAAGTTGAGTAGGTCTCAAGCAAGTCATTAAGACGCAGGTTGAGACCACTCAACCACTGCGCTTTTAATTTAATAACAATAACTTGATTGAGTTTACCAAATTTATCTTTAACCTCATTAAGACGAAGATTGAGACCACTCAACCACTGCGCTTAGAATGAAATAGATATGCCTGAACAGAATTTAAAAAGTTTTTGCCCAACCTCTTAAAATCCATAATTGCACCGGCCTTCAGCAATTCAAGTGACATAATTAAAAACTCTGATAGAATGAGAGAAAAGGAGTGATTTTACATGATAAGTGAAAAAGATTTAGAGTACTTAGAGCGTTGTGTTGCCTTAGCGGAGACGGCACTGAACGAGGGTGATGAGCCTTTTGGTTCGATTCTTGTATCCAAAGAGGGAGAAATTCTCTTTGAAGATTACAACCATGTATCTGGTGGGGATTCTACCCAACACCCAGAATTCGCTATCGCACGCTGGGCGGCTGAGAATTTATCTCCTGAAGACCGTGCTCAGGCAACTGTATATACTTCTGGTGAACATTGCCCCATGTGTTCAGCAGCTCATGCTTGGGTAGGCTTAGGACGTATTGTCTATGCAAGTTCTTCAGTTCAATTACAAGCTTGGCAGAAAGAATTAGGTGTTGAGCCTTCACCAGTTAAGAACTTAGCGATTGAAGATGTCATCCTTGATGCAAACGTTGACGGACCTGCTCCGGAATTAGCTGAACGCGTAAAACAATTGCACGTCAAATTACACCAAAAATAAGACTAGTTAATATTGTATTTTCAAAATATTGTAATTATTAGAAAGTATGTTATACATAGATAAGCTCGATAACAAAGTTGCATTAATTTATGCTGGAACTTCAGGTATTGCTGAAATAACCGCCCTACTATACACTAAAAAAAGAGCTAAAGTAGCCATCGTTGGTCACAATGAGAAACGGCCTAAAGCCATCTTAGATAAAGATAGCCAATCCATTAAAGAGAGTGTTAAGGGAACTCGACCTCTTTGGAATGATTGATAGCTTGTATAATGGAGTATGTTGATACTGAAAGTTCAGAATTAGTGATCACCACATAAATGGGTTACTGAAGAGGAATTAACTGCTTTAGAATCTGATGCAGAAACTGATGAAGAAGAAACAATAAACTCTTCTAATAGTCAAACTAGCTAAGAATCTGAATCAGAAAGCGAAAGCACTGAAAAATAATTAAATTAAATAAACTTTTGGCAGGTCATGATGGGTCTGCCTTTTTTAGATACTGAAATGCTCTGGATTTATTATGAGTATATTATTTCTTGAGAATACGATTGAAGGTTATAATGTAACTGATTATTAAGCATATAAGGAGGTTTAACTCATGAAGTATTTCTTTTGGCTAGTTATGCTAATGTTTATTGCCTTTGTAGTATATATATTTCTTGGGCCGTTGAAGTTTTTTATCGATGTAGGCAACCATGACCCTAATGCTATTGCGAACACAAATTTTTTGAAAGCGATTGAATCTTATGATGGTCAAACTGTGTCTTCTGAAGCCGAGTTGAGAGAGCGTCTATTAGTATTGGATAATTACTTTGACGATGCTACCCCTCCGGACAAAAAAGAAGACTCGGTAACAGAAATCAATACTTCACATATTCAAGCTCTTTTTGGTAAGGCGGACCAGATTATTTCTTTCGATAACATGCCCTTTACTGATATGGTCTATCAATATGATATTGGTCATGATACTCTAAGCTTTCACGAAAAGGAAGAGGCAATTATTGAATATGTTATGGAAGATGTTTCTGATGAGGCTTATGACAAAGAAGAATTAGATACCTTATTCCTATCGGTTGTGGATACTTTCTACCAATCTGACAAAAGCTCAGAAGGCTTATCCATCGAAGACTACCCTCATTATGTTAATCAACTTCCTCCTAGTCGAAAGATTCAGCAAAATGGCTGGAATTTCCCTATAGCTAGAGATAAATTTATTCATTATTTTGATACCGGAGAAACTGACTCTTCCCCTATTAACTACTTGGGATTCATTTTCTGGGAGACCTTTGAAGGCGTACAATTACGTTATATAGAACGGCATTTGGGACGAGAATTGGACACATCTAGCTATCAGTTTGACGACATTCAAGAGAGTTTTAATAACTTCAATGATTTGTTAAGTGAAGATGAGGATAATCCTCCGCTCATACAGTTAATAGAATTAATTGATGCTTTTGGTCCTATCAGACACCTTCGTTATTCCTATAAAATTTCTGTTATTGATGTGTCTTGGGCCTTCCATAACGGGAATGAATGGTATGAACTGACCGCCAAAGTCGAGTTAAATCCATCGGTGGAACTTAGAGCCTTAGACGATTTGACTGAGTTGAAAGTCAGTGAATTAAAATTCAAGCCGATTAAAGACACTGATTATATCATTAATACCCATGCTTTTATTGCCAAGGAGTAAAATGAGGATATAAATTAATTTCAATTAGAGTGAGTGCAATAAGTTATGAAGAATTTGTTGATGGATTATAGTTAAAGTGAAAATCTGGCTCGTCTACTAATAATAAGAGGAATCGCTATTGTGTGAATGGTTACATATCAGCTGCCCAAGGATAATGCGATTGATTTTTGAATTAGTATTAGATGCTGTGAAAGAAATGGAAAAGGTCGAAGGTTGCTATATTTATAGCGTCGGAATTGCTACTGAAGATCATTCAAAAGTCTATATCTATGAAGTTTAGGAAAATCAAGAAATCTACGCAAACTCATTAATAATGGATGTGTTCCGAAATCTGATTACTGAAGCCAAGCCTTTTATCACAGACATGCAATATTATCCAACTTTAACCATTAAAGGTGGAAAAGGTCTAAAATAGACTCAAAAATTCAACATTAATAAAGAGTGGTTTCAATCTTGTGCTTAACTATCCAGTAATAAATCACTCTTTTTTGTATTAACTAATAGAGTGCTATATTAAGACTACAAAATTAAAAAACTTTTAAAACAATTCAACAAAGTCAATTTTTTTAAAAGTATATAATTAGGAAAACGTTTTCTTTTAGTATATGATAATTCTATAGACAAATTAAATTGAAAGGATGATCGCGGTGAAAAAGATAATCAGTTGCTTAATCTTGTTGAGCTTGATAAGACCATTGAGTGTACAGGCACAAACGATGTCATCAATTTTTGATGCCGATCCCTCTTACAATGCTAGACCTTATTCTCATAGCGGCTTAACTAATCGAATCATTGAAGAGATCAAATCAGCCTTCAATATTAATTCGAATGAGGAATTTCTATCAGAATTTCATGCTCATTCTGCGGGTCCTATTGTAATGATTCCTACTAAGAATGATGCTAATCTATCGATTACTGTATGGGATGGCATGGAGGGCGATGAACTGTATATCTATCTACGACTATCCTCCAATAAAGTCATTGATTTTAATACCTTTTTAACATTAATACAATTAATTGAACCTAATATGAATTCAGAAGATTTACAAAGTTTCTATAACCAATGGCAAGCCCAATTGGATGAGAATCACAAAGCTTCAATAAATGGTCATGAATTCCACAGCTATGGATTGAATCATTCGTCTAATCCCAACCAACATGTTAACCAAATTGAGATACGATTCAATTTCCCACTGACAACCTTTGAGGATGAAGAGTTAACTAATTTATCTGGCTCGTTTTATGATACAACAAAAGAATTTCCTAGTATTTACGATCATTCCAATTCAGATGCAACGGTCTATCTCGACCGCATGTATATCAATAACTTGTTATATGAGCTTCAACAAACTTTTGGCTTTGATTTGACGGAAAACCACCTAAGTGCTTGGGGAGGTACCGTTTACTTTTATCCGACTGAATTGGCTGAATTAGGAAGGTTGAATGAGTTCTATCTATTCAGCGGAGAAACTTCTTCATACCAAACCATTGAGCTACGGTTTACGCACGCTTATGAAGAAGATAATCCTGATATTAAAGCGAATCAACTTCTAATGATTAAATCTTACTTCCACCTATTCGCTAAGCTACTGAACCCTTATTTAACTGAGAAAGAGATTAATTCTGCCTTTGACAACTATACCGAAGAAGGTAATACAGAACTTGGTGATATCGTTATTAGGCGCGAAGGTTTCACTGATAATACTATAAGTATGTCACGACGCGTCCGATACAAACTAGAGGATGTTCAGCTAGACTATATCTTAAGTGTACCTGACAACCAAGCCAGCCAAGTCTTAATACCATCAGAGACGATGTATGAAGCAACAGTCCCTCAAATCAACCCCGTTGAGAAAATCTTTGCCCAAACTAACTATGATCATTCAAATATTGGCGAAGTTTTTGGTAGTGATGCTAACTTAAAAAAACATTATGAAGATAAGGTTATTCAAGTACTTAATGCCCTCCCTCACCACAAAGAGGTGTTAGAAATTTCAGGAGACATTTTATTGGACTCTCCTGATAATTGGATGATCGTCGAGCCAAAGAGCGACGAGGATTTTCAATATCAAGTCTATATAGGTGACCTTGATTTTGATATTGATGAGCCTGTTGAGATTCAAGCCTATAATTTGGGAATACAATTAATAGACAGAAAAAACCTCATGTTGATTCCGATAACAATCAAACAAAATGGGCAAACAATCTACAGCTTAGGAGGCGATATGAATGAATAGAAAACTGACTTTCAGTTTATTGGTTGTTGCTGTACTGTCAGTAATTTTTGTCGGGTTTGCGAAAAATCAAACCAATCGTCCTGTTCATAGCAAACTCTCCGATAATATGATTATATATGCCAACGTTCCTCCTAATCGATTTCGTGATAAAATCTCGTCCTTGAACCCAACGACTACCACAGGACCGTGCTTTACGAACTTATCTGAACAGCAACTCATGGAAAAGTCTAAGTTTAATGCAGAACATCTCACTGCCAACGCGATTAATGATGAATACTTAAAATTCCAAGGTGCACGAGTGAATCTCGCTAACGAACAGATTCGCATTGGAACTAGAGACTACAGTTATAAAGAAATGAGTAATCAGGCCGGCACTACTTCTTACACCTTATCAGAGGGCGGAGATGATGTGATAAGCCCTGCTAACTTAACCTTATTAATTCGACAAGCCCAGTCTGAAATCAAAGACCGAAATCAAACTATCTGGTCGGCGACAAGATGGGGACTTGCACTCTTTATCATCATGTCAGTGATTGGATTATTGTTACTATTCAACATCGAATCTATCTCGGAGGTGTTGATAAGTCTAGTCATTAAAGATGCAAGTCCGGGTCCCTTAGTTAAATTATCTGTCGGTGTGAGTGCGTTCATTTTAATTGCAACTAGCTTGTTGGTTTTATTCCAAGCTTATCAAACCATTAGTTAACGATTTGAACAAATAAAAATTCTGAGTCAATCCCAATAAGGAGACCCAGAATTTTTTTACTTATTTATGGACGAATATAAGCATATCCTTCCATTTGTTTCTTAGCGATCTCAACAACACCCGAATCTACCACACGTATGAGTGAGTTTATGCGGTCTTTATTGATCTTTTGTTTATTTAAGGAATTCTGACAAGCCACTATATCTACCTGATTCAAAATCTTATCACTCAATTCATCATTGAGATAATAATTCACCGCATGACCATTCGCAACAATGGATATTTTAGCATCCGCTTCTTCAGCTAAAAAATTATTTACATTCGAAAGAATCATATGCCATCGCTCTTCTTCATTGATATGAAACACTACTTGCATACCTTTGACTCCTTTATTATTTAATGTCATCATTGGGTTGGGCTAAGTTAAAGCCTTTGGCTGTCAACCCATCTCCTTCATGAGTTTATAAATCAACTATCACATGTCCATAAAATAATTGAATATCGAGATGTTGATTGGCTTCCACTGCGAGGACGCCCACTTTATTGTGAAAGCTTTGACTTCTTTAGAATTTTTGAATTTATTTGATTTACTTATGCGTTTTTCCTCTTCTAATTCCCAGTTGTCTAGTTGACTAATTCTTTCTCGAATCTCTCCTGAATTCAACCTTTCATTTAACCAACTTTATTGTTCTAAAAACATAAAAAAATCGTGCAGTGACACGATTCTTTGGAATGCTCGCTTTAAGAATATGTCATGCCCTGGCTTATCTAATGAATACTTTCCCAACAATTCCAAGGAAATTCCTGTTTTGGCAAGGATTGTACTCTCACTTCAGTTTTCTTAGTTGGGTGTTCTAACGAAAGATCCTGTGCCCATAAAGCAATTTGTTGGCCTACTTTGCTGAATTTTTGACCGTATTTCTGGTCACCCCAGATTGGCGTGCCCATCCCTGCTAGTTGGACACGAATTTGATGAGGCCGTCCAGTTTGGAGTTGCACTTCTAGTAAAGACAATTGATCATTACTTTCTAAGACTTTATAAGTAAGAACTGCTTTTTTTCCTTCTTTATAATCAGAAGGAACAATCGACACAATATTTTTTCGCGTATCTTTTAATAAGTAATCAGTTAACTGACCTTGTTCTTTGGAAGGCTTCCCATGAACGACTGCGTAATATTTACGCGTCATCGAATTGCGTCTCACCTGGTCCGATAGTCGTGAAGCAGCTTTAGACGTTTTGGCGAATACCATTGCCCCACCAACCGGCCGGTCCAGTCTATGCACTAGACCTAAGTAGACATTTCCAGGTTTATTATAGCGAACTTTTATATCTTCTTTTAATATCGTTAATAAATCTTTGTCACGACTTTGATCCGATTGCACCGGAATATTAACTGGTTTCTCAACCATGAGTAAATGATTATCTTCGTAAAGAATTGGCACTTGCATGTCAATCTTCTCCCTTTATACATAATATTCCTATGTTACCATGAAAAAGATTCGAAATGTCAGTCAGTTTGAAATTCATTTATGTATTAGATGGAATTTCGCCTTAAAAAGCTGGACTCCGAACTACTCCGAACTTACTCCGAACTTACTCCGAACTTACTCCGAATTTTGATGCCTTATTATGGTTTAATCGTATAATACTGTTTGGGATCTCGTTTAGAATTCCCATGCCAACTTAATACATTTTTATATACTAAACCTCTGAGCAATTTACGAGCAGTCGCATCACTCATTTCAATGATTTCTGAGGCTAATTTCACTGTAATCTGTCCATGACTATACAAATAAGCCAAAATTTTTCGTTCATTTTCATTGAATGTATCCTGATCCAATTTTTTCTCCAAATCATCGACACGATCATCCATGCGTAATTGACGAGAAGCGTAATTATTTTCTAATTTCAATTGCAGAGCATGAGGGTGTGGTTGACTGTACTCAGGTTCATTCAAGTAAAAACCTGCCATTTCATCATAAATACGGTTAACCCCCTCATTCAATTCTCGAACCCATCCAAAACTGACTAAAGCTCTGGCTATTCTAGGGTTTCTAGCATACCTAGTGTAACGCATGTTTTCAAGCGTGACGATATTCGGTAACGATCCTGGGCTAAAAATTTCTAAACGATCATCAAACATACTAATACGAATATAATCTCCTCGAAATGAGTAATCACGGTGAGCAATGGCATTGACAATTCCCTCAAACCATGCAAATTCAGGATATTCAGGAACAATTTTAAATCTACCATCTTCTCCAAGAAACTGAAATTCACGAAGTTGAGCTTTAATTGCTTTCTGAGCTTGGCGAATCAAATGCGGAATAGGCCCTTCAAAGGTTTGATCTTTGACAATATTCATTCGGCTCCCCGTCTCTCGACTGACACCCTCATAACGTAAAAATCGTAAACGCGCTTGAGGGAAATAATAAGTCGGATTCTTACCAAATAATAAAATAGCTGCTGTAGTTAATTGCCTCTTTTGTATAAATCCTCTAGCTTCTAACACTTGCTGCGTGGTTAATTCTTTACAATTAAGATGTTCTTTATATTCAGATAGCAATCCTTCATCTAAATCAGATAAATTAGATTCCATCACTAGATTGTCTTCAAATAATCTTTCCCCTTTAGCATACTCTAGCTGCTGAATTTGAGAATAGTCTGTTTGACACTTTTATCACCTATTCTTAAGTAAACTTCTTCATTACGAGTCTTAATCAATCGGTCCGCTGAAAAATCAACATGGATGAGAAACAAATGGTCAAATTCTCCATTAAGTTCAAGTTTTAATTTTTCATAGTTAACAGAAGGTTGACTGAGAATGCCCTGTTGAATGGCTAGTTGATAATCTTCAATTGTGTATGCCCCTTGATAACTTGTACCTGATATTTCTCCATTATCTTCAATACCTATAGCTAAAGTTCCGCCATCTGCATTCGCAAATGCAATAATATGCTGAAGGATATCTTTAGGTTTGATTCTAGCACTTTTCCGATCAAAGTACTGACCTTCTCTCATAGTCCTTATCTCTTCAATAGCAAAACGTTTCATATTTTCACCTCATTTATCTTATACTAAAACTTACACGATTATTTACTTCCAAACCATTATATCAAAAAGAGAGACACAGAACTATGCGATTCCTATTCTGATGTATAGTTCACTCTCCATTTTAAAAGTTAAAAACGAGACCCTCAGACATCCATTAAACGTCTAATAATCCCGTCCTTATACGTTTTTTTCAGTAAATACCACATACTAAACGGTTCGCTATCTCGAATCATTTTCTTACTTAGTTCTTCATTCTTCGACAGCTATCACACAGTTCTTCGTAATTACTTACTGTGCTGTTTCGTTCCTTGTAAGTAATGCTACCGTCTCTACATGTAATTTTTAGCTTATTGGTCATAAGAAACTAGGCTTAAAAAGATTATTATGTCCACAATTTGAAGTAGTCACATTATTATTTAATTCCAATCAAATAATAATTAGGCTATTTTATCTTTCTAGTCTTTTAGCCATTATGATTTCATTCCACTCTTCTTGCTTTCCAGTCTCAATATATCCTTCAGATTCTAAAAGATGCTTCATAGCCACATTATTCATTACATAATCCGATACAATCTTTTCGTATCCCTCAAGGCTACGGACATATTCTTCAATGCTTCTTAGAGCTTTTCTTCCATATCCTTTAGACTGGAATTGATCTCCTATAACAATTCTCCAAATATAAACAGTCTTTTCTTCGATTTCAGTAATTAGAGACAAAAAGCCGACAACCTTGCCCTGTTCTTCTAAAGCGAATAAGAACACAGTATCATCATCTCGGTAGTAATAACTCTCCGCTAAGGAAAACTGTGGATCTCTTACAAAAGTTTCTTGACTATTTTTAAGTTTCAAGGCGATTACATCATAAATATTTTTCTCTGTAATTTGAGCTAAATTCATTTATTCCTCCCCATTCGAATTATTAATAAATAAGTTCTATTTTCACTACACTATAATCAACGTTTAATTAATAACCTCTATGAAATGATTTCATCTTTAAGATAAAGTCCATATAATTGTGTAAAAAGGAGGAGTCACTATAACGTTCTCCAGGTGATGTTCTATATCTAAATGTCTAAGCTAATTGCAGGTCCTGCTGGAATAATACCGTTCGGGTTGATTGTCGGGTGGCTTCCGTAGTAATGGTGTTGGATGTGGTAGAAATCAACTGTGTCAGAAATACCTGGCATATTGTAGATTTCACGTGTATAACGCCATACATTTTCAAAATCAGTTAAATGTTTAATATTGCACTTGAAGTGACCATAGTAAACATGCTCGAAACGGATTAAAGTCGGGAATAAGCGGATATCAGAAGTAGTAAATTTGTCGCCTAGTAAGAACTTGTTATCAGCTAAAATGCTGTCTAATTTCTCTAAGGCATCGAATACATGACCAACTTCTTCTTCATAAACTGCTTGTTCTGTCGCAAATCCAGCTTTATAAACACCGTTGTTGATGTTGGGATATACATAGTCATCCATTTCTTTAATTTGGTCACGCAATTCTTCTGGATAGTAGTCGCCTTCTTTAGCACCAATTTCATCAAAGGCTGAATTTAACATCAACATAATTTCAGATGATTCGTTGTTGACGATGGTATCTTTTTCCTTGTCATATAAAACAGGAACCGTTACTCGACCAGTGTACTCAGAGTCAGCATATGTATAGACTTGGTATAAAAAATCGGCATTCAAGATTGGATCAGGAATTACACCTTGGTCTGGTGCAAAGGTCCAACCGTTTTCTAACATGATTGGGTTTACGATAGAGATTGAAATCATATCTTCTAAACCTTTTAATTTACGCATCATTAAAGTGCGACTAGCCCATGGACAAGCTAGTGAGACGTATAGATGGTAACGCCCAGCTTCCGCTTTAAAACCACCTTCACCAGTCAGACCTGGTGCACCATCTCTTGTAATCCAATTTCTGAATTGTGAATCTTTACGTACAAAACGACCACCCGTTGATTTTGTATCATACCATTGGTCTTTCCAAACACCGTCTACTAATAATCCCATAATACATCTCCTTTTAGAAATAATAATCAGTTTCAAACTATATACTTCTATTGTAATATAATCGAAGACATATCTCACGTATTAGGGTTTGGTTAGGCTAAAAGACCTATAACTCTTACACGAACTACAGAAAATTAAACAAAGCTAGATGACTCACAATTAAAAGTTAGCTATACTTAACTACGCTAGATAAAAATTTAACCAAACTATATTTGCTATGAATAAGTAATATCGAATAATAAAAGCGCAGTGGTTGAGTGGCCTCAAACTGCGTCTTAATGAGATTGAACATAAATTTGAAATATTCAGTCAAATGAGTGCTTATTCATTAAAAACGCAGTGGTTGAGTGGTCTCAACCTGCGTCTTAATGAGGTTAAAGATAAATTTGGTAAACTCAATCAAGTTATTGTTATTAAATTAAAAGCGCAGTGGTTGAGTGGTCTCAACCTGCGTCTTAACGAGGTTAAAGATAAATTTGGTAAACTCAATCAAGTTATTGTTATTAAATTAAAAGCGCAGTGGTTGAGTGGTCTCAACCTGCGTCTTAATGACTTGCTTGAGACCTACTCAACTGTGCGGGGGTAGGACAACGAAGCGAAAATCATTCGATTTTCTACTTCTGTTCTACTCCCAACTTTGCGGGGGTAGGCCAACGAAGAGATAATTATTCAATTTTCTACTTATTGCCCACTCCCTCAATCATAAAAATCGGTGTAATTAATAGTCTTTTTTCTTTACCGGAATCCAGATTTCGCTTCGATACTTTGGATTTCCAGTGTCTGGACTCTCGTTCCACAAAATTTCTGGGCCTTCAACTAACTCATAACTTGAAGACGGAAACCACTCTGAGTATATTCTACCCCATATATTTTGAAGTGTCTCTGGGAATGGTCCAATCGATTCAAATACTGCCCATGTACAAGCATCAATTTTTAATACATCAAATTCTGCTGTTTCATCACCTGAAGTTGCTACCCCGATGTAATGATCCAACTCGCCCTTTTCTTCCATTCTTCCTTCTGAAAAATTAGTGGAAGCACTAATAATACCCATTGGTTCTACATTTGAGATTGCTTTTAATTGTTTAATAACCTCCGGTGTTAAAAATTCGGTCATTTGTGCAATTTCTTGATTGACACCTTCAAAAATAATTGGGACTCTCTTCTTAAATCCTACTAACTTAAAAGGTCCTTTCTCAACAATACGATAGTTCATTTCGCATCCTCCTTTAATTGATAATTGAAAGGTCATTCTTGGATAAGCTTTTAATTGTGTATTCTCACTCCTTGCCTCAGAAGGGAGAATACCATGCAGGGAATGAAAAGCACGGGAAAATGAATCAGCCGAATTATAGCCATATTTGACGGCTACATCAATTATTCTCAAATCCTTATCTTTCAAATCAATTGCAGCCAATGACAGTCTTCTTCTCCGAATATATTCTGATAAACTTATACCTGCTAAAAAAGAAAACATCCGTTTAAAATGATACTCTGAACAGTAAGCATTTTTAGATACTTCACTATAGTCAATTGCCTCTGTTAAGTGCTCTTCAATATATGCCAATGCATTATTCATACTTCTTAAAGAATCCATTGAACAACCTCCTTACATCATCAATATTATCAAAGAGTGCGTTTTTTTATCCTACAATCTGTGCACAATATAGTCGATTCTGTTTTAAAGACAGTACCAGGTATGCAAACAATTTCGAATTGTGTTCTGTATCTGGTACTACTAATTATATTATAAAGCATCCCTGTCCCTCATACAGTTCAAAATATTCCGAATTTAATGAGTGACAGGGTGGATTGACTAGCTTTAACTCTGAAGTCTCATCCTATAGCTCTTCGGTCTTATAAACATAACACCCTTCATAATGGTAACTTGCGTCGATTCCATTCAAATAAACTTCTCGATCATTGATTTTATTTGTTAAAGCTGCTTTCAAAGGAACCTTAATTTCAACATCTTTTATTGGACTTCTTTCCATTGCTACCCAAAGATGATTTTTATCTACCACTACTATCTTTTTATTTCTATTTAAATCCCTTATGACTTGCTATATATGTTAACTTAAAAGTAAAAGCTCCACTTAAGGTTAGGAAAAATACTTGTCTAACATTAACTCTTAACTACATATGCTTTTTCAAAAATTCAATTTTCTTAAAATCTTTGTTGTTATTATTGTCATTTCTATAAGAATCCTTTGAAGATGCTTGATAGATTTTTAAAAACTGCCTTAGGTTGGGGAGACGAAATGTTATACCCTCTACTTGAATAAGGTCTAGGTCTGATACTCTTATTCCAGCAAAGTCGTATAGGGAATCAATGCTGCCAAACTCTACACTAAGGCCATTTTTTTGAAATTCATGTTCATGAAGGTCTATTAATTCATAGCCTAGGTCTTCCATGACTTTGGATATTGTACCCCAATTATAAATTCTAAGCTGGTCAGGAGCCTCCCATCCTCTTGGATCACCTGGAACATGAATGTCTATATCTGATGGCTCCCAAGAAGTTTTTGAAATAAACTCTAAACCCAAGGACCCCATTAAAGTTGGCACAATTCCAACATTGTTTAAATGTACACAAATTATTTTAAATTCATTAAATAGGTCTTTTTTCATTGGTCCTCCATGATAATGTACTGCTTTGGCATTTTATTGCTTCTGTTTCATATTATTATGATAAAAATCTAAATACTCCTTGTCAGCAACACCACATTCCATAGGTTTTGAGATGAGTGGATAGCTGTCAAAGGACAATTTCCATTTTTCCTTTTTTACTGAATTCTCTTTCTGAGAATATGTCCACTGTACGCTTTCGTGTGTGGGAGGATATCAACGACATTATAACTTGGTAACCGTGTCCTTTACCGTAGATGACATTAACCAGCATCTGATATCATTAAAGCCAAACTTATTCCCTCTTATTTTATAAAGCTTTTACTTGAGATTTTTTAACTTCATATCCTAATTTATCGATGGCATTTTCAATATCTTTTATAGATACTTTTTCATCATCATATTCCACTTTTACTTTACTTGAATTAAATAGCACCTTTAAGTTATTTTTGTCTACTCCATCTAATGATTTAACTCCATTTTCTATTTTTTGCATACATGATGGACATGTTAATGTTTCTAACTGAATTGTTGCTTTTTGCATTTTTCATCTCTCCTTTAGTTTATGTTAATTGTATTATATACTATTAATATCTATAATAAATTGATTTACATCAAGAATTTTATTTATTTCTATTTTCTTAATTTATAGCGAAGAAGTCTCATACCATTTAAAATAACTACTAATATACTTGCTTCATGTACTAACATACCGATTGACATGTTCATCCATTCACTAAAGAATACGCTGGCAAGAAGGACTAATACAACCCCTACTGCAATAATAATATTTTGAAGCATGTTATTAGCGGTTGCTTTTGTTAAACCTAATGCATGTGGCAAGCGGCTGAAATCTGAATTCATTAAAACAACATCTGAAGTTTCGATTGCTACATCTGTTCCACTTCCCATAGCAATTCCAATTTGTGCTAGAGCTAATGAAGGACTATCATTTACTCCATCTCCCACAAATGCCACAATTTGACCTTTTTCTTGTAACTCTTTAATATATGTTGCTTTATCTTCTGGCAACATATGTCCATGAGCTTCTGTAAGTCCTAGTTCACGTGCTACTAAATCAACTGTTCCTTGGTTATCACCAGAAAGAACTACTAGATTTTTAACACCAAGTTTTTTCAACTTTTTAAGATCGTCTTTTACACCCGGGCGAATTTGATCACGGATACCCATCAATGCCTTTAATTCACCATCAATTGATGTTAAAACAAGTGAATTTCCATTTTTCTCAAATCTGGCAATATCTGCACGAGCTTTTTCACTTAAAAGAATATTTTCTTGCTCCATTAGTGCCACATTACCGACTGCAACTTTATGACCTTCTACATGGGCTACAATTCCTCCACCTTTTACAACATCTGTTTTTTCAACTGTATATAATTTTATATCTCCAATATATTCTACAACTGCTTTTGCTAATGGATGATCTGATTCCTTTTCAACACTTGCTAGATACCCTAATACTTCATTTACATTATCTGTATAAATTTCTTTATCAGCTACTTTGGGATTTCCTATTGTTAATGTACCTGTTTTGTCAAATACAATGGTATCTAGTCTGCTAAAATCACTAATAACCTCGCTACCTTTTAGAAGGACTCCATGACGTGCTCCATTGCCAATCCCCGCGACGTTTGAAACCGGTACACCGATTACCAATGCTCCTGGACATCCTAAAACTAATATTGTAATTGCAAGTTCAATATCCCTTGAAAATATCCATACAATAAAAGAGAGAACTAAAACAGCTGGTGTGTAGTATTTAGAAAATCTATCAATGAAACGTTCTGCTTCTGATTTTGAATCCTGTGCTTCTTCAACCAACTCAATGATTTTACCAAAAGTAGTATCCTCACCTACACGATCAGCAGTGATTTGAATAGTTCCATTTTCTAAAATTGTTCCTGCATATACCCTCGAACCTTCCTTTTTACTTACAGGAACCGCTTCTCCGGTAATACTTGCTTCATTAATATGCCCTTCTCCTGTTAACACTGTACCGTCAACTGGGATTTTTGCACCCGTTTTAACAAGCAAAATATCTCCTACATCAACTTCATCTATTTCTACTTCTTCAAACTCACCATTTTCCACTTGTTTTAAGGCACTTTCTGGTGCTATTTGAGTTAATTCTTTAATGGCAGAACGTGTTTTATTAAGTGTCCTTTGTTCTAGATAAGCTCCAAATAGAAATAAAAATGTAACAATTGCTGATTCTTCGTAGTTTCTAACTATAAAGGCTCCGATAACTGCAATGGTAACTAAAACATCAATACTAACTACTTTGACTTTTAATGCTTGATACGCTTGAATCGCAATAGGTGAAACTCCCAAAATTGAAGCAATTACTAATGCCCAAATGGCTATTTGTTCGTTTTCGAAGCCTAATTTACTGACAAATGCAATTATTATTAAAATTGCACTTACTATTGTAATATGGTTTTTTCTTCCTAATATAAATTTTTGCATATTCATACTCCTCCCTATTAGATTATTTATATCTTTTCATTACTTTGTTTATTTTCTTTTATGCTTCATATGCTTTATCTAATTCTGCTAACATGTTATAGACTGCTTCATAACTTTCACATACATCACCTGGAACTGTATAATTATCTGTGATTTCACGTAATTTTACAAACTCCTCTTTTAAGTCCGGCTTTTCTACTCCCGCATCTTTTGCTTTCTTTGCAAGTTCATCATATACTTTACGAACCTGGTAGAATTCTGGATGGTTTCCTCCATGAACTTTTGCAACAACTGGAACATATTGTGCCAATGTTTTTAAATGAGTTTCCTTTACTTGATTAAAATTTAATTGTCTTGACATATTTTTTCCTTCTTTCTTGTTTTATTTTTTTATCTTGACTATATAATAATATAGATTGAAAGAAATTAAATTGATCTAAATCAAGTTTAGTCTTTTTTAAATGTTTTAATAATTTTACTTTGTTATATCACATCTATACCAACAACAATCCACCTAAATGTATATGTTAACTTAAAAGTGAGCCACTATATTAATTGAAAACTGAGCCACTATATTAATTGAAAACTAAGCCACTTTTGATAGAAAATAACCCTATTGAATAATAAATAGGGGGAATATCAGGAGTGATTGCATTGAAAGAAGAACAAACGATTATAAATCTCTACCTCGATGGGCTAAGCAAAAAAAATTGCTTTACTTACGAAGAAATCTAGGAATACCGTTGATAAATATATCAAGGAATATGAAAGAAGCAAGTATGAAGATGTTCGTGATCTTCCTATTGCAGAAGATATCGTAAAACCACCAACTTATAAAAAAAGAGTCGGTAGACGCAGAGTATTATCAGAATCAATTGAAGTGATGTTACATGATTTTATTAAAGAAAATGAGTGGAAAAAGAATCACGGCATGGCTAAACAACAAATGAAGATTGTAGACATGCATGAGTAGCTGCTCGAGCGTGGCTATTCTATTAGTTAGACGACCGTTAGAAACTTCATTAACGATGAGATGACAAAAACAAAAGAAGTATTTATCCGACGCCATGCAGAACCAGGATATGAGGTTGAATTTGATTGGGGAGAGATAAAATTATTTATCGATGACAAGCTAAAAACATTTTCTTTGGCTGCATTTACTTTGGCGCACAGTAATTACCGTTTCGCTAGAATTTATCAATCATAATCCCAAATTTGTGTGTTAGACGTTCACACAAAATTTATTAGACACATCGGCTTTATCCCTTCGGTCTTTACCTACGATAATATGAGAACGGTTGTTAAAAACTTTATTGGAACAGAGAAAACCATTACAGACAGCATGATTCATTTATCTAATGACTATCAATTTAAAATTCGTTTATGTGAACCACAAAAGGAAATGAAAAAGGACATGTGGAACGTAGTGTGGAGTTTATACGTCGTAAGGCATTTGCCTCAACTTATCGCTTTTCCAGTTTAGAAGAGGCTGAAACTCATCTCAATAATGAATTAGAGAAACTCAATCAACGCTTGCATCACGAACACAAGGCTTCTCACCTGAAATTGATGCAAACAGAAAAAGAAAGGATTGGTCCTACCATGATCGCTCCTTTCGATGTTTCTGAACTATTGGAATGTCGAGTAGATAAATACAGTACGGTTGTCATTAAGCAGAATCATTACTCTGTACCAGAAGGTCATATTGGAAAATATATCATCGTAAAACTAAGTGCCGATCAGGTTAAGCTGTTTATTGGCGGAGAAATGATCGCAACACATAAACGTAATTGGAGTGTCCATCAGTGGGAAAGCAATTTGAAAGCTTATGCGAATCTGTTTCATCAAGCAGATAAGGAGGTCATTCACTATGGATAAGAAAGAACGATTAATTGAGTTATGTAGAGAATTACGATTACCCAGTATTCGGAAAATGGTACAAGAAGAAGGAACATTTCGTAATCCAACCGAAGCCTTTATGGTTCTTCTTCAAGTCTTAGAACAGGAAAAGGATGACTGCTTTATCCGGTCAAAACAAAATCGAATACGTATCGCTAATTTTCCACAAAAGAAATTGTTAGAAGAGTTAGATATAGATGCCTTACCAGAACAAGCACAGCAAAAGTTACCTCATCTAAAAACGTTAGATTTTATTAAAGAGGGACAAAATGTAATCTTAACTGGTTCGCCAGGTACTGGAAAATCACATATAGCGATAGGATTAGGAATGGAAGCTTGTTTGGCGGGCTATCGCGTCTTTTTTGCGACAGTCCCTTCCCTCATCAATCAGTTGAAAGAGTACCGCTCAGAAAGAACCTTACGGTCATTCGAATTAAAATTTGAAAATTACGATCTCGTCATTATTGATGAACTTGGATATATTTCTTTCGACAAAGAAGGGGCTGAATTATTATTTTCACATCTATCTTTGCGAGCGGGAAGAAAATCTACAATTATCACGAGTAATTTGTCGTTTTTAAAATGGCAGGAAATATTTCATGATCCAGTCCTAACAGCTGCCTTAACCGACCGTTTGACTCATAAATCACATGTTATAAATATGGTCGGTCCTTCTTATAGAATGAAAGAAACAGAACAATGGATAAAAGATAATTCAAAGATGACAGTGGCTCAATTTTAAATTGCGAAATGGCTCAATTTTAAATTGCGAAATACACTGTGGCCTTACTAAGCTTAATCCCTTCACGAGCTAAGAATATGATCATTCCACGATGACTTACAATGCCGCCTGTTGAATGAAAGATGTCCTTTATTCTATCTTTAACCAATTTCTTGCTTTGATAGTAATCACATTTGGTATTTTTGAGATAGTTTTAGTAACCATTGGCATAAACATCACACCGTTTCAATAACCAACGCAAGCCACAGTGGTGCTTATACTGATCAATAAATTTATAGATTACTTGCCTGTTTCCTTCGCAAAGAATGCTGCCGCCTTTTTTAAAAAGTCATTTTCCTTTTCGGCTTCAGTGAGTTTTTGCTTGAGTTTCCGATTCTCTTCCATTAACTCTAGTTCACTCATTGCTTCAGGTGTTGCTTGGTATTCTTTGCGTTAATTACGAATCCAATTATTAATGGATGCGGTTGATACACCATATTCAGTGGCAAGGCTTGTAATGTACGTCCATCTTGGATATTAGCTGTGACAATTCTCTTTGTCATTTCTGTACTGTAACGTTTCATTTGGTTTCTCGTGTTTCTTTCACTGTACTGTATTATACACAGGTGTTACCCATTCACTATACCATTACAGTCTTGGCGTTTTGATGTAATGGGATTTATGATAAATATCAACTAGTAATTAAAGTGGAATCTAAGTAGTCTCAAGTTTACTAATTCACAAAAGTTTCCCTAGGTTTGGTAGAAATTTGAAAATCTTTATGGATAAAATTAACTATTTCTCAAAACCATCACAATATTTGTGATATAATATATAGGTAGAGATAAATATGGAGGAGCGAATAAAATGAAAAAAGTATTTATTTTAGGTGGTACTGGTTTCTTAGGTTACTATACTACTAAAGAGTTATTAAGCAGAGGGTATCAGGTTAAGACAATGGCTTTGCCACCGATGCCAACTGATGATTTATTTCCTAAGGAAGTCGAGTGTTCATTGGGCAATATTAATGAACTGAGTGATGCTGAAATTGTAGCACTATTGAGTGATTGCTATGGATTTATTTATGCTGCTGGGGCTGATGAGCGTGTGATTCCTGAGAGTCCAGCTGTTAAGTTCTTTTATGAGGCCAATGTGTTGCCAACACAACGTATTGCGCGTTTAGCTAAAGAAGCGGGTGTTAAGAAGTTTGTGGTATTTGGTTCGTATTTTGCGGAGTTTGCGGAAAGATTACCTGAATATGAATTGAGAAAACAAGCATACCCCAATATGCGTTTATTACAGGAGCAAGTTGCTTTTGCTGAGGGTGAAGGGGCTATGGATGTTACATCTCTTAGACTTCCTTATATCTTTGGTACAATGCCAGGTAGACTTCCACTTTGGAAGATGTTTGTGGACCAAGTTAGAGGCAAGGAAGTATTCCCTGCACTTAAAGGTGGTACAGCGGTGGTTACAGTTGAACAAGTGGCTGAGGCTGCGGTTGGAGCTATGGAAAATGGTGTTCACCGTGGTACCTATGCCATCTGTGCATACAATATGAAATTCAAAGATTTCTATCAAATGATGGTCGATGCTTTGGGTCAAACTGAGACTACGCAAGTTCCGGTTGTTGAGTATGAACAAATGTTACCAACATACCAAGCTATTGATGCACATGCTAAGGCTGAAGGAAAGGAACACGGTATGCATATGGTTGTAAGTGCTAAGTTGCAAACTGAGGACTTATTCTTGGATCCTAAGGATACGATGCCTGTATTAGGTATTAAGGAACACGATGTTGAGGCCTCTATTAAAGAATCCTTGAAACTGTGTGTTCAATAATTAGTTGAAACTAAAAGAGATTTACATTACGTGTAAATCTCTTTTTTTATGAACATGGTTAGTGTTATATCGTATTTTCATGCCTATAATTATAATTAATCAGGTGAGGATGAAGCGAAAATATAAAGAAGTCAAGTCCATAATATTGTGTAAAATTAACTAGCACATAATTTATTCCATTTTTGCCTTAGTTACTGAATAATTGCTGTCAAGGTTCTGTCAAGGGGAAAGCAAAGCGACCCTTGACAGGTTCTTAGAAGCAATTATAATGTTTAGGGGCAAAAATGGAAGGATTACATTTGAATATATGTTCTATCTGCTGTCAGCCACTCTTCGTCTTGATCGATTAACATCGCTCCAATTAAACGATAAGCTGATTCAACATTAGGAAATATTCGAATGACTCTTTCCCGTCTTCTAATCTCCTCGTTTAACCGTTCGAGACAATTGGTGCTTTTTAGTCTAGAATGGATAACCGATTCATTAAGATAAGTAAAGGCGTCTTCAAATCCGTCATCAAGAATGGTTAAGCTGGCTTGATACTTCTTTTCTCCTTCATATTTTTTAAAGAGTTCATTTTTAACAACACGTGCAATCCTGATATCCTGAATACGAAACAGTGCCTTGATGTCTTCTTTAAATTCTTTGGTATCCTTTTTCGGTGTTTTGGCTAAGATGTTTCTTAAGAAGTGAACGGCAAATTTCAAGTTTAAATTAGCCAGCGTTCATCATCTCAAATGGTGATTTGTAGTTGAATATTCTTTTCGGATAATGATTAATCCAGTTTTCGATTTTCTTTACTTCTAATTCTGTTACATCTGTTGTTCCTTTAGGTAAAAACCGTCTTATTAGTCGATTATGGTTTTCGTTTGTTCCATGTTCATAGGAACAATAAGGATGGGCATAATAAATATGCTCATAAGGAAAGACTTCATGCAGTCTAAAAAATTCAACACCATTATCCGCAGTAATTGATTTAATCGCATATTCATTGAGTATATCTAATAAAGCATTATTGACGGATGCCGCCTGTTTATTCGGAATCAATCGAATAATTTGATGGCGTGTCCGACGATCGGTTAGTACGAGTAAACATTTATTGGTCTTGCGTGTTAGAATCACGGTGTCAATTTCATAATGACCGTACTCACCCCGCTGATTAATGACTTCCGGACGCATTTCGATGGATTGACCTTTTACTCTAAATTGTGAGGTGGTATTCTTACGTTTTTTCTTTGATTTACGTGGATAAAGTAGGTCATTCGATGTTAAGCCTAAATGTCCGTTATGAATCCAATAGTAAATCGTTGAAACAGGAACGCTGACAAGATTAGAATGAACGATCATTTCTGGTGAATATTTCATTTCGGTCAGAAAATGAACGAGTGTTTCTTTGGTTTCCTTATAAAGTGACACTTTACGTCCACACTTGTCGCGCTGATTTAAATACTGAGAATGAGCATACTCAGCAGAATACATCTTTTTGAAGCGACCTTTTCTCACTTGTTGCAGCACAACCCCTCTTTTGATTTCATTATGAATCGTTTGAGGGGCTTTATCTAGAAGACGGGCAATTTCACGATTAGACTTACCACTACGGTGCCAACGCTCAATATTATGACGATCGTCCAAGGTTAAATGTTTATTTCGGGTCTTGCTTTCTGCTGAAAATGAATTATAATGATGATACATCTTAAAACGTCCTTTATTATGGTTTAGTCACTACAATAATAACGTTTTGAGATGTTTTTTTCTATACTTTTTTGTATACCGTAGCACTTGACTGAATCGTCGAATCGGGTGCGGGATCACTCCCCGACCTTCCGCACTACGCTTAAATTTTCGGTCGAGTCATTTAGCTTACCCGATTCTCCAATTAAGTAAAGTGCTACTGTTGTATTGAAAGCCATAAAATAGTTCCCCTCCCAACCGCAACTAGCAGCTTTATTTTCAATCATAAAAAATGGGGAGGATTCACAATTTAAGTGGCTAATTTAATTTTAGAACTTTCAATGTAATTACAATTCACATTTAACTTTCGAACAATAAAGACTTGATGCGCATTATTATCAAGTCTTTATTTATGTCATTTAATCATTATTATCGTAACACTATGCATCACTTGAAATATAAAAAATTCTATTTCAAATTTGCTAAATGGTTATCTCTTTTGCCAAACTGTTGAAACGTATTAACAAAACTGCACACCGTTTTTCTACTCCTAAATTCTGGTACAATCAATCTATAACTAAAAACACACCTTAAATTAATCAATTGTCTAAAAAAAATAACCCTTGAAAACAGCCTAAACAAGAAATTTCCAAGGGTTTCAAATCTTATATTCTCTTCAGCAGACAGACCGTCTCCACGTGCCTTGAGAGTACAATAATGATGTCGTAAGTAGGTATCATTCTAAAATCCTACCATATATTCTGCAAGTCCAATAAATATATAAATAATTCATCAGCAAATCAAACCTTAGATAAGTATCTGTTTGGTTAACTGTTAAATAGAAATTTTCTCTCTGAATAAATAGTATAGCTGCTAATTTAAACTTTAAAGTTTTCACTGTTAAATGATACTTTTTATAGATTAAATATTCATTTCATAAAACTTGTTTTTAATTATTAATTCATAAACAGTGACTAAATTTTGTTTTATACTATAATATCTATCTCAATCCCAGACTTGAATTCGGAATTTTTTACTTTTTCATATTAGATTCTAGAGAAGACTTACGTTCTGCATTTTCCTTCTTTTTCTTTTCCCTTTCAATAGCTTGCAATGCTTCTGTTTTACTTCCGGTGGTAGATCGAATCGAGAAAGCAACGTTCACAATATGATCTGATATTCTTTGCAATGAAAACAGAACGGAATAAATGCTTTTTGATAGCTCAACAGGGTACATTCCAGAATTTAGGCGTACCACATGTTCATTACGTGTAGAGGATATCCCTTTTTTAATTTCCTTGTGAAGGTTTGAAATTTTTCTAAAGTTTTCAGTTCTACGATTTGTAAACGCATCAAATCCTAAGTCAAACATTTCGGATATGTGTCCGTAGATTAGGTTAAGCTCATCTTTGGTCTGATCTAAAAACTTCAAATTATTTTCCTTCATATATTTGGTTTCCTTTACCAGAAGTATCGCATAATCGCCCAGTCGTTCAATATCATTTGTTACATGATGCAATCCGCCGATCAATTTTTCGTCATCAGCAAATTTAGTGACTGATGAAATTTTTATAAAAAAGCTTGTAAGCTTATTTGTTAAGAAATCAATACGATATTCAACATCGGCAATCTTTTTGCTTTCACTCATATCTTCGTTAATCAATGAGGCAAAAGAACGATCAATGTTCTCCTTTGCGAGAATCGCCATATCGTGCAATTCCTTTAATGCTTGTTCAACGGCAATCGCTGGTGTTTGCAAGAAACGTTCATCAATATATGACAATTCTTCCAGCTGCTGTTGCTTATCTTTCACTAAATTTACCACTAAATTAACTAATGGGTCGATAAATACGAGTAACACTAAGGTGTAAAGAGTATTATAAATCAAGTTAAATGTTGCAAGACTAAACTGGGGATTTCCGGGGAATAGACTTTCAAACATGTTGCTAATGGGCACTCTGAAAAGAATCAGAATAATTGTAAAAGCTACTGCACCAATTACGCTGGTAATCAGATGGAATAATGCGATACGTTTCCCATTAGCGTTCGTGGACAGGGAGGCCATAATACCATCAGTACAGGTTCCTATATTTGCTCCCATCACTAAGAAAAACGATTGATCTATATTTTGAATAACTCCTGTAGCCAAGAAAGCTATAAAAACGCCAGTTGCTGCCGTAGATGACTGTATGATGCCTGCAAAGAGAATCCCTAATATCACAAGCAAGATTGGATTTTGCATGATTTCATATTGGAATACTTTAGAGAGTTGAATGCTCAGCGTGGAATCTGCTCCACCGATTGCAGTTTCCATCACTTCCATCCCGATAAACAGCATTCCAAATCCAATTAAAAATGGCGCAATTTTATTAAGTCTTTCGTTATTAGTGGAAAAAATGATCATGACACCGACAAACGTAACCGCTGCAAAAACAGAGCTGATGCTAAAGCCACCTTTGCTGATGCCTGAAAGGGCAAATATAAATGCTGTAAGAGTGGTACCTACTTTTGCACCTAAGATAAAACCTGAGCCTTGTTTAACTGTTACAATATCCGCATGAGCAAGTCCGACTGTCATGATCGAAGAGGCTGAAGAAGATTGAACAAGTACGGTAGCCCCGATTCCGATTAGGTAATTAAAGACTCTGTTTTTGTTGATTTTTTTGAAAAGATTTCGTATTCCTGATCCTGCGCTTCGTTCCAAGCCAGAGCTCATCTGCTTCATGCCGAACATAAATACACCGACTCCACCTAACATAAGCAGTAAATTCATTAAAATTTCCATTATATTTCTCCTAAGTTTTATTATTTATTTCTTCATCTTATATAACAAACAGCATGTCTCCAGATGCACTGACAACACGATAATTTGTTTCTTTTAGCTTTTCTTGAAGACTTCCAATTATTTCACTTCTGACTTCGTTTAGCAAAGCTTTAGTGGGTACAAGAATAGCGTAATTCTTGGTTGGACCATTTTCTATTTGTTGTTGTTTAATATATGTTTGTACGACAAATGATTTTCCCATAGAAGTAGGTCCAGAATAGCTAAAGTACTTATAATTTAATCCATCATACACATCCTTCTGATCATGAAAAAAATAACTGCCCTCTTCACCTGGTGTTTGTAACCTGGATTTATCATACTCAAAATACAAACCATCAAACACATTAGAAGCTTGAAATCCCTCAATATAAGTGGATTTCAAGCAACGATAATTACCAACTGTCGAAAGAACAGAACCGAGGTAATACTTTACTGCTGAATCCTCTGGATAAACAATACTTAACAAAATCACGAGTTCCTGACCCCACAAGCGATGTTCATCACGTTTATCTGGAAGGGGGGATTTTGCTAACAAATCTGCAAATCTTAATGCATCTTTTATATTTATTTCTTTTTGCTGTTTTCTTAGCTTAAACAGATTGATTGAATAATCATAAAGCAATGATTCGTATATTTCTTTCAAATAATCATTCTTGTCAATATCTCTATACAGTGCTTCGGCAAGAGTCTGATTTCTTGGTGTTTGCATCCTCCTACCTCCCATCAAGCATTTCCGATATGATACTGTTTTTCTCTAATGGAGCATCATTAAAGGGCACAACGTAAAAATAAAAATTATACCCACTCATACCCTTATCAAAAATTTTCTGTTCAATATACGGCTTTAGAGCAAAAATATCTCTCTTCATCTGTTCTTTGACTGCAATACGATACTTGTTATTATTAGTTTCTGTGTAGCCTAACGAAAGTGTATAACCAAGGAAAACACCAAAGGCCATATCTGGTTTTGCTACACTAGCTTTATTAGGTATCAGAAGATTAACCATATAATTTGTTGTATCAGAATCATAGATACTTCCATGTGTGGTGTTCTCCACCATCTTTAATTCAGTGTCACTGTTACTTTCAATCTCAATAATCTTATCGAATGCACGGTCAATCGCTATGGCTAAATCTCCATGAACATCTGATGCTCCAAAGACAAGCTGATGGAATAGCTGGCCATTATCATTTATAGCAAGTAGGTGAACCCCATCACTTTTACTTTCGATGTTTCTACCCAGATCATTTATTTCGATTTTGCTCATTATTTTAGGTGCATTTAGCTCTTGTTCCATAAATACATAAAGGAGCATTTCTCCTAGGACCGTTTCTGCAGAGGCTCCATAAGCTTGCATAAATTTAATTAAACCTTGTGAACCTATAGCATAACTTTTCTTTGAAGTAATAAGTCTGTTTGTTTTCGCTCTAAAAAGACATAGTTTCCTATGTTATCCACAAGATATTCATTTAGCGCCCTAAACTTAAACTTGCAATTATTAGCGTCAACACCGTATATATGTACATTGGACGGATTAGATAAACCAAATATATTTATAGAGGACACTTTTTCAAATACCCGGTCAAAAGTAGGGTCATGTAAAGTCTTATGTAAGGGGATTTGAGATTCAGCTTTTGCACTTTCAAAATAAATCTGCTCATCAGATAGGTCAAAAGACTCAACAAACTTTTTATCGATCTCCTTTATTCCAGCTTGACAATCTTGGTTCTTTACTTCAATTATTGCATAGTAAAATACCTAAATCAGTTTTATTCATCTTCTTGTCGATCAATAGTTCCACAGTTTGTCATACGAGCGAGCCATAATTCGACCTCCTTTTTTTCGAGACGATTCGTTTTATTATATCACTCTCTCTCCCTTTTTTTCAATATTCCGTTGAGTTATGATAGTGTCAAATTATTGTTGGTTTTCCTCTACCATACTTTTTACTAATTCTCTGAACCCCATTTCATGGATTCCATATTTTAACCACTATCCTTGATAACGATCTTCCATCGGCAAGGTACGATCTGTAAGTCTTTAGGGAGAGGCCCAATCCAGTCTCGCTAGACGCCAGTACCATGCCGCTGCTCGCTATCAAGCATTCACCTCATTGCCTCTAGCTGTCATTATGAAGACAGGCCTCACTCTATTCGTTTTCAATAATCAGCGATTGTCCCAAAAGCCTGGCGACTTCGTGTGTTATTGGAATAGTGTAAGATAGCGACTTTACCACTCCAATCATACTGACGAGCGTATTTCCGCCCCAAACGGCCATCTAATTTCTCTACTCTTCTTTCTCTTTCTTTTGTTTTAATTTGATTTGTTACCCAAGTTTTTAAATCGCTACCATTTAAGTCATAAGCACGTGCTTTAGCGATGCTTTCTGCTCCTGTTGTACTCCATCCTAGCGGTCGCGAACTTAAACGAGCACTTAACCAATGGCTGACGTGACCTTCGGCACTACAACCGATATATTGAGGGTCCCTTTGTCTTTGGATAGAATCCCAATTGCCTATTAGATAGCGACGAACCTTTTGAAGCGTTTGTTTCGAAGAGTCGGGTAACGACGGATCGTTGAGTCGCACTTTGAAATAGTCCTGAAGATAGCCTTTTTCACCTGTATAAAGCCAACGATGTAAAGTGGCGTATAAATG
>NZ_FUWO01000018.1 GCF_900167405.1 Globicatella sulfidifaciens DSM 15739
ACTTTACGCATCCCTATGCTTCTTGGGAAAGAGGAACGAGTGAGAATCAACATAAATTCATTCGTCGTTTCATTCCAAAAGGTAACTCTATGAGTGACTTAACTCAAAGGGATTGTTTGAGAATACAACAATGGATGAATGATTATCCTAGGAAAATATTAGGTTATCAAACACCTCATGAAGTCTTTACTAAAGCCTTCAAAAAAGCAAGACAAGAGGAAGGACTCGTCAGTGCTTGACAACGAGCCTCCTTCAGCATGGCTGAAAGCCTGGGAAGCTGGCAGAAGCCAGCCTTGGAATGACCTATCATGCCTCAGCTCATTGTCAAGCACTGAACTAGATAGACCAATACAGTAAGTTAGTAGGTAACACATTGTTTACGATAAGTGGCTAACTTCAACTTGAAATTTCCGAAACTATAACTTAATTGTTTCAAGTAAATAGCAAAATATTAAGTTGTCAAAAAAATTCTTCTCTCAACTCGGTATGACTTTACTATCAAAAAAAGAACTGCAATTCATGAAATCTATCTACCTTAAAGACTGGAAAAGTCCGATCTATTTCAATGCTATGTGTTCTTAGTGAACGATTGACATCCTCAGACAGAAAGCTTAATGTTTCTGTCTGGTCTGTCTAGTCTAAATAATCACTCAAAAAATGTGCTTTTAAATCAAATTTTGCAACGAAACAATTTGAATACCTTCGGCAATCAACCGCTGATGGATTTGTTTAGCAAACGTTACTGCATTGGGACCATCCCCATGTATACAAATCGAATCGGCTTCAATCGGAATAACATTACCATTAATACTGGTAACAGTACCTTCTTTAATCATTTGGATAACCCGATTAATTGCATCATCGGGGTCTTCAATCATGGCGCCTGGTAATTTTCGATTCACCAATAAACCTTCATCCGTATAAGCACGATCAGCAAACACTTCCGAAGCAACTTTTAATCCACAAGCCTTTGCGGCTTTTAACATCTCACTACCAGATAATCCTAAGAAAACTAAATTAGCATCAAAACTGGCAACTGCCTCCGCTATGGCCATGGCTAATTCAGCATCCTGAGCGGCCATATTATATAAAGCGCCATGTGGCTTTACATGATGTAAGGTCTTTCCTTTTGCTTTAGCAAAGGCACTTAAAGCACCTAATTGATATAAAACATCATTTTTAGCTTCAGTAGGAGTAATAGACATTGGTCGGCGGCCAAATCCCATTAAATCATTCAAACCAGGATGAGCACCAATCGCCACCTCCTCTTTAACCAATAAATCGACCGTTTTTGCCATGACATTGGGATCGGCAGCATGGAATCCACAAGCTACATTTGCTGATGAAATATACTGTGCCAATGCTTGATCGGACCCAATTTGATAAGCACCAAAACTTTCGCCCATATCAGCATTTAAATCTACTTTTAGCATGTCTTTCCTCCTTCTAATCAAGATGTAACATACGATTCACAAAACCAGTATCCACATTACCTTCAACAAATAATGGATGACGCAATAATTGATACTGAAAATCTAAATTCGTTTCGACACCTAAAATAACCGTTTCGTCCAGTGCCGCGCGCATCTTCATAATGGCTGCCTCACGCGTTGGGGCATGAACTAAAATTTTGGCAATCATTGAATCATAGTCTGGCGGTATGACATAACCACTGTATAAAGCAGTATCGACTCGCACACCATTACCTGCCGGTAAATGTAAATGGGTGACTTCACCAGGATTCGGCATAAAGTTCTTCTCCGGTATTTCGGCATTAATACGACATTCAATCGCATGGCCACGTAATTGTACTTCTTCTTGTTTAAAACTTAATTTCTCACCATTAGCGACTCTTATTTGTTCAATAATTAAATCGGTGCCAGTCACCATTTCAGTCACACCATGCTCTACTTGTATACGAGTATTCATTTCCATAAAGTAAAAATTACCTTCATTATCTAGAATAAACTCTACTGTTCCTGCATTGACATAACCAACGGTGGTGGCTGCTAATACAGCTGCTTCACTCATTGCTTGACGGATTGTATCATCAATTGCGGGTGAAGGGGCTTCTTCGATTAACTTTTGGTGGTTACGTTGGGTAGAACAATCACGCTCACCTAAAGCGACCACATTGCCATGCGTGTCAGCAATGATTTGAATTTCAACGTGTTTTGGATTGACAATAAATCGTTCTAAATACATCGCATCACTACTGAAGGAATTAATGGATTCCAGCTGCGCCATATTAAACAAACGTTTAAATTCACTTGGCTCATGGGCTACTCGCATCCCTTTACCACCACCACCTGCAGCTGCTTTAATCATAACCGGATATCCAATAACTTCTGCTGCTTTTATCGCATCATCAACATCGTGAACAGTACCTTCTGTACCAGGAACAATTGGGACTCCAGCAGTCTTCATCGTTTGACGGGCATGAGATTTATCCCCCATCTTTTCCATCACATCCCCTTCAGGACCGATGAAAATAACGCCATGCTCTTGACAAAGTCTAGCAAAATTAGGATTTTCTGATAAAAAGCCAAACCCTGGGTGAATGGCATCGGCTCCGATATTAATCGCGGCCGTTAAAATACTTTCTTGATTCAAATAACTATTACGTGCAGGACCTTCTCCAATACAGATACGCTGATCAGCCAGTTTAACATGAAGACTATCTTTATCTTCAACAGAATAGATAGCCACACTACGGATTCCCATATTACGACAGGCACGAATGATTCGTACAGCTATTTCGCCACGATTTGCTACTAATAATTTTTTAATCATTGTACGACTCCTTCCGTTCCACTGTGATTATATTTTTTTCACGCGGAATAATGGTTGCCCGTATTCGACTTTTTGTTCATTACTTACTAATACGGCATCAATAATACAATCATAGTTGCATTGAATTTCATTCATTAATTTCATCGCTTCGACAATACAGACGGTTTCACCTTTTTTAACAGTATCTCCTACTGACACATAGGCTGGTACATCCGGACCTGAAGCTGAATAAAAAGTCCCGACAATGGGAGAGGTGATATACAAGTCTTGATCTGACTCTTCATTATCACTATCTTTTTCAGGTTTTTCTGCTTGAGTGCTAATAGCAGTTGTGGGTTGTCCCATTTCTCCTTTGCGACTCATTTTAATTTTAGTGTCACCATCTTCTATCATAAATTCTAATAAAGATGATTCTTCAACAATTTGTACTAATGCTTTAATTTTTTCTAAATCCATTATTCGTTTCCTCCTATTCAAATAACGTCGTCAAGCGTTTAGCCACTAAACGAACATCTAATACCTCTTGACAGGGTTGATGGATAGTATGGCGCATTTGACTAAATTCCCGTTGTTCTGCCAATAATAATTGTTGCGCTTTTTCGACTGAAATCGCCTCAAAACGAATTTTATGGTCTGTTTTACGTTGGACTAGTTTCGGGATATCCACCGAAGCAACTGTCGCGATTTTGGCATAGCCTCCGGTAGTTTGACGATCCGCTAACAATATAATGGGTTTACCATGAGCGGGCACTTGGATAGAACCAAAGGCGGTACCGTCTGAAATGATATCTGCTTTCCCCTTATGGGCAATATAAGGACCATCTAATCGACAACCCATGCGGTCAAAATCACTGGTCACCGTATATTCTTCATTTAAAAAGGTCCTTATTCCATCCGAGGTAAACATATCACTTTGAGGCCCCATCACTACCCGAATGATAGCTTCTTCTTGATCAAATTCATCCATATCTAAAGTCCGTGATGAGAAATAAGGTAGATAGCGTCGTTTTATCCGAAAGCCAATAAAATCATTTTCTTTTAGACGACGTCCTTTGAAGCCTCCAATCTCACTTTTAGTATTGGTTGAGCGACTGCCCATCACGACGGGAATGCTTAAATAACTAGAAAAAGCGATATACCCTCTCGTTCCAGTACGGGCTCCTCCAAACGATAAAACATCCCTTTTATAAACATAAATGGCGGTATACATCGGTATTGACTCATCATTAATCTTCGGCTGAAAATCGCCACCGGTAATCGCGATAATGGTTTCGGCTGTAAATTCAAGTGTTGGTCCCGTTAATGCAAATTCTAAAACAGCCTCATTTTCAGGATTATCAATTAATAGATTAGCAATTTTGAAAGAACGAACATCCATGACGCCCGCCACTCCGAATCCTTGGCTTTGATAGCCCATTCGACCAATATCTTGAACCGTCGTATAAATTCCGGCCTTTAATACTCTAATCCCCATGCTTACCCCTCCTCTACAACATTCACTTGATACTCACCAGCTGCAACTGCGGCTTCAATTTCTTGATAGGTCGCTTGGTCAACGGGTACAAAACGTATATAATCTCCTGCTTCAAATAAAATTGGTTCTTCTCGCTCTGGGTCATATGTTTTGATTGGCGTACGTCCTAACAATTGCCAACCACCTGGGGATTCTAGGGGATAAATCCCTGTTTGTGATCCACCAATCCCTACACTCCCGGCTGGAATTGCTTTTCGTGGATTATTCAAACGCGGAGTATGAATCCGCTCATCTAATCCCCCTAGATAGCTAAAGCCTGGCAAGAAACCTAACATATAGATTAAATAGTCGGTTCCGGAATGAATTTGAATTAATTCCTCCTTGGTCAATTGTGCGTTTTTCGCAATAAACTCAATATCAGGCCCATACTCACCACCATAACAAACGGGAATTTCAAAAATGCGTTTTTTTAGCTGATTATTACTGATTTCAATGGTTAATAAATCTTCAGTTATCTTTTTTAAACGTTGAAAAGTAATAATACGCGGATCATAATTGATTAATAAGCTAGAAAAAGCTGGTATAAAATCAATGACCCCTTCAATTTTTTGATCTTTAAACAATGATACCAAACCGGTAATCTTTTGATTAATTTTCGGATCAATTACGGCTCCCCATTCGACTAACATCGAAGCGTCACCATGTGGTACAATTTTTACTTCGCTCATTTTTTCACCTCATCTGCCATTGCTATGACTGCTATATTGATAACAGCCTTTCATAAAATCTTCATATTCTAATATTATCATAATTGGGAATGAACCAGAAATAGAAAATCAAATGATTTGCGCTTCGTCTGTTCGCCCCCGCACAGTGGAGTAAGACTCAAACAAGTCATTAAGACGCTGGTTAAGACCACTCAACCAATGCGCTTTTAATTAACGGACAATCACTTGATTGGTTTTATCAAGTTAATGCCTATCCTCATTAAGAATTTTTGAAGTTACTATACTCAAAACAAATAAAGGAGCAAGCACTCGGCTCAATACTCCTTTATACTCATTTTAGCTAAATAATTGACCCAAATTTCCCAACGATTGAATACCCATAAAAGCAGTTAAAATAACCACTATAATACCTAATACCCATAAAACTTTAGGGTGCTTGTAGTTGGGTCCCATAATTGCTGGATTATTGGCTGCTAATAAACTGATACCTAAAGTAACGGGTAAAATTAATCCATTAAATGAACCGGCTATTACTAATAGGGTCGCTGGATTACCTAAAAAAGCCATCACCAAAGTCGATACCGCAATAAAACCAATGATAACTTGTTTTTCATACTTAGCTACCGATTTACTTAGTGTTTTCAAGAAAGAAACAGAGGTATAAGCCGCACCCACAATCGATGAAACTGCTGCTGATAATAAGACTAAACCAAAGAAACGATAGCCAATTTCGCCGGCTCCTTGTTTAAAGGCATCGGCTGCTGGGTTGTTAGGATCAAGTGAAACACCTTTACTAATCACACCAAAGATAGCTAAGAATAAAAATACACGCACAATCGAAGCAATTGAAATCCCCATAACAGAACTTTGCTTAATATGTGGCAAGTTTTCTTCAGAGGTAATGCCGGCATCAATTAAACGGTGAGCGCCAGCAAAAGTAATATAACCGCCAACTGTTCCTCCTAATAAAGTTAAAATCGCTGTAAATAATGAATCACTCGTTGCTGTAGGAAATAGCGATTCTTTTAATGCTGTCCCAATCGGTGGTTGCACAATGAGAATGACAAGGAAAATAACGACAATCATAATCGCTCCCAATACTTTAGTAAAAGTATCCATCGCTTTCATGGCATCTTTAAGTAAAAAAACCATGATCGCGATGGCGCCAGCTAAAAAGTAACCAAACTGAGTTGGAATCCCTAATAAAGTATTAAATCCTAATGCTCCACCACCTACATTACCAATATTAAAGACTAATCCACCTAATACGACCAGAGCCGCGACAAAATATCCTAGACCTGGTAATACTTTATTCGCGACATCTTGACCACGTAGTCCAGTGACACATAAAACACGCCACACGTTTAATTGCACTATAGCTGCTAAAATAATGGTAATAATAATAACAAAACCAAAGCTACCTTGCAGATCATTGGTAAATTTAGCTGTTTGCGTTAGGAAACCGGGTCCAATTGCTGAAGTCGCCATAATAAAGGCTGCTCCAATTAAAGCACTTGTTTTCTTCTTCGTATCCATTTGAAATATTCCTTTCTAATATAAAATGATTTAAACTTATTATAATCAAATTTTAATTTATTAGCAAATTCTTTTTAACAACTCATGTTACATTATCTAACATCCGCAATGATATAGCCTATTTTCAGCTGTTTCAGTCAACAATAACTTAAGTATATTAAAAAAAGATGAGAAACGTATTCTCATCTTTTAGGACTGTTAATAAAATTTTTATTTTAACTTATTCAAAGTCGCCATCAATAATTTATTCACGACTTGAGGATTCGCTTGACCACGCGTTTGTTTCATCACTTGTCCAACGAAGAAACCAACTGCACGATCTTTACCATTACGGAAGTCTTCTAAAGAAGATTCATTTTTTGCAATGACTTCATCAATAATCGGTTGTAATTTAGCTGGATCACTCAATTGAACCATCCCACGCGCTTCAACGATTTCCTTCGCATCGCCACCTTCTTCAGCTAAAATCTTGAATAATTGTTTGGCGATTTTTGAAGAAATGGTGCCATCTTCAATCAATTGAATCATTTGTGCTAAATTCTTCGGTGTTAACTTGATTTCTTCTAGGGTGGTTTTCTCACTGTTTAAGTAAGCTGACACATCACCCATTAACCAATTAGAAGCTAATTTGGCATCAGCACCATTCGCCACTGTTTGATCAAAGAAATCTGACATTGTTTTCGTTAAAGTCAAGACCATCGCATCATACTCAGGTAAGCCATATTCTTTCGTATAACGTTGACGACGAACGTCTGGCATTTCAGGAATCGTGGCTTTCACCGATTCAATCCATTCTTCATCGATGGTGACCGGTGGTAAATCGGGTTCTGGGAAATAACGATAATCCGCTGCACCTTCTTTAGTACGCATTAAAATGGTTTTACCAGTTGCTTCATCATAACGACGAGTTTCTTGTTGAATTTTACCACCTGCTAGTAATATTTGCGCTTGACGTTTTTCTTCAAACTCTAAACCTTTACGAACAAAGTTAAAACTGTTTAAATTTTTCAACTCTGTTTTGGTCCCAAATGCTTCTTGGCCAAATGGACGAATGGAAATATTACCATCACAACGTAATGATCCCTCTTCCATCTTCACATCCGAAACTTCAGTATACATAATTTTTTCACGTAACGCTTCTAAGAAAGCATACGCCTCTTGAGGAGAACGTATATCCGCTTCGGTTACAATCTCAATTAAAGGGGTTCCTTGACGGTTAAAATCCACATAAGAATAGCCATCAGTACCGTGAGTGTTTTTACCCGCATCTTCTTCTAAATGGACACGTTCAATGCGAATACGACGAGGATGCCCTTCTACTTCGATGTCGATATAACCATTTTGTCCAATTGGATAATCGGCTTGCGAAATTTGGTAAGCTGTTGGATTATCTGGATAAAAATAATTTTTACGGTCAAAACGCATTTCACGATTAATCTCACAGTTTAATGCCAATGAAGCACGCATGCCAAATTCAATGGCACGTTTATTCATAACGGGTAATGCTCCTGGATAACCCCAGTCTTTTTCATTGGTATTCGTATTCGGTTCGGCACCAAAATGAGCAGGTGACGTACTGAATATTTTAGAATCAGTTTTTAATTCAACGTGGACTTCTAATCCAATAACAGTTTCAAAATTCATTTGTCTTACCTCCTATAATGTTGGTGCTTTTTGAACAAAGTCATGATTTTGTTCAAAATTATAAGCGACTTGATATAAGGTTGCTTCTGCTAATGGTTTAGCCATCATTTGTAAACCAATCGGCAATCCTTCGTGATCAAATCCAGCCGGTACTGAAATCCCCGGTAAACCAGCGATATTCGCCGTAACAGTTAATAAATCTTCCACATACATTGCGATTGGATCTTTAACCCGTCCACCAATTTCAAAGGCGGTACTGGTTGTAGTAGGTCCCATAATAATGTCATATTCTTCAAAAACTTTATTTAATTCATCTTTAATCATGGTACGCACTTGCGCCGCTTTTTTAAAGAATTTATCAAATTGTCCTGAACTTAATGCATAAGTTCCTAACATAATACGACGTTTCACTTCATCACCAAAACCTTCAGAACGCGACTTAACATAAACCTCTTCTAAAGTATGAGCGGATTCAGAACGGTATCCATAACGTACGCCATCAAAACGTTGTAAGTTAGAAGAAGCTTCTGCTGATGAAATAATGTAGTAAACATTAATACCATATTTAATCAATGGTAGCGATACTTCTTCAACAATCGCTCCTTGACTGGTAAAGTAATCAGCTGCTGCTTGCATTGCTTGACGGATATCTTCAGCAATAACCTCGTCCTTATACTCTTTAGGAAAAGCGATTTTCATCCCAGTTAAAGGTTGTCCGATTTTAGCACCATAATTCATTGGTAGATTAGGTAAGCTGGTTGAATCATGACGATCACGTCCAGCAATTACCTCTAAAATCAAGGCATTATCTTCAACCGTTAAGGTCATCGGTCCAATTTGGTCCAATGAAGAACCAAAGGCAATTAAACCATAACGTGATACAGTACCATAAGTAGGTTTTAACCCAACTAAACCATTAATGGCTGCTGGTTGACGAATAGAACCGCCAGTATCCGAACCTAATGAAGCTGGGACTTGACGACTCGCTACGACCGCAGCTGAACCACCTGATGACCCACCAGGTACTCGGTCCAAATTCCAAGGGTTGCGTGTTGTTTTAAAAGCTGAACGCTCTGTACTTGCACCCATCGCAAATTCATCTAAATTCACTTTTCCTACAATAATAGCACCCGCATTTTTTAATTTTTCAACAACTGTAGCATCATAAGTAGAATTAAAATCTTCTAGCATTTTACTTGCTGCCGTGGTTGTTAAATCTTTGGTGACGATATTGTCTTTGATGGCAATCGGAATACCATTTAAAACCGGTGCATCCTCACCATAGCCACGCTCATCAGCGGCTTTAGCATCTGCTAAGGCTGCTTCTTTATTTAAAGCTAAAAAACTTTCAACTTTCGCATCAATGGTTTCAATTTGGTTAAATGTGTGTTCCACTAACTCAACCGCTGTAAAATCGCCCGCTTTTAGGCCAGCTTTCATTTCTTTAATTGTTGTTGGAAATACCGTCATTTTATGCCTCCTCACTTTCAATAATAGCAGGTACTTTGACAAATCCATCTTGACTTGTTTTAGTGTTTTTCAAGAAGGCTTCACGCTCAGTACCACGAATGACTTCATCTTCACGGAACACATTAATTAAGTCATTGCCATGATAAGTTGGTTTGACACCTGTTGTTTCAACCTCTTCTAAATGTTCAACTAATTCTACGATACTATTAAATTCTTTCGCAAAAGTATCTAAACTTGCATCATCAAAAGCGAGTTTGGATAAATTTGCTACACGGATGATTTCTTCACGTTCTGTCATATTAATTCTCCTTTTCTATTGCTCATAAACATGCGCCGTAAATTGACTGTTTTCACCAGTACGCGTAATAATCGCTTCTGGACCATGAGCGGACACGATGCTAATTTCTACTGGTATGTTTTCTGGCAAGTTCTTTGTCGCCACATCTGTAACATGTTGTGTTAGAGCGGTGATTTCAGATTGTTGATAGAATTGTGAGACAATTTCAATAGTTATAGATGCTAAGCCATTATCAATATATAAGGCTTCACCGGTCACTCCATTTAAATGTGGGAAGAAGTTACGCACTTCATCACTAAAATTGTCAAAGAATGCATATTGTTCGCTATAATCGTCCGAAGATACTATTGGTAAAGCGACTCTATATTCATTTTGTTCAGTCCAATCAGAAATATAATTGCCTTCTCGTGAAATACCGTTCATCACATAAGTCCCACCAGCAATTTCATTGTTCGCTGTTTGTCTAAATAAGCCAACGACAATCGGCACATTACGTAAAGCTTCGGTATTACGTAAACGTCCTACGATAATATTAGCATATTGACGACCCCGTTCACGCATTTCACCTAAAGAAATTTCTTGTTCATAAGAAACACCTTCATCATCGGTATATTGATAAACACTATTCATCGCTAAACCAATCACCACGCCCGCTAATTGATAGCCTTCATCGGTTTCAACCATAATATTTTTCTCCATCACTTGCGTTAAGTAAATCGGTGTTGAATTCGAATCAACGATTACTTGATTTTCTTCAGCAGCCATAGTAGTCTCCTCACCTTCGGCCACGGTCGTCTCCGTGTCTGGGGCTGTTTCTTCTTCATTGGCTGCCAAGGCGGGGTTGAGCCCTTCTGGGTTATCACTCGACTCACGCGCTAGCCAATTAGTCATAGTATCCTCGTCAATAATTTGTCCTTCTTGTAGGAAATATTGATCAGTTGGGAAAATCCCTTTACTAATACGTAATAGCCCTTCTTCAAAAGCGATTGTATTTCCAGCAGAGCTTAAATTAGTATTACTACTGGAGGCAATTCCCATTTCATAGCGACCATCGGTAATAACCGCACGGTAATAATCCATTGAAAGTTGATTAGCAGTCGTTTGAACTGCTACTTGATCGGGTGCCATCGTCTCTTCAACAACTTCCTTATCTAATTCGCTTAAACACCCTGATAGTAAGCCGACAATTGAAAATAATGTCGTGACTTTCATTATGCGTTTATTCATTCAGTTAATTCACATCCTTTATATTCGTTCCAATAACTGAGCCTCATTATAGATCGTGATGCCTAAATCCTGGGCTTTCGTTAATTTACTTCCGGCCGCTTCACCAGCAACGACAATATCGGTTTTCTTTGAAACACTACTCGTTACTTTAGCGCCTAATGATTCTAATTTCGCTTGTAATTCTTTGCGGTCGTAATCAGCAAAACTACCGGTAATGACCACCGTTTTGCCGGTCCATTCCGTCGATAAATTTGCTATATCCTCTATTGTAACACCTTGATACGACATTTGCACTCCCGCATCTTGTAATCTTTGAATTAATTGATGCGAACCTTCTTCAGCAAAAAAGTTCACTAAAGATTGACTAATCATGATTCCTAATCCTTCAATACTGGTAAATTCTTCTAATGTTGCGGTCATGATTCGTTCCATGGTTCCAAATTTTTGGGCCACTAATTGGGCTGCTTTAGCACCAACATGGCGAATTCCCAAACCAAATAATAAGCGTTCAAGTGATTGTTGTTTACTCTCTTCAATTGCTTGTAAGATTTTATTAGCTGAACGATCTTTAATTTTGTCAAGTGTTAATAATTCTTCATAAGTTAAATAATATAAATCTGCCGCATCCTTTACTAATTCTTTATTCAATAGTTGTTCAATAACTTTTTCACCTAAACCGACAATATTCATCGCATTTCTTGACACAAAATGACTTAATTGGGCTAATTGTTGGGCCGGACATAAAGGATTTTGACAACGTAATGCCACTTCATCATTAATTCTAATTAACTCACTTTGACAAGCAGGACATTGATTCGGAATGGTTAAAGGTTGTGAATTGGCTGGACGTTGGTCCATTAATACTTCTAAAATTTCTGGGATAATGTCACCCGCCTTATGCAGATGTACCGTATCTGCAATACGGACATCTAAATCAGCAATAATATCGATATTATGTAAGGTGGCTCTTTGGACGACTGAACCCGCTAAATTAACCGGATCCATCACTGCCGTAGGCGTGACTACCCCTGTTCGCCCTACGGTCCATTCGACGTCCCTAACGACCGTAGTCGCTACTTCAGCCGGAAACTTATAAGCAATTGCCCAACGTGGTGCCTTAACAGTAAAACCTAATGCTTCTCTTAATTGGAAGTCATTAACCTTGATGACCACGCCATCAATATCATAAGGTAAATCATGTCGTTTAGCGCCTACTTCGTGAATAAAGTCCATTACTTCATCTTTGGTTTGACATAAGCGACGTAAAGGATTCGTTCTTAACCCCACCTCACTAAATTGATTAAATAACTCTTCTTGTGACATAGGATTAAAACTTTCCGTTAATATCGAATCATAAATAAAAGCATTTAATTGTCTTTGCTTAGCCATTTTAGGGTCAATTTGTCTTAGGGCTCCGGCAGCCGCATTACGCGGATTAGCCAATGGTACTTCCCCTTTTTCATCGCGCGCGGCATTTAAAGCCGCAAAGACCGCTTTAGGCATATACGCTTCACCACGAACTTCCGTTGAAATGGGACGACGTAGTTGTAAAGGAATCGAATTTATGGTGCGGATATTGTGTGTAATATCTTCGCCAATCGTCCCATCGCCACGTGTGGCCCCTCTGACTAATTTACCTGCTTCATAGGTTAAAGCAATTGCGAGACCATCGATTTTACATTCACACATAAAACTCACCGGACCGCTGGCGGCATTTGTTACTCGTTCAATAAAAGCCGCCACTTCATTTTCATTAAAAGCATTGCCTAAACTATACATTGATTGAGCATGACTCACTTTTTTAAAACCTTCTAACAATTGTCCTCCCACCCGTTGAGTAGGCGATTCAGGACGAATCCACTCGGGGTGGAGGGTTTCGATGTCAACTAACTCACGATACAGCACATCATAATCATGGTCTGAAGCTATCGGTTTATCTAACACATAATAATGATAGGCATAATCATTTAGTAGCTCAATCAACTGTTCTAAACGTTCAATTGAATTTGGTTGCATATTCTTCATCCTATTCTTCTACTTTGGTAATGGGAGCATAAGCCGCTAATAATTCTTTAATACCTTGAGTTTGAAAGGCAATGGTTAATTTAGTATCACCTTTATCCTCGACAACTTGTACGACCGTTCCAACGCCCCATGCTTTATGTTGGACCTTGTCACCAGCCTTCCAAGTTACCGGTGCTTCATTCGTACTTGAACTAGTTTTGGCTGCAGAAAGAGGACGTTTATTGGAAAGCGCTGCTTTGTTAGCACTTCTTAAAGCTACTGTGCCACTGTGACTTGCTCCTCCTATTGAGCGCGCTCGATTGAAACGGCCTAAACCAGGGTTAATCACACCACCTTCGCTAATTGATGGACGGGTATAGACACGGGAACCGAATGATTGATTGTCAATTAAATCAGAATCAATTTCATCAATAAAACGGCTTGGCAAGTTATTTTGATAACGTCCATATAAAAGGCGCGAGCGAGTGGCTGTCAAGAACAAGCGTTTTTCAGCACGGGTCATCCCCACATATGCTAAGCGACGCTCTTCTTCTAATTCATCATCATCTTCCATTGCCCGTGATAATGGGAATAAGCCATCTTCCATTCCGACAATAAAGACAAAAGGAAACTCTAACCCTTTAGCAGCATGCATGGTCATTAAGGTCACTTGATCTTCAAATTCTGTTTCCTCATTGGTATCACTAACTAAAGAAACATCGGTTAAAAAGCGTGTTAATGTAGAAGGCTCACTCGTTTCTGCTGAATCTTCCGTTAAGGATAAGATTAATTCAGGTTGTGCCGTTGACTCAGGCGTTGTCGTTGGTAGAGCAAAATCGGGATCGATTTCAACCTCCTCGACCGTTCCTGCCTCATCAAACTGCTTGGTAACGGAAGCGAACTCCTCTAAGTTTTCGATACGATTGGCCGATTCAATGTCATTTTGTGCCCGTAATTTTTCAATATATTCAGTTTGTTCCCAAACTTGTTCGACTAATTCACTCATATTTAAAAATTCAGCTTGTTGTTGTAAAGTTCGAATCATCGCCGCAAAATGGGTTAATTTCGTTTGAGCTGATTTACTAATATTAGAATGTGCTAAATGATCAATCGCTTTAAACCAAGACATTTGTTGACTATCAGCAAACGCGGATAATTTTTCTACTGTTGCTTGACCAATTCCCCGTTTCGGTTCATTGACAATACGGTTAAAACTAATATTGTCATTAGGATTATCGATTAAACGTAAATAAGCTAAAGTATCTTGTATCTCTTTACGTGAATAGAATTTTAATCCCCCAACAATTTTATACGGTAAGTTGGCATGAAGCAATTGATCCTCTAAGCTCCGTGACTGAGCTTGCGTACGATATAAAATAGCAAAATCACGATTTTTATAAGCTTCATCATTTTTAAGTTGATGAATTTTTTGAATCACAAACTGGGCTTCTTCTCGATCACTATCCGCTTGATAGAAGACCACTTTCTCACCGACTTCTTTATCAGACCAAAGTTGCTTTTCTTTACGTTTTTTATTATTAACGATAACGCTATTCGCTGCTTTTAAGATGGTTTGGGTCGAACGATAATTTTGTTCTAATAAAATCACTTTAGCATCAGGATAATCCTTTTCAAAGTTCAAAATATTTTCCATATTCGCTCCACGCCAACCATAAATACTTTGGTCAGCATCCCCTACAACACAAACATTACGCAGTAAACCCGCTAATAATTGCACTAATTGATATTGACTATGGTTTGTATCTTGGTATTCGTCGACATGAATATATTGGAACTTCTGTTGATAAAAATGACGTATTTGTTCATTTGATTCCAATAATTTAACCGTTAATAAAATTAAATCGTTAAAATCCATCGCATTTGCTGCTTTTAAACGTGACTGATACTGACGGTAAACATCAGCATGAATTCTTTCAATATAGCTATCAGCTAACTCCGCATATTCTTCAGGTAGTTGCCCTTCATTTTTGGCTTCATCAATCACATGTAATAACACCTTATAATTGAAACGTTCACTATCTAAATTTAGATCTTTCAGTACTTGTTTCATTAAGGTTTGTTGTTCACCAGTATCAATAATCGTAAAATTACGTTCATAGCCAATATGTTCTGCTTCACGTCTTAAAATACGCGCACACATCGCATGAAAGGTAGATACCCAAATTTGTTCGGCAGCTGGACCAACTAATTGTTGCACCCGCTCCCGCATTTCTGTCGCGGCTTTATTGGTAAAGGTAATTGCTAAAATATTCCATGGATTAACCCCGATTTCTTCAACTAAGTAAGCAATTCGATGAGTTAAAACTCTCGTTTTCCCACTACCGGCTCCGGCAGCGATTAAAACTGGGCCCGTCGTTGTTAATACGGCCTCTCTTTGTTTATCATTTAAATTTTTAATATTTTCTTGTAATGTTGACACGTTTGTCCCTCCGATTCTGTCTTATGGATCTGTGTCACGAAATTCACACACCGTATAAAATTATATCAAAAAACGATCGACTATTGTATTAAAATCGCCAACTTTCTCTGTTTTTTCAAGAATTGAAACTCTGTTGACATAAACCTATGAAAGGCTGTTCTTGATGAAGCTTTCTCTATTATTAAATAGCAATAGTGGTATGCCGTGACAGTATTTTGTTTTTGATATGGGAAAAAGTACCTTCTCTAAGTTAGCCAGCTATTCTATAGTGACACATTGCTGGTTTTTAGTGCAGGACTTGCTAATATAATTCGACTAACTATTCCACATTATTGATATATTGTTACTTTATTACACGTATCACGCAAATAAAAATAACTCGCCTCTTACGAAACGAGTTATCTGAAAACAGTCTTAAAGTTATTTTTACTAGTTAAGACGGTTCATCCATTAACTAACGGCGTTTTTTCTTTTTCAATAAACGTCGTAATTTTTTCTCTTCATTAGCTGCTTTAATTTGTTCTGGAGTCATGAAGTCGCGGTCACTCATTTGTGGCATTCCGCCCATACCCGGTAATCCGCCCATACCTGGCATACCGCCTTGCATTTGTTGCATTTGGTTCATCATTTTCTTCATGCCGCCCATTTTACCATTTGATAATTGACTCATCATATCTCGTGTTTGGTTGAATTGTTTGATCATACGGTTCACATCCATTAAGGTTTGACCACACCCCGCTGCAATCCGTTTACGACGACTTTGAGAAATAATATCAGGATTAGCTCTTTCTTCAGGTGTCATCGAATAAATAATCGCTTTAACACGTCCCATATCTTTTTCATCAATATTCACATCATTTATACCTGGTATTTTACTCACACCTGGGATCATTTTTAAGATGTCTTTGATGGGTCCCATCTTATTGACTTGATCCATTTGTTCTAAGAAGTCATTAAAGTCAAAGGTAGCATCCTTCATCTTTTCAGCCATTTCTTGAGCTTTCGCTTCATCGAAATCTTTTTGGGCTTTTTCGATCAAGGTCATCATGTCTCCCATACCTAAAATACGGCTAGACATACGATCTGGATAGAAAGGTTCTAAAGCATCTAGTTGCTCTCCTTGACCGGTGAACTTAATTGGTTTGTTGGTAATGGAACGGATAGATAAGGCCGCCCCACCACGGGTATCCCCATCTAACTTTGTAATAACAATCCCGGTAATATCCAAGGCTTCATTAAAGGATTGAGCAACGTTAACGGCATCTTGTCCAGTCATCGCATCAACCGTTAATAAGATTTCATGAGGTTGAACCGCAGCTTTAATATTGCGTAACTCATTCATCAATTCTTCATTAACATGTAAACGACCAGCCGTATCGATAATGACGACTTCATTACCTTGTATACGCGCTTGAGCTACTGCATCACGTGCAATATCTACGGGATTCGCTTCTGTCCCATAACTAAAAACATCAAATCCTAATTGATTCCCAATCGTTTTTAATTGGTCAATCGCTGCCGGACGATAAACATCAGCAGCTACTAATAATGGACGTTTTTTACCTTTTTCTGTTACATATTTCGCTAATTTACCAACCGTGGTCGTTTTACCTGCCCCTTGTAAACCAGCCATCATAATAATGGTTGGCGGAGCTGATTGAAGATTTAACTCTTCTATTTCACCACCCATTAAGGCTGTTAATTCTTCATCAACGATTTTTAATACTTGTTGTGCGGGTGATAATGAAGCTAATACATTCGAACCTAATGCATGCTCATTGACTTTTCTGACGAATGTCTTAACTACCTGGAAGTTAACGTCCGCTTCTAATAACGCAAGACGAATCTCACGCATCATTTGTTTTAAGTCTGCTTCAGTAATTGTCCCTCCTGCACCTACTTGGCTAATTGCCGATTGGAGGCGTTCCGATAACCCTTCAAATGCCATATTTAAATCTCCTCTTTACTTATTCATCATATTCTTTTAATTGGTGGATAATGTTAGTTGCTTGTTCTTTATTATCCAAATTTAATAATAACTCATCCAATAAAACCTCTCGTTGGTTGCGTTTTTTCAATAGTCCAAGGTTGGCTTCATATTGTTCTAACGCTTTTTCACTACGCTTAATTGTATCATGAACCGCTTGGCGACTAATTTGATAATGTTCGGCAATTTCACCTAATGAATAATCTTCTTCATAATAAAGTGCCAACATTTGTTGTTGTTTTTTAGTTAATAAACTTTGATAGTAACTAAACAACATATTCATTCTAACCATTGCTTCTAGTGACAGTTCAATCACCTCTATTCAGGATATTGAATATATTTTGCTAAACGATTGGCTAACTCATTAGGCGTTGAATGCTCTAAAACTTCCGCTAAATCATGAACCTCTTCTTTGGTATAACCCAATTCTTTTTCTAAGAAATACTCCCAAATTTCATGTTTTCTAATTAAGTTTCTAGCCATTTCAATTCCTTTTGGCGTTAGCTCTGCACCCTGATAAGGCTGATACTCTAACAACCCTTCAGCTGCTAGTTTGACAATCATTTCCGAAACGGAAGGTGCAGATACTTGCAGCCCTTTAGCAATCATTTTATTTGATACCAATTGTGAAGCACCATTTTCATAAATGAATTTCACATAGTCTTCTCTACTCTGAGACATCTTACACCCTCCTAAAGTTCATCAACTTATTTTAACATTATCTTAGTGATTAGACAAATTTTTAGCTTAGCCTAAAAATTTTTAGGCAAACCTATTGATTTATTTTTTATGTCATAATATACTATAGCCAGCAAATAAATTAGGTGCGCCTAAAAAGGAGGCTTTTAATTGAAAAGAATTATTTTTAGTATTTTGTCGTTTGTCATAGGGTTGGGATTATGGATCCCAGTTGTCAGTGCTAATGAAAAACCAAAAGTGACGGTCACTACTTCTTTCTTAGCAGATATGGTTCAAAATATCGCGGGTGATGAAGTGGAGCTAGAGCTTTTAATTCCAGCTGGCAGTGATCCACACTTATATCAACCGAAAGCACAAGATTTAAATAAAATTTCAACAGCTGACATTGTTTTATATCACGGTTTACATTTTGAAGGTAAAATGGTGGATGTTTTAGAACAATATGGTGTGGCAGTAACGAAAGATTTTAAAGAAAATCAAATCGGAGAAATGGAAGAAGATGGTCAAAAAGAAATCGACCCTCATTTTTGGTTTGATATTGATTTATATAAACATGCAACTATTACCGCTAGCAATGCTTTACAAGAAAAATTCCCTGGACTAAAAGAAACATTCGAACGCAACACCGAACAATATTTAAATGAGTTAGACCAATTAAAATCATGGGTCGCTACAGAATTAGAAAAATTACCGGTTGAACAACGTAACTTAGTTACCCCACATGATGCTTTTAACTACTTTGCCAAAAGTAATGATTTTGTCGTCTATGCCCCACAAGGTGTTAGTACCGATTCTGAAGTTTCAAATCAACAAATTTCAGAAACTGTTGACTTTATTATCAATAATAAAGTACCGGCAATATTTGTAGAGTATACCACTAATCCGGATAGAATGAAAAAATTACAAGAAGCGGTTAAAGCAAAAGGTGGTTCAGTGGAAGTGGTAATGAACGAAGACGAAGCCTTATTCTCTGACTCATTAGCACCTGCAGGTCAAACTGGTGATAATTATATCGCGATGTATCAACATAATATTAAGGTCATTATTCAACACTTAGCTAAATAATTATTAGATTTTAGTTAACTAACGAGTGCGGAAGTGGACAAAAGAGTTTAACATACACTTCTCTTAGTGCCCGCTCCCAACTCGTTTATTTTTGCATTATTCATCATCTTACTTGAAAGGAGCGCTTTATATGAATCCTCTATTAGAAACAATCGATTTAACCGTTCAATATGATAAAGTAAAAGCTTTAAACAACCTCAATATACAATTACCGCAAAATAAAAAGATTGCCATTATCGGCCCTAACGGTGCCGGTAAATCTACTTTCATCAAAGCCTGTCTTGGTCTGATTCCTTATGACGGCCAAGTGAGCGTACTAAACCAAACGATTAAACAAAGTCGTCAACAAATTGCTTATGTTCCCCAACGATCCAATGTGAATTGGTACTTTCCAACAACGGTGGAAGACGTGGTCAAAATGGGTGTCAGTAGCAATCGCTTTATCTTTTCACCAATATCCAAAGAAAAGAAAAATAAAGTAGAAGAAGCGTTAGCCATCATGAAATTAACCGATTTAAAAGATCGTCAAATTAACCAACTTTCTGGTGGACAAAAACAAAGAGTCTTTTTAGCACGGGCCATTGCTCAAGATGCACAAGCTTATTTTCTTGATGAACCACTAGCAGGTATTGATCGCACCAGTGAACAACTGATTATGCAACAATTAAATGATTTCCAAAAACAAAATAAATCAAGTATTACCGTGCACCATCAATTAGAAACATTAAAAGACTATTTCGACTATGTTGTCATGATTAATCAACAACTAATCACAGCAGGACCCATTGACGAAGTGCTAACCAAAGATAATCTGGATTTAACCTACTATGGCATCAAACACTCACAACTGGAGGCGAATAAACATGAGCATCTTATGGAATAATCATTACCTATATCTAGTGGTCGCCATCGGGCTGAGTCTACTAGCCGTTGCTAGCTCAATTGTTGGGAGCACCCTGGTCTTAGAAAAACAAAGTCAATTAGGTGATGCAATCGGTCACTCTTCTTATCCAGGTGTCATCATTGCCTATATGATTTTTCAACAACGTAATCCCATTATTTTATTAATGGGAGCAGTCGCTGCCAGTTTATTGTCAATCATGATTATTCACTGGCTAAGTCGCGAAAAAGCTTTTCATTTTGAAAGTATTCTCGCACTGGTTCTTTCATCCTTTTTTGGATTAGGGATGGTCTTAATGAGTTATATTCAAGGTAATCCAAACTTTGCTAAAACAGCACAAGCTGGTCTTAATAATTATATTATGGGACAAGCAGCCTATTTAATGAGAGATGATGTGATTACTATTGGAATTGTAGCCATCTTTACAATCTTTGTCTTTTTGATTAATTATCCTAAAATAAAAATTGTATTATTCGATAAAGACTTTGCCACTAGCATTGGCATCAATGTCCCATTCTTTAAATTTCTCAATTTATTGCTAGCGATTGTGATTATTGCTGTTGGACTAAAAGCGGTAGGTGCTTTACTGATAAGCAGTTTATTAATCGCCCCTACTATTATTGCCTTACAATGGAGCAATCAATATGAAAAGGTATTGATTATCGGCAGTATTGCTTCGATTATCGCAGCAGTTGGCGGCACTTACCTTAGTACCACTATTGAAAAATTAGCCACTGGTCCGACCGTCGTTCTCTGTTTATTTAGTATGACCGTTCTCTCCCTCATTATCGGTCCAAAAAGTCCCTTATTTAAGCGAGGTGAAGCAAAGTGATTGAATCACTATGGATTTTATTATTAGTCGGAATATCCAGTAGCCTTTTAGGTAATATATTAGTTCAAAAGCAAACCGTCATGGTAGCCGATGCTATCTCTCATACTATTTTATTAGGGATTGTTTTAGCCTATTTTATAGTCCAAAATTTGGACTCACCACTACTGATTATCGGAGCAACCTTATTTGGTGTATTAACAGTTTACGCGATTGAGTGGTTAACCTATCGAACCAATGTTCAAATCGATGCCGCTATTGGGATTGTCTATACTTTCTTCTTTGCTTTAGCGGTAATCTTAATTTCTAAATGCTTTGACAATGTTCACCTGGATATCGATGCCGTTTTACTAGGAGAAATTATCTTTGCCCCTTTAAATCGAGTAGAATTATTAGGACATAGTTTCCCTGTTGCTTTGATTCAAAATACGATTTTACTGGGCATCATCCTATTATTTTTATTCTTTTTTTACCATCCTTTAAAACTGATTTTATTTGATAGTACTTTTGCAAAAACAACCAATATTAAAGTCTCCTTAATCAATTTTTTATTAATGACTTTAGTGGCCTTACACTGTGTAATTGCCTTTCAAAGTGTCGGTGCTATTTTAGTTATTGCCTTAATGGTTGCACCTGCACTGAGCGCTCAACTATATGCCAAAAGTTTTCCACAATTACTGATTTTTGGAGCAATGATTGCTTGTATTAATAGCGCCATTGGTTATCAGTTAGCCATCCACATTAATGTTTCCATGTCTGGGATGGTAGCGGTCGTTAGTTTTATTGTCTTTATTATGGTTTTTATTCTAAAACATCATATTCTGTCACTATTTCGTCGACTATCTTAGTTTGACCGAAAAGGGTTTCTATGCTATTATAAAACAGAAATCTTATTGTAGTTTCAATAAGAAATGAAACTTTAAAGGAAGAATTTAGATGGCAAATATTAATCAATTAATTCGTACAATTGTTGAACCTTTAATCGAATTTCCTGAAGAATTAACAATTGAAGAAGTAGATACAGATGAATTCTACGAATATCACTTATTTTTAAACCCAGAAGATATCGGGCGTGTCATTGGTAAAAAAGGACGTGTCGCACGCGCAATCCGCACGATTGTTTACAGTGTTCGTACAAATAACCGTAAACGCACCCGCTTAGTAATCGTCGATGAAGCGAATGATCAAAATGATAATGACGTCGATGATATGAACGACGATGAATAATTAAATCATAAAAAAAGCTGAGTAACATTTAACGTATGCAATGCCCCCCAAAAAGTTAGACAAAAATCTAACCTTTAGGGGCAGCTCGTTGGCTCAGCTTTTTTTGTTATGCAATCTAGATTAATGAGTTAACAACAAATTGACTTTCACATAAAAATATTTAACGCTTACTTAATGTCAAACTGTCACCCCATTAGGAGCTTTAAAAAAATCATCGGCTATTAAGTTATTTCCCGATACATTATTTAAAATAACTGTAACAGAGGACTTATTATGCTAAACTAAAACTCAATAATTTCCGATTGAACGCCATGGGATGTTAAGCGTATTAAGCGGGCTCCACGATTGACCATGGCATTGGCACCAAAACCCGATACCTGTCCAAAAACTAAGCGAAAATCACGATAATTGACATCAAAATTATTATTATGATTATGACCAACGAATAAAGTGGTCGCCAATGGATCAAAGATTAATTGAGCGAAAAATCCGGTATTTAGACTAGGACCATCGACACGAAAAAATTCCTCTGTCACTGCGTTACGTGGCTTTTGTTGATGGTAGGCTTCATAATACTCTGGCAATGGAATATGTTGAAAAACTAATGTTTCTTGTACTTCTCCTCGCTCTAATAATGCGGCAGAACATTGATTAAACCATTGAATCTGTTCTGTTAAAATCCAATCATAACGCCCATCATATTGAGTATTATAGCCACCTGAATCGAGCACAAATGAAGCATATTTCATACTTTCCTTTTGATCGTCATAAATAGGGATGATATAGGATTCACGGTCTTGAGCAATCATGACTTGCTGTTTCTCTACTAATAAATTAATTTGCAATTCCATTTCCCGTAAGATTTGTCGACTAACATCAGGATGATTAGTATCATGATTACCATAAGTAATCGCAATCGGCACCGCTAATCTCTGACAAAAAGTGATAAATTGCTGATAACTGACCAAAGGCTGGCTGCTTAATGTAGCCCAAATCATATCCCCAGTAAAAATAACCAAATCCGGTCGGTAACGTGCTACTGTTCCCTTAATATGAATTAAGGTTTTCTCGTCAGCATCATTCCATGGATAGTCTTTTAAATGTAAGTCGGTTATTTGTAAAATTTGAAAGGATTGATTGTCATGTAAATGGAGCTTCATGATTCTTGAACCCCTTTAAAATTTAATAGGACGGTTTGATTTACTTTAAAAGCTTGTGGTTGATTACTTGAAATCACTAGTTCTTGACCATCTTCTAATTGAATACCATACTGAGTCTCACGTCCTAAAAACTGTTGATCAAGCACCCGACCTACAATGCCTTTTCCTTGATCGTGATAGTCACGCAATTCAAATTGTTCAGGTAAGATTGGCAATGTATTTAATTGTTTAAAATGCACATTAATGTGTGGCGCCTTCCAACTCGCACCATTGACCGCTTGGTTAGGATAAAACTGATCCCCCTTCCAGATGCCTTTAATCAGTTGAGCTTTACCAACAAAACGTGCAACGAACTCAGTCTTAGGATGATGATATATATTATAAGGCGTATCAAATTGTTCGATTTGACCTTGGTTCATCACTATCACGCGATCTGCTAAGGCCATTGCTTCCTTTTGATCATGCGTAACATATAGTGTGGTCGCATTCGAAGCTTGGTGAATTTTTTTAATTTCTCGTACCATGCTTTCTTTTAGATGGGCATCCAACGCAGATAAAGGCTCATCCATCAATGTAAAATTCATGTAAATAGTTTTATAAGTAATTTTAATATGGTATTCTGTTATGGAGGTGAAATGAGATGGGAAAAAGAATTAATTTTAAAGGAATTGTCAATTTTCGTGAATTAGGAGATTTTAATACGATTAATGATCAATTAACACAGAATGGACGCATTTATCGTTCTAGTATGTTATTTGCAGACGAAGCAGCCGATGTCGAAAAAATGAAAGATTTGGGGATTCAAACAATCTTTGACTTGCGTTCGCCAAAAGAGATTGAACGCCATCCCAATCAGTTTAAAAAATTAGTCCCCCACTATTTAACGATTAATTTAAGTGGTGGTGCCGATGCTGGGCGATCCTTAGAAATGAGCAAAACAACCGATGATCCTTACTTTATGAAATTTCGCTATATGGAATATTTAGAAGAAGCTAAAGATGAAATTGCCAAATTATTTAGACAGTTAATTCAGCCAGATAGTTTACCGGCAGTGGTTCATTGTAGTGCGGGTAAAGACCGAACTGGTGTCATTAGTTATTTGTTATTAAAAATGGCAGGTGTCCCAATTGAAGAAATCGTGGCAGATTATCAAGTAAGTTATGGTTACATTAAAAATGATGTACGCATTATTAAAGAAGGCCATCAGCAAAATATTTATCATTCTTATCCAGAAATTATGGAAGGCTTAGATCAATTATTTACCGCTCAATATGCTGATGTGGCAGACTATTTTGTTTCATTGGGCTTGAATGCTGATGAAATTGAGTTAGTACGTGGTTTATTATTATAGTTATCACTATTATTTTGCTTGTTATTCAGCTGTAGAAATGTTATTCACCGAAAAATACTGAGACGTCTATTTCCTACAAGAAAGAATTGTAGAAATGACTGCACTTTATCCCTCACTATAAAAGACTGAGTATAAACTTGAAAAATTTAGTAAATGTTTGTTCGTTAAAAGCGCTGTGGTGGAGTGGTTTCAAACTGTGTCTTAAAGACTAGTTTGAGATACACTCCCTAACTATAAAAAACGATTGACCGTCGGGCCAATCGTTTTTTTTTATAAATTATGCGTCTTCTTTACGTTTAGATAAGGTAATAAAACCTAATCCTGTCGTTAATAAAATGGCAACTGCCGGTAAAACATTATGATCTTTTTCACCAGTTTCAGGTAAAACAGCACTCTTCTTAACAGATGTTTGCGTTACTTTTTGCTCTTTGTCGGATTCTTTAGATTTTATTGAAGCAACTAATTGTTGACGTTTTTCTTTCAATTCAGCTAAATTATCCACCAGTTCTTCACAATTGTTTTCTAAAGCTGTTAATTCCTCTTCTAATGGAGTGAGTTCAGCTTCTTTGTCATTCAATTGTTTTGATAATGCTGCTAAATGAGATGCATGATCCTGTAAAGTTTGTTGTTGTTGTTCTATTAATGCTGGTAAATCATCCAAAGCTTTTATTTCTGTTTCCACATCAGCCACCTGAGTCGTAATCAAGGCATATGTTGCTTCTAATTCTTTAATTGTTGCGGACAAATCAGTAATTTTAGCATTCAAGTGCTCAATAAAATCATTGATTACTGTTAAATTAGACGCTTGTAACGCTTGATTATTTTTTGCCTCTTCTAATGCTTCTTGTGCTTCTGCAATCGCTTGTACTAAGTTAGCATTTTCTTCTGATAATGACTCTAACAAAGTATTTACTTCTACCAATCGTTCTTCTTTTGACGTTTGGGTTGTTGCTAGTTGATCCGCTTGCGCTGATTGTGCTACTGCTAGTTCTTCTTTTTGAGCCTTTTGTTCAACTAAAGCATCACGCTCAGCTTTTATTTGTGCTCCATGCGCATTGTTGGCTTGCATTTTATTGTCATTTTGTGTAAGCTCTGTATTTACTTTCTCATATTGAGCTAAAGTTTCATTTAAAAGCTGTTCAACTTCTTCATTTTCTTGACTAACCGAGTCTAATGTAAAATCAGCATTAAGATCAAAAAGATTTTCATCTCTAACTTGTGGTTTGGTTACCGTAATAAAGTGATGACGCGTTTGATAATAGTCATCTTCTTTAACATTTCCCATGGAGAAACCAAAGTGCCCTTTTGTATCATTCGCAATATTGGCTAATTGTTCGTTATACCATTCAGGTTCAGTTTCTTTATACTCGCCATTTACTGCTTCGAATTCTTTATATGCCATATATTCACTTAAGCCAATCAATGAATATAAATGACCATAATTCGGTTCGCCACCATCGTCAAAAATCATATTTAACACACTTGAATAAATAGCACGTTTAATATTTGACACCGGAACATTCACATAGCCATCTTCCGTTAATTCGCCACCACCGGTCTCTGTATGTTGCCCCTCATATTCCATGTAGCCCCAACCTAGATTCTCATAATAGTTGCCATATGTATCATCTAATCCGTTTTTACCAGCTTCTTCAGAAATTGCTTTATCATAATGACCGGCAGCACTATTTTTATTCTGAATGTCTAGACGACTTTGTGCATATGTATAGGTGTCATTAACATAACGTTTGGCAATGTCATCGGCAAATTTAATGGTACTATAATTAGCTACTAAAGAAGAAACACCAACAGCTTGACGGATTTGATTAATGAGGTCCAATGAATAGAATGTTAATTCTTGAATTAATTGATCGCTAACATCATTAATATCTGGAACGATACGTTCTTTATCACCAGGACTCATCACAAATTGATTTTTTGAACCTTCTAATTGTGAATATGGTTTGGTAATCGCATCAAATTCAGCTTCAGACATTTCACCAGTATATAATTTGTAAATATTTTCCATCGTAAATTCAGCGGGTAATAAAATACTATTTTCGCCTACTATTGGTGGAGTGCCTAATAATTCCCGGTATTGATTAATTTTATCATCCAAATCTGATTTTTGTGCTGATAGTTGATCCTTTTGTGCTTGTAGTGCATCGGCGACACGTTTCCATTCATCCAACGCTACCGTTAACTCCTTAGTACGCTCATCAATCGCGGCTGTATCAGCATTCTTTGCACTTTGTGCTCGTAAGTCTGCAATTTGTTGGGTTAGGGTTTCAATCTCTTGTCCTAATTTAACTTTTTCAGTTTCTAAGGCTTTAATTTCAGCAGCGATACCTTCACTGGTTAAACGCTCTAAAGCAGCTTCTTTGTCAGTTAATGCCTTATCAGCGGTCGCTAATGCTTCTGCCGTTTTTTCTTTATCTGCTTCAGCTTGTTTTCTTTGTTCTTCCGATAAAGCCCGTTCTTCTTTTTTCGCATCTAAATCGGATGCTGTCTTTGCCATTTCAGTAGTCAATTCTGATTGCTTCGCAACTAGTTCAGCACGAATTTGTTCAACATTGGCTAAACGTTCCTTTAATTCAGTCAGATGTGCTTCATCGATTACTTGTTGTTCTTCAACTTGTTTAATAGCAGCTTCAAGTTCTGAGATTTCACGTTCCTTTATTGTAATCTCATCTTTCAATTCAACCATTTGAATTTCACATGTCTGACATTCCGCTTCTTTTTCTTTGATTTTTTCATCTAAATCCGCAATTTGCTCTTCAATTGTTTTTTCTTTCGTTTCTTCGGTTGTGTCTTCTGCTGATGACTCGGTTGTGTCCTCTGCTGGTGACTCGGTGGTTGCTTCTGCTAGTGCTTCGGTTGTGTCCTCTGCTGGTGACTCGGTGGTTGCTTCTCCTACGGCTTCAGTCGTGTCTTCTGCTGGTGCTTCAGTCGTGTCCTCTGCTGGTGCTTCAGTCGTGTCCTCTGATGGTGCTTCGGTCATGTCTTCTGCGGGTGCTTCAGTCATGTCCTCTGCTGGTGCTTCAGTCATGTCTGTCACTGATTCAACAATAACTTCGCTTTCAACCAATGTTGGTAGTTCTTCATCAATATTGTTTTCTTCTAATACTGCGGTTGGTACTGATACAGTTTCTTCGGCTGATACAATTTTCCCTGCTCCCACAAACCCAGACATTATGGCTACAGCAACCCATACGCCTTTTACTTTCCTTAAAAGCTTCAGTCCTCCATTCATTGAAATCCCTCCCATTCTCTCTCATAAGTCTATTATAAAACATCCAGGTTATATTACAAATGAAACATTTAAAATTTGACCTTTTTTTACAAAGTTTACAACCTGATCAAAGATTTCCAAAAATAAAAAATCTCTATCAATTTGGTAACCAGCGATTTAAGCTAGTTAAGGCCCATCATTGATAGAGAAAAATGTTATTTTCTAGATAGTTTGACTATAAAAAGATATTATCTAATTTCAGTAACCCCGCCCATATATGGAACAAGCACCTCTGGGATTTTCACACTGCCGTCTGCTTGTTGGTAATTTTCTAAAATAGCTACTACTGTACGTCCGACAGCTAAGCCAGATCCATTTAAGGTATGAGCTAATACTACACGATCTTCTGAGTCACGGAAACGAATTTTGGCACGTCTTGCTTGGAAAGCCTCACAGTTTGAACATGAACTAATCTCACGGTAAGTATCTTGTCCCGGAATCCATGCTTCAATATCATAAGTTTTCGCTGCTGAAAAGCCCATGTCACCGGTTGATAAAGCTAACACACGATACGGAATATTCAATGCTTGTAGAATCCCTTCTGCATTGGCAGTCATTGCCTCTAATTCTTCATAAGAATGGTCGGGATGAGCAATTTTAACAAGCTCTACTTTATGAAATTGGTGTAGACGAATTAAACCACGTGTGTCACGTCCTGCACTACCCGCTTCAGAACGGAAAGAAGGTGACATAGCAGTCATTTTAATTGGTAATTGGTCTTCCGATAAAATTTCATTGGCAACATAGTTCGTTAAAGGCACTTCAGCTGTTGGAATTAAAGTAAAGCCACGTTCATCAGTTAATTGGAAGGTATCTTCAACAAATTTAGGGTATTGGCCAGTTCCAAACATTGATTGATCATTAACCATATAAGGTGGAATCATTTCAGTATAACCATTTTTTTCAGTATGAGTATCTAACATAAAATTGTAGACTGCACGTTCTAAACGAGCACCTAGTCCTTTATAGAAAACAAAGCGGCTGCCGGTTACTTTTGCGGCACGTTCAAAATCTAAGATACCAAGTTTTTCGGCGATATCCCAATGATTCAATGGTTCAAAATCAAATTGGCTAGGTTCACCCCAACGACGAATTTCCACATTATCTTCTTCATCTTCACCAACTGGTACACTGTCATGAGGAATGTTTGGTAATCGATGTTCAATATACTCTAACTTTTCATCAATAGCCGTTAAAGTTTCATCTTTTGCTTTAATGGTTTCCCCTAATGTTTTCATTTCAGCAATTTTTTCATCAGCATTTTCTTTATTGCGTTTCAATTGGGCAATTTCGCCTGATACAGCATTACGCGTTTGCTTTAAATGTTCTACTTCCACTAACAATTCACGGCGTTGAATATCTAATTCACGATACTCATCCAAAGTCTCACGAGCTACACCACGGGTAGCTAATTTAGCCGCTACTTCTTCAAACTTATCTCTTAATACTTTACGATCTAACATATCGCTTCCTCCTCTTTAGCTATAAAAAAATACAGAGCCTCATCCACTATCTGGGACGAAGGCTCTGTTCGCGGTACCACCCGATTTCAAATATGATGATCATACTTGCTCTCAAATCAAATCGTTAACGGGATTACCGGCACTACTTACTCAATAAATTGTTTTCATAGGCATACCGATTCGTGGATTCACTAATTAATTCGCGTGATTTGCACCGACCATCACGTCTCTAAACAAATACCTTAGTTACTATTCGAATCTGTTACTTTAAATTATAATCATCTACTAATGAAAGTCAAGTTCCGCTTCATTTTGTATACTGGTGTTTGGTTTGCTTATGGTTGTGTGGCTTCACTATATTTACGAAATTATGCGAAATCGGTAATCAATATTGTTTTAATGACATTGGGGATTAATTTGATAAGTAATAAAAAACCTAGCATATTAGCTAGTCCATTCCAATAGTCTATAGGGGGTTTATGTATCCAGGAAAACCAGGACACTTTTTAAATTCAAAATTATATATTTTAGTGAAGAATGCTATATTATCAATTTTTTTGAAACTTATGTAAACCTTAAAAAAATAAAAATTGGTCCCTACTGGGTTCGAACCAGCGACCCCTACCTTGTCGAGGTAGTGCTCTCCCAGCTGAGCTAAGGAACCGATTACTGCTATCATACCATATTACTACGAGAAGGACAATAACTTACGAGTGGGTAAGGAGTAGAAAACCAGATTATTTTCAATTCTTCTGCTCTATCTCATCATGATAGACTCGCATAATAAAAGAGTTGTTTCCGTTGCAGCATTAAAGACTCGCTTCACTCGCACAATAAAAGAGTCGTATGCGTTGCAACATTAAAGACTCGTTTTCGTTGCACAATTGTAGAGCCGTTTCGTCGCATAATGATATAGCCGCTTCCGTCTCATCATAAAAAAAGAGTGGGGACAAGATGCAAAAACAATTGTTCTGCAATTTCTTTTCCTCACTCTTTGTATTACCACTCTAGTTGGCGTGCTTTTTCAGTATCACGATAATGGTGAACTTTCTCTAAGCCTTTAAATTGTTGTTGGCGTAAAGCCTCAAAAATAATAATATTAGCGGTGTTAGATAGATTTAAAGAACGCACATGTTCATCATTCATTGGAATCCGCAAACACTGATCTTGATGTGCTTCCATAAATTCAATCGGTAAACCGGTTGTTTCTTTACCAAAGATAAACACTTGCTCCTCAACACTTTCATCGGCTAGATTTACCTCACTATAGACATGAGGGGTAAACTTGGTGATTAAATATAATCGGCGTTCACCTAGCCATTCCATGAAAGCATCTAAATTTTTATGATAATAAATTTCGACATTATGCCAATAATCTAACCCAGCACGTTTTAACATTTTGTCATCGGTACTAAAACCTAAAGGCTCGATTAAATGTAATGCCGTGTTCGTCGCCGCACAAGTACGGGCAATATTACCGGTATTGGCTGGCATTAAAGGTTCAAATAAGGCGATATGATTTTTCATTGATTACTCTACTTTCTTCTCATCTCGAGGCATCCGTTTATTCTTTAATGTTTCTAAAGCCTCAGTCATTTCTTGTATTGTTTCGGGGTCGGTTTCCTTCTCCAATTGATTTGCCACGCATTGTATCATTGAAACATTGTAATAACGTTGAATTTGTGCAATCGCCCAAGCGGCTGTACCTCTTATCATCGGTCTTGGATCTTGTTCCATTATTTCTAATAATAATGGCAAAGCGGTACGGTCACGATAATTGGCTAATGCTATAATCGCATTTCTTTGTAATGGTTTCTTCCCACGCCAAGAACCGGCCATTTCACCAAATTTAGCATTAAATTCTTTATTCGACATCGTTAACATCGGTTTCAATAAAGGTTGAACTTGGTCAGGATTTGGCTCCATTTCTGGATGAATGTGTGAATCAATGCCTTGATTATAAGGACAGACAATTTGACAAATGTCACACCCATAAATAACATGAGTGATTTTCCGACGAAATTCTTTCGGCATATAACCTTTAGTTTGCGTTTGATAGCTAAGACAAAGTTGAGCATTCATCCGACCATCACCAAGCAGAGCATTGGTTGGACAAGCATCGATACATCGGGTACATTCCCCACATCCATTTTCAACAGGGGTATCCGGTTCAAACTCAATGTCGGTAATAATCTCACCTAAATAGACATAAGAACCAAATTCTTTGGTGATCAGCAGACCATTTTTACCGATAAATCCTAGACCCGCTCTTTGGGCAGCTGCCACATCAATTAATTCACCCGTATCAACCATTGGTTTGAAATTAGCCGTTTCAGTCTTAGTCTTAATGAAGGAAATTAACTTATCCAAACGATCTTGTAAAATATGGTGATAATCCGTTCCCCATGATGCTCTGGCAAACATTCCTCGGCGGTTTTCACGATCTTGAGGGTAAGGATTTTTAATCCGACTTGGATAAGCTAAAGCAATCGATATAATCGACTTTGGTCCGTCGAAAATTAATTCTGGGTAAAGTCTTTCATCGATATTAGGATGTTCAAAACCTGAAGTATGACCTTTAGCTTTTTGCTCCTCAAGTGAGGCTTTCAGATGAGCAAAAGGTTCAGCTGTTGAAAAACCTATTTTATCGATGCCAATTTCTTTTGCGGCCGCAATTATTTCTTCTTTTAACTGAGCACTTGCTGTTACCATCACCATCCCCCTTTCAATAAAAAAGGTTGAGACTTGCGCCCCAACCTCCATTTCCTACTAGAAATTATTCTTCTGTTGCTTCTTTTTCACCGATTACTTCTGGTTCCGCAACTTCATCTTCGCCAGTTGTTTCTTCTGGCTCTTCAGTTGGAGCTACGACTGACACTAATGATTCTTCTGCATCTGTAACTAATTCAACATTAGCTGGCATTTCTAAGTCAGAAGCATATTTAACGTCACCAATTTCCATACCTTTAACATCAACTTCAAATGATGAAGGAATGTTTGCTGGTGTTGTTTCAACTAATACAGTTGATAATGATAAGTCCACGATACCTACTTTAACAGTTTCTTCGTTAACTAATACCACTGGAATTTCAACTTGTAATTTGTCATCTGCTGAAACAGCTTGTAAGTCTACTGAGTAGAACTCATCTTTTAATGAAGCTTTAACAAAGTTTTTAATTAAAACTTGTTGTGTTTTTCCATCGATATCAACATTGAATACCGCGTTAACACCTTCTTTTTTCAAGATGTTTTCGAATTCACGACGGTCAATTAATAAAGATTGGGTTTCTTCCCCTTTTGAGTACATTGCTACTGGAATTTTACCTTCTTGACGAGCTTTACGAGAAGCTGAAGTTCCTGTAGTTGTTCTTAATTCTGCTTTTAAATTCATATAAATATATTCTCCTTACTATTCCTAATTTAATAGCGCTAATAGTTGCACACACAATATGATACCAAAATTTTCAACAAAAGGCTAGCAAAAAGTGTGTATTTTGTATACAATAAACAAGTAAGATCAATGAAAGGAGTGATAGAATGAAGAAAATAATTACTTTTCTAAAACCATGGGATTATATCTTAATTACCTTCGCTGTATTTCTCTCCTTTTTACCAACCATCGTTACCGCGATTCAATATTCAATGCAACCAGAAGTGACCAATTATGCGATTGTCAAAATACATGGAAAAGAAGTCGATCGTTTCGAATTATATGAAGGCGCCGAAAACGTACAAAAGACTTATTATCCCGGTGATAACCAATATAATATTATCGAACGCGAAGGTGACCACATTCGCATTAAAGAAGATAATTCTCCTGATCAAATCGGGGTTAAGACCGGTTGGATAAAACGTCCCGGTCAAACAGCAATTTGCTTACCACATGGCTTAATTATCGAAGTTTTAGGTGAGCCCGAAGAAGATGAATTAGTCCTTCCTTTGTGACACATACTTACTATAAAAAAGCAGGCTTAACGGAAATGGCATTCCTTAATTGGAATACCCATTTTCCGTTATTTTTTTTATAATGCGATACCGCCTTCTATCATTAAAGGGTGATTTTTATATTTAAAGGGCACCTTCTATAATCAATGTCACCTTTTTTCATTAAAGGGCGCCTTCTTCAACTGCTTCTACTAATGGTAAAGCATTTAGTAATACTTCGGCCGTTCCAATGTTCGTGGCCAATGGAATATTATAGACATCACACAAACGAATTAACGCATTGACATCCGGTTCATGCGGTTGTGCTGCCAATGGATCACGTAAAAAGATAACCAATTCAATTTTTTGTTCGGAAATCATCGCACCAATTTGTTGGTCGCCACCTAATGGACCTGAGTTTAAACGATTGACGACTAACCCTGTTTTTTCATTGATTACTTTACCGGTAGTTCCAGTAGTATAAATCGTATTTTGACTCAACACATCTAAATATTTTTCTGTTAATTCAATCATGATAGGTTTCTTTTGATCATGGGCAATTAAGGCAATATTCATCATTAGTTATCCTCACTTTATTCATTTTCTCATACTTATATTATATCATATTGCGCAAAGTGAGCGCTATCGAAAGAACGCCCTTTGATAAGGCATGAACATGCTAATTTATTATCTCACTTCTAAAACGACCATCACCCCACTTTTGATAATTTATTTAATTAAACAGACAATGATGTGGGATAGGTTCCCATTTATAAATTGATACTCCTTCTTTTTCATTCTCATTCTCCACTTAGTACCACTGAGCGATTATTCTTAGATTTTAATCAGTATGATTTTATGAATGGCTTTCCTTCTCATGGCTAGTATAAACTTGGTAAATTTGGTTAATAACATTCACAATGGTCAAGCGACATAAAACGATGTTTTAAAGAGACTAAGTATCAAATTGATTAATCTAGTCAAAGAATTACTCGCTAATGGTCAACTGTATGTTGAAAAGCATCAAACTGCGTCTTAAAAAGATGAGGCCTCAACTTGGTCAAATTCAATCATTCGATTTTCTACTTCTGGTCCACTTCCAAAGTTTTAGACAGACGCATCAAAATAGCATCCGATTGTCTACTTCATGCCAAGTCTAAACTGTGGCAGCGTTCGGTAGATTAAATGAAAACCATCTATTTTTCTTCAGGCTCCTTCTTCATAAAATTATCCAGCGAAATCTATTAAAGTGATAAATTTTATGATACGATTAACTTGTGAAATATAAATCAAACTTTTAGGAGGATGCCTTATGACCATTACACAACTTTTTAATATTCAATATCCCATCTTTCAAGGAGCGATGGCGCAAATTGCACGCTACCCCCTAGCCGCGGCCGTTTCACAAGCTGGTGGACTTGGTATTATTGCTTCAGGTGGCATGTCAGCTGAAACCTTACGTCATGAAATTCGCGAGTTAAGAAAAATTACCGATCGTCCTTTTGCCGTAAACTTGATGTTGATGATGGAAAATATTCCGGAATTAGTCCAAGTAATCATTGATGAACAAGTCCCAATCGTCACAACCGGTGCCGGCACACCCAAGCATGTCATGCCCTATCTAAAAGAAGCCGGGATTAAAGTCATTCCTGTAGTTGCGAGCGTCAAACATGCCATTAAGATGGCAGAATTAGGAGTAGATGCGATTATTGCAGAAGGAACAGAAGCAGGTGGTCATATTGGTACCACCACCACTATGGCACTGATTCCCCAAATCGTTGATGCCGTTAAAATCCCCGTCATTGCGGCCGGTGGAATTGCAGATGGTCGCGGGATGGCCGCTGCTTACACCTTAGGCGCGCAAGGGGTTCAATTAGGAACCGTCTTCTTAGCGAGTGAAGAATGTCCGATTGCCAAAGGCTATAAAGAAGCAATACTCAAAGCAATCGATACCGATACGGTTGTCACTGGTACACGAGCTGGCGCACCAGTGCGTTGTCTTCGTAATCAAATGACTGAGAAATTTATTGAACTGGAAAATACGTATGCTAACCGTGATGAATTAGAAAGCTTGACACTTGGATCTTTGGCCAAAGCTGTTAAAGACGGTGATCTTGAGAACGGTTCGCTAATGGCCGGCCAAATTGCAGGAATGATTCGTGAAATTAAGCCGGTTCACACAATTATTGAAGATATTTATCAAGAAGCAAAAGCCGTCTTAAATCGAACAGTCATTTAATCGACAACATTTTCGGTGAAATACGAATCATGATGTTGAAGCAGTATAGCTGTTAAAAAATGGTATACCGCCTTTCAGAATCATAAAATTTCAACCAATACTTCTGTTCATAAAATGATATACGGACATTCCGAACTGTGAATTTTATTTGGTCAGTTAGTGATGCAAAAAACGGATGCATTTTCAGTTACAAAGGTTAAATCTTACTAGACAACTTATCTATTAGAGAAGTGTTTTACAATTGCGACTTATTATAATCTGGGCTTGGTAATTGACTGAGTCTGGATTTTTGTTAAATTAATTTATTACAATTAAAATATTATCGGTTTATCAGGGATAACTGTTAAATAAGTATTTGGCAGCAAATTTACGTATTTTATACAAAGATGAAACTTGACCACACCCTATGATACAATACTATTGACAAACAAAGGAGTTGAGTACATGCACCAAATTAAATGTCCACATTGTGGTGAAACTTTTCAAATTGATAAGACAAGTTATGCGAATATCGCTAGCCAAGTTAGAACCTCAGAATTTGATCAAGAACTACATAATCGTTTAGTACAAATTAATGAAGAGCATCAAAAAGATATTGCCCTTGCCGAAGAAAAAATTAGTAAACTATTAACTGAACAATTAAATGATAAAGAAAAAGAGTTAGCACAATTAGCAGTCGAAAAAGACCGTGAAATTACCCAACTAAAGAACGACAAAGAGCAAGCTTTAACCAAATTAATCGCTGAAAAAGAACAGGCTTTAGCGAAGTTACAAGCACAAATTGATTTACAAAAAGAAAAAACTGCCGCTTCCTTAGTTGAAAAAGAAACGCAAATTAAAGCTGATTTAACCGAACAATTGACCCAACGCGACAAACAAATTGCCGACTTGGAAGCTCAATTAAAACAAATTGAGAATACGCATAAGATTTCATCGATGGAACTGGTAACAGCTAAAGATAAAGAAATTAATGAATTAACCAATCGTTTGCAATTACTAGAAAAAGAAACTTTAATTGAGCAGAAAAACTTAAAAGAACGCTATGAAATTCAATTAATGCAAAAAGATGAAACCATCGCCTTCTATAAAGACTTTAAAGCTAAACAATCCACTAAAATGGTCGGTGAAAGTCTCGAACAACATTGCGAAATTCAGTTTAATGAGATTCGCGCTACCGCCTTTCCTCGTGCACAATTTGGGAAAGATAATGATGCCCGTTCAGGAAGTAAAGGCGATTATATTTATCGAGAATATGATGAACACGGTACTGAAATCATTTCGATTATGTTTGAGATGAAAAATGAAAATGACGAAACAGCTACTAAAAAGAAAAATGAACATTTCTTTAAAGAATTAGATAAAGATCGTACTGAAAAGAAATGTGAATATGCTATATTAGTCAGCTTACTAGAAGCGGATAATGAATTATATAATAATGGAATTGTTGATGTTTCCTATGCTTATGAAAAAATGTATGTTATTCGTCCGCAGTTCTTTATTCCGATTATTAGTCTACTTAGAAATGCTGCGATGAACTCACTACAATATAAACAAGAGTTAGCTTTAACTCGAGAACAAAATATTGATATTGCACACTTTGAAGAAGATTTAGAAGAATTCAAATCAGCCTTCGCACGGAATTATGACTTGGCCAGCCGCAAATTCCAAACAGCCATTGATGAAATTGACAAAACCATTACGCATTTAGAAAAAACTAAAGCTGCTTTATTATCTTCTGAAAATAACTTACGTCTAGCAAACAATAAAGCTGATGATTTAACTGTGAAAAAATTAACGCGTAACAATCCCACCATGCGCGCAAAATTTGAAGCATTAAAAGACTAATTGATTAACAAGTCAAAATATAAAACCGTTGGATTATTTCTATCGTCTAGCCATTTGCACGGTGTCTTCACTGTCAAAAAAGCTAGCGAATAGAACGTCTTTAAATTTGATACACACTGTGCTATCGATAGATTGATGAACTACAACGCCATTATAATGGCGTGTTTCTAGGAACACTCATGACTTGTTCTGCTTATTTCAAAGCAAAACAGCGGTCTAAGCTATTTAACTAAGGCCTGTTCCAGGCCAATATTTAATATATTTTTAGCTGCGTTGATATCTCTATCGTGATGCATATTACACTTCGTACAAGTCCAATGACGTATATTTAACGCTTTTTTACCGCTATCATATCCGCAATTGGAACATTTTTGTGACGTCTTGTACGGATTAATCGCTACAAATGTCTTATCGTACATTTCGCACTTTGCCTCTAGGATTGTTCTAAACATCCGCCAGGATTGGCCAGCAATCGAACGAGCTAATTGATGATTTTTCATCATATTAGTCGTCTTCAAGTCCTCTAGGACGATAACGTCATAACTTTTAACCATATCGGTTGTAATCTTATGAATGTAATCCTTACGGATGTTTTTGATACGTTGATGAATACGGGCAACTTGCCGTTTGGCTTGCTGGTAGTTTTTCGCATCCACTAAAGCTACACCGTTCTTTTTGGCTTGTAAACGTCTACGGGCCATTCGCTTTTCCCAATAATGTAATTGTTT
>NZ_FUWO01000013.1 GCF_900167405.1 Globicatella sulfidifaciens DSM 15739
CACCGACATTCGAGGGTTCGATTCCCTTCAGTCGCCTCTTTATATTATTGGGGTATAGCCAAGCGGTAAGGCAACGGACTTTGACTCCGTCATTCGTTGGTTCGAATCCAGCTACCCCAGTTTTTTTAATTTAAATAGAAGCATAACTATAAAAGATATGGCGGTATAGCCAAGTGGTAAGGCATGGGTCTGCAAAACCTCGATCACCGGTTCAAATCCGGTTACCGCCTTACAATTAGGCCGGTGTGGCGGAATTGGCAGACGCGCTGGACTCAAAATCCTGTGCCTTCACGGGCGTGTCGGTTCGACCCCGACCATCGGCATCTTTTTATAACGACATTAGTTTTTGAAGACCTTAGTTGCTTGGTAGCGCTAAGGTTTTTTCTATATATAAAAATTGGTTGATCAGTTTTTATATAGGCTCTTTGGCACATGATCTTATACATTTACAACTATTAGTCTGGCACCTAGTCTACTCAATAAATTCTTCAAATGATATATGGTAACGATTTTCTGTTATATATCCGTATTTGGTAGCATCGAATTCTGTTATTTTAACAATAGTTTCTAGGTTATCGTATGGGGGTAAAATTTCTACTTTTCATCAAAAACCAAGTAAACAATTCTGAGTTTTTTATAAGACTATGCAGTTATTATTATGGTTTATCCAACTTATTTATATACATTAGTATATTAATATTATTATAAATATAATTTATAAAACAATTGACTTGTAATCGTTTCCATGATAATATATTTTTCAGTATAGTATAATAAGGAGGAAAGTGATGGTTGTCTTTCGTAAGAGTTTTAATTTTTATTTACATTTGCCAATAGCTTATTATTCTAGAGATACAGTTCTCGATAGTCCTTTTATATTAGATTTTTTGTATGATCGTTCAGAAGCTGATCATTATAGTAATTTTCCTTTAATATATTCCTTCGATCAATATTATTCTCATGTTGAATGTGTGATGAGAGGCTTCTTAGTACGTGAAGCATTATATGAATTAGTGGATAGCTGGCATTATATTCAAACGCAAGATAAAATAAATTCTAATAAATTGTGCACTCAATTAATTCGAATGAAGCCATATTTTAGTGGTTTAACTGAATTATTATACGGTAAGAAGGATAGTTTCTTGCATAATGTGCCCTTAGAAACCCTTCATCAATTTTTCGAGCAATATTCATTTGATGAATTTGTGAACCTTATTAAACCTTATTGTGAAATCGTTGATGTTCGTCATTTTACTGAGAAGAAATTTTCGCTTATATCCTATGTTTTTTCAAACGAATATTTAATTAATCGCTCTATTAAAGCGAATTGTATTTATTTAGAAGATTTATTAGAAAATGCAACACTTTGTGAAAGTATTTTGGAACGTCTGAATAAACCGGAATTAGCCTATATACTTAATTATTTTTTATATTTTATTAATAAATAATTTTTATGAAATCACTAGCTAAAATACTATATATATGGTACTATGTTCAATATAAACACTACATATAGTATTTGAGGTGATAAGAATGGTAGTGGGTTTAAATAAAAAACAAATTAATTTTGATAGTTTAATTGTACAAAAACGTGATGGCAGAAAAGAAAAATTCAATTTAAACAAAATGATTTTTAGTTTAAATCGTTCCGGTCAGTTTGATATAGGTGACAAAATTGCTGAAATATCTGACCGTATTTTTCGGGCTAATGAAGATAGTATGATTAAGAGTAGTTCCATAAAAGAGATAATATCATATGTAAATCAAAATGAATCTGAAGATAAATTTGCTAAAAAGATGTCAGAAATTGAAGAAAAGGCTACTAATTTAGAATATCAAGTTAACCAACTACGTTCTCGCAACACACAAATTGTGAACGAAAATGCTAATAAAGATAGTCGTGTCTTTAATACTCAAAGAGATTTAACAGCGGGCGTTCTTTCAAAAGTAGTCGGGTTAGATTTATTGCCTGAATCGGTCAAAAAGGCCCATTTAAAGGGGCAAATTCATTATCATGACTTAGACTATCATCCGTATGCACCAATGACTAACTGTTGTTTAATTGATTTTAAACAAATGTTCGAGAATGGCTTTCAAATTGGAAATGCGCAGGTAGAATCACCAAAATCAATCCAGACAGCGACTGCACAAATGGCGCAAATTATCGCTAATGTGGCTAGCAGTCAATATGGTGGTACTAGTGTTAATCGTATCGATGAATTGTTAGAACAATATGCAGAACTTAATTATAAAAAGCATCTTAAAACTGCTGCCGAGTGGATTGAAGATGCAGAGAAACAAAAAGAGTTTGCGATGAAACAAACCAAAAAAGATATATATGATTCAATGCAAAGTTTAGAGTATGAGATTAATACTTTATATACGTCTCAAGGTCAAACACCTTTTACTACTTTAGGATTTGGACTAGGTACTTCTTGGTACGCTCGTGAAATTCAGAAATCAATTCTTAAGGTTAGAATTTTAGGTTTAGGTAAAGAAAAACGTACAGCTATTTTTCCTAAATTAGTTTTTACTTTAAAGGATGGAGTAAACTTAAATCCTATTGACCCAAACTATGATATTAAGCAATTAGCGTTAGAATGTTCTACTAAGCGGATGTATCCAGATGTGTTAATGTATGACAAAATTGTTGAATTTACAGGAAGTTTTAAAGCACCGATGGGGTGTCGTTCTTTTTTACAAGGATGGCAAGATGAAAATGGTAATGAGGTCAATGAGGGTCGAATGAATTTAGGTGTCGTGACCTTAAATTTACCTCGTATTGCGATTGAATCGATGCAATCGAAAGATCGTTTCTGGGAACTATTAGATGAACGTCTGTCAATTTTAGAAGAGGCCTTAGTATATCGTGTTGAACGTGTAAAAGAAGCATTGCCTGAAAATGCACCAATCTTATATCAACATGGTGCTTTTGGTAAACGTCTAACAAAAAATGATTCAGTAGATGAAGTTTTTAAAAACCGTCGTGCGACCGTATCAATGGGTTATATTGGACTTTATGAAGTAGGGACTGTCTTTTATGGTCCTAACTGGGAAACGAACGCTGAAGCCAAGCAATTTACAGTAGACATCTTAAAATATATGAAAGCATATGCAGATAAATTAGGTAGACAATATGGCTATCATTTTAGTATTTATGGCACACCTTCAGAAAGTTTAACGGATCGTTTTTGTCGGATGGATCAAGAGTTTTATGGTATGATTCCCGATGTAACAGATAAAGATTATTATACTAATTCCTTCCACTATGATGTTCGAAAACAACCAACACCTTTTGAAAAGCTAGATTTTGAATCAGAATATTTACCCTATACTTCAGGTGGATTTATTAATTATTGTGAGTATCCTAATATGCGTCAAAACCCTAAAGCTTTAGAGGCTGTTTGGGATTATGCGTATCAAAAAGTGGGCTATTTAGGTACCAATACACCGATTGATCATTGTTATGAATGTGGATATGATGGTGATTTTAAACCAACCGAAAGAGGGTTTCAATGTCCTCAATGTGGCAATCGTAATCCTGAAACTTGTGACGTCGTAAAGAGAACATGTGGTTATTTAGGAAATCCACAGTTAAGACCAATGGTAAAAGGACGTCATAAAGAAATTTCTGCACGTAAGAAACACATGAAGGGTTCGTTATAATGAAGAATCCACAACCAAAAGAATGGCGTTCAGAAGATTGGTCACAACATAAAATTGCCGATTATAAGCCATACAACTTTGTCGATGGTGAAGGGGTCCGTTGTAGTTTATATGTTAGTGGTTGCTTATTTCAATGTGAGGGCTGCTATAATAAAATCATTCAAAATTTTAATTATGGTACTTATTATACTCAAGAATTAGAAGACCAAATTATTAAAGATTTAGGGGCTTCTTATTGCCAAGGGTTAACCTTGTTAGGAGGAGAACCTTTCTTGAACACTAAGGTATTATTGCGTCTTTGTAAGCGAGTAAGAGAAACGTATGGTGATACTAAAGATATTTGGTCGTGGTCTGGTTATACTTGGGAAGAATTACAGCAAGAAACAGATGATAAATTAGCATTACTTGATTATGTAGATGTCTTAGTTGATGGGCGATTTATTTTGGCGAAATGCGATTTAACTTTACGTTTCCGAGGCAGTTCTAACCAACGTATCATTGATGTAAAAGAAAGTAAAAAGCAAAATAAAGTTGTTTTGTATTATCATGATGACGAGATATCAACAATGGGAACAGAAGAATGAATGTATTGCGATTAAATGATGAAACAAGATTAATGTATATTAAAGAATAAACGTATCGCGATTAAAGACGGAGTTATTTATCAATTAGGGAGTGGCAGCTCAAACCTAATTGATAGATAACTCTTTTTTTGATGGCTGGGCAAAAAGTCTCAACTATACCTAAAAGAGAGACCGAGGTGGGCTCCAAACGTGGATTGATTGCCTTGATGTGCAGATTCGGGGTCAAAACAGCGGGTGCCTTGAATTGGCTACAGCTTACCTTAAAAGCGTGGAATAATCAGTAACCCTATAATTAGTATTGGGTAAAGATAGGAAAACAAAGGCAATAATAGCTGGTTATATTTATTTAAAAAAGACTTGACAAGAATGGTTTACTTGTGTAAACTGTATTTAACATTAATGTTTACGCTCGTAAACGAAAAGAGGAGAGAATACGAGTACTATAGCTATAGACCTTCATATCACAGATGCTGAATGGGAGGTTATGCGTGTAGTCTGGGCGAATGATCGAGTGACTATTAAAGAAGTCATCTCCATATTGAAAGAAAAAATGGACTGGAAACAAGCCACTATCAAAACGCTCTTAGGTCGACTGGTTGAAAAAGGCGTAATAAATACAGAGAAAGAAGGTAGAAAATTTATTTATACTGCCAATATTGAAGAGAAAGAAGCCGTAGGAAATTATACAGACGATATTTTCAACTGAAGGTTTAGATACTGTTTCCGTGGATCTAGAAAGTAAAAGAGCGGTGGTAATTTCTAAAGAAAGATTAAATTTAGATTCATTTTCTTCGGCTTTGTCAGATGCAAACTATAAAGTCGTAGAGTAAAGAAGCAGCAGTTAGGTAAAATTTGAGAAGAGGTGCACAATGAAAAAAATTATTATTACACTTGGTGTAATTTTTCTATTCCTAGGTATAGGTCACACTATCGGGGCTCAACATTTTTCACAAAGATTTTTAATGAACACCAGTTTTGCAAACATAGATATTAGTCATTTAACAAAAGAAGAGGCAAACGCTAAAATTACAAGGGAGTTAGAAAATCATACCCTAACATTAAAAGAGAATAACGAACCAATAGGAAGCGTGACACTTGGAGACCTAGACCCGCAAATTAATTTAACCCCACAACTTGATTCTCTCATTCAAGAACAAAATCAAACAACCTGGTTGAATGGTTTGTTTAATGATAGTAATTATGAAGGGGTTGCTGAGGGAGATTTAGTAATTAATCAGGAGAAATTGAGCACCATGATTGATTCAATAACGCTGTCTGATACTACTCGCCTAAGTCCAACTGATGCAACAATAGAATATTCAGAAGAGATGGGCTACTATATTGAGCCAGAGCAAATAGGAACTGAAATTAATCAGGATAAATTATTGGACTTAGTTTTAGACGGTCTTCAAGAGGGTCAGACAACGGTAGAAGTGAGTGAAGCTTATCTCGAACCTGACATTACATCGACGGATGAAAGCTTACTTTCAGAATTAGACCGGCTTAAAGTTTACAATAATCTTCAAATTACATTAACCATTGCTGGATATGAAGAAGTCATTACACCAGAATTAATTTTAAGTTGGCTTTACATTGATGAATTCAATGAAGTCAACTTTGATGAGGACATGATTTACGAATATTTAGGAACGTTAAATGAGCGTTATGCTACTTATGATGACTATCGCCTCTTTAACAGTACTTTACAAGGAGAAGTTCAGCTTCTCCCCGGAACCTTAGGCTGGTCAATTGATCGTGAAGCAGAAACGCAAGCCATTTTAGCTGATTTACAAGCAGCGGTCCCAGTGGTGCGTGAACCGACTATTGTTGGAATAGGATACAATGGTACTTTAGATGATATAGGTAATAGTTATATTGAAGTGGACATGTTAAACCAGACAATGTTTGTCTACATCGATGGCAATCAGGTCCTTTCTACCCCTGTGGTAACAGGACAGATTGGCACGAATACAATACCAGGTGCTTATGCTATTTGGAATTTGGAAAGTCCTTCAGAATTGAAAGGCTACAACCCTCGAACTGAAAAGGATTACGTACAGCCTGTTGAGTATTGGTTAGCCTTTGATTATACCGGACAAGGTATTCATGATGCTAATTGGCAGCCATACTTTGGTGGAGATGCCTATTTAGTTAACGGGTCACTTGGTTGTATCAATACACCACCTGATATCATGCCAATCGTTTTTGAGTATGCTTATCCAGGAATGCCCGTCATCGTTTTTGAATAATGCGTTCGTACATCAAGATAAAAAGGCACTCTGATATAAAGGAACAATCGCAGCGTCAAACAACTGATGTTCACGAGCAAAACGCACGACAACATCGGGGGACCATTTATCTTGAAGCATCTTTTCGTCTGCCCAGTCAATAAAGGCGTTGGAATCCGCCCATTTAGGTCGCCTACCGCAGTGAAGACGTTGACGGTCATAATTGGCTTGTCCGGCATCGGCATCATATAGTGTGTAGGTATAGTCGTAGGTTTTACCGTTTTGTTTTTGGCGTTTCAGTTGCGTGATGGTGCCTCTTTTCACTTCATTATGAAGGGTTTGAGGTGATTGCCCTAATAACTTAGCAATAGCGCGGTGAGAATAGGCTTCTTTCTTGAGAATCTGAATGTGACAACGTTCTTGATAAGATAAGTGTGTCCCTTTTCGTAAGACTGTGTTAAACTGGTCTTGCGTCATGTGAATTCATCCTTTTCTATTGAGAGTTAGTGGTAACTTCAATATATCATGAAATTCACATCGTTTTATTATGGATTTTTAGAGGTGGCTAACCTCATTATAAAATCCACCACTTTAAATTTAGAGCTTTATTTTTTTAATTCAGGAGGAAAAAATGAAAAAGAATAAAAAATGGATAGGAATTATTTTACTGTCATCTGCCTTATTACTTGGAGCATGTGGCAGTGACGAGATAAATGAATCTACTGGAACAGATACAAATCAAACGACAACCGAAGAAACATCTTCAGAAAGTGGTGATCACGGCGACATGGTGCACGATGAATCTGGTGAAATCCCAGTAGGTTTGGAAAAAGCTGAAAATCCTACCTACAACGTGGGGGAGACGGCAACAATCACAGACGGGCACATGGAAGGCATGGAGGGGGCAGAAGCCACGATTGTGGGCGCTTTTGACACTGTAGCCTACGAGGTATCCTATGATCCTACAAATGGCGGCCCGCGCGAAGAGAATCACAAATGGGTAATTCACGAGGAGATTGCGGATGCAGGAGAGGAACCTTTCGAACCAGGAGACGAGGTAACCTTGGAAGCCGACCACATGGAAGGCATGGAAGGCGCAACGGCTACGATTGACGATGCTAAAAGCACCACAGTATACGTGATTGACTACCAGCCAACCACGGGTGGAGAGAAAGTCAAGAACCATAAATGGGTAACCGACTCGGAGCTTTCTGCTGAGTAAGAAACAGGGATATATCTAAAAAATAATATTGGAAGAGCAGCCGAGAGGAATTCTCAGCTGCTCTTCTTTTTAATTCTCCAAAAAGATGTTAGGATATCATACATATGTGACAAAAGAATAAACAAAAAAGAGAGCTTCTGATACAATAAAGTTAGGACACAACATTGTAAAGGGAGCTCTCTATGAAATCAATTATAACAGAAGAAATGCGATATAGAAAGAACGCCCTGAAATATGCGGTAAAATGCGGAAACTATCCCCAAGCAGCCCGTCGTTATCATACCTCTCGCCAACAAATCTCAAGATGGGTTGCGCGTTATGATGGGAGTTGGGAGAGTCTTCGAGCGAAAAGTAGACGCCCTCTAACTCATCCTAATCAACATACAGCTGAGGACCTTCAGTTAGTCCGAACAAAGCATCAACGATACGGTCACGAAGGCTTGGCTCAAGTGTATGTCGAATGCCTGAAGCAAGGTTATCATCGACATTATACAACGATGTGTAAGATAATCCGCCAACAAGGATGGCATAAAAACACGGAAGAAGCAGTCAAACGGTATCCCAAATCAAAATGGAAACCGATAGAGGTGAGTTATCCCGGGGAGAAAGTACAGATTGATATTAAGTATGTACCAAGAGAATGCTTAAAGTTTGATACATGAGGGATTAGATATTATCAGATAACGGCAATCGATGAGTATTCACGAAAGCGATACTGTAAGATTGTAGACGAGAAAAGTGTGACGCATACAGCGTATTTTTTACTCGAGTTAGGAGCAGGATTGGGGTTCAAGATCGACTGTATTCAAACGGATAATGGGAAAGAATTTACGAATGGTGATGATCCGAGTGCACCCAAGACCATTTTCGAAAGTATTTTAGCATCAAAAGACATTAAGTATCTGAAGACACGTCCGTATAGTCCGTGGCAGAATGGTAAAGTAGAACGAAGTCATCGAATGGATACGGAACGTTTTTATCAAAAGCGGGAATTTAGAAGTGTGGAAGAGTTAGTTAAAGCGCATCAACGTTATTATCGACGTCAGAATAACGTCGTTACGAAAACACCTGGGTTTAAGAGTCCAAACCAAGTGATAGAAGAATATCAGAAAGTCGCTTAATCATAGCGAGCCATTATACCAAGTTCTTTTAGCCTATCAAGGAAAAGGATGTCCTTGACAGGCTAAAAGAACTTGATGGCTATTCGCTATCCTGATTAAGCAACTCTTTATAAGCGATTGTCACAAATGTTTGACTTCTGTACACATCACAAATTATTCATTTACATAAACTCTTGACAATAATCGTTTACTAGTGTAAACTGTATTTAACATTAATGTTTACACGCGTAAACGAAAGAAGGGGAGAATATGAGTACTATAGCTGTAGACCTTCATATTACAGATGCTGAATGGGAGGTTATGCGTGTAGTCTGGGCGAATGGACGAGTGACTAGTAAAGAAGTCATCTCCATATTGAAAGAAAAAATGGACTGGAAACAAGCTACTATCAAAACGCTCTTAGGTCGACTGGTTGAAAAAGGCGTACTAAATACAGAGAAAGAAGGAAGAAAATTTATTTATACTGCCAATATTGAAGAGAAAGAAGCCATAGGAATTTATACAGACGATATTTTCAACCGTATTTGTCGAAAGAATGTCGGGAAGGTAGTAGGGAGTATCATTGAAGATCATGTCTTAAGCTTCGATGATATCCAAAGGCTAGAAGAAATATTAGAAATGAAAAAAGCTTTCGCAGTAGAAGAAGTTGATTGTCAGTGTGCAGAAGGGCAATGCGATTGCCATTTACATCATCATGGAGAATAAGGAGTGAAAAAATTGGAGAATAAATCATTTGCCATAGAAGGTATGACCTGCGCATCTTGTGCACAGACAGTAGAAAAAGCAGCAAAAAAGGTTCGTGGGGTCACACAGGCTTCCGTAAACCTAGCAACAGAAAAGTTAAGTATAGAGTACGATGAATCAACTTTTTCGGTAGAAAATCTACAAAAAGCAGTGGATAATTTAGGGTATGAAATGGTCACCCAGGAAGGAACGACGCAAACCTTTGCAATTGAAGGGATGACCTGTGCATCCTGTGCACAGACAATTGAAAAAGCTGTCGGAAAGTTGTCGGGCGTAGATAAAGTTTCAGTCAATCTAGCGACAGAAAAAATGCAAGTTTCTTATAACCCGTCAGTAATTTCAGTATCTGATGTGACTGGTGCTGTATCCAATAGTGGTTATGCAGCTGTATTAGAGACTACGGATACTCAAGATCATTCACGAGCAGAGAAGCGTGAGAAAAAAGAAAAAAGAATGAAGCAACTTTCAAATCGTTTTGGGGTATCCATTATATTTACAATCCCTTTACTAATTATATCCATGGGTCATATGGTAGGCATGCCACTACCAAATATCATTGACCCAATGACAAATCCATTAAATATGTCTCTTTTACAACTTATTCTGACTTTGCCGATAATGGTAGTGAGCTGGGAATATTTCCAGAAGGGATTCAAAACCTTATTTAAAGGTCACCCGAATATGGATTCCTTGATTGCGCTTGGTACGGCGGCTGCATTTGTTTACAGTCTCGCTGCGACAATCGCAACAGGCCTGGGTTACGGTAATTTTTCAGATTTACTTTATTATGAAGTAACTGGCGTTATTTTGACACTCCATACTTTAGGGCTATTTTTAGAAGAGCGATCAAAGGGTCAAATGTCCTCAGCTATTGAAAAATTAGTTAACTTGGCTCCTAAAACAGCTCGAGTGATACGTAATGGTGTGGAACAAGAGATTACTGTGGACGAAGTCGCTTTAGGAGATGTTATTCGAGTTCGTCCGGGAGAAAGTATGCCTGTAGATGGTGTTGTTGTTGAGGGACGCACTTCAGTCGATGAATCAATGCTGACAGGAGAAAGTATCCCCGTGGAAAAGGAAATTGGAGACGAGGTTATTGGGGCTAGTATCAATAAAAATGGTTCCATTGATTACCGCGCGACTCGAGTGGGAAGTGATACAACTCTATCTCAAATCATAAAATTAGTAGAAGATGCTCAAGGGTCTAAAGCACCCATTGCTCGAATGGCCGATATCATTACCAGATATTTCGTACCGATTGTTATAGCATTAGCCGTTTTAGCAGGGATTGCTTGGTTAATTGCAGGTCAATCTGGAATATTTGTTTTATCCGTTATCATAACAACCCTTGTCATTGCTTGTCCATGTGCCTTAGGTTTGGCGACTCCAACAGGTATTATGGTTGGAACCGGAAAAGGGGCAGAACATGGTGTCTTGATAAAAAGTGGTGAGGCGTTAGAAACCACTCATAATTTAGACACGATTGTATTTGATAAAACAGGGACACTGACAGAAGGTAAACCTATCGTGACGGATATTTTGGTAACTCCTCTTATTACTAAAGAAAATCTTTTATATTATGCAGCTTCTGGTGAAACAGGTTCTGAACACCCATTAGGCGAAGCCATCGTACAAAAATCAAAAGAAGAGAACATGACATTAGCTAAACCAGATCATTTTGAAGCGATTCCTGGACACGGGATTCGAGTTGAAATTGAGGGCAAAGATATGTACATTGGAAACCGTAAACTGATGCTAGAGCAAAAGATTGATTTATCAAGCATGGAAAAAGAATCCAATCGTTTAGCAGACGAAGGAAAAACACCGATGTATCTCTCTGTTGATGGAGAACTAGCTGGAATTATCGCAGTAGCTGACACACTCAAGGAAAATAGTATGAAGGCTGTTAAAGAACTTAGAAGACGCGGTGTTGAAGTAATCATGATTACTGGAGATAACAAACGTACAGCCAAAGCGATTGCTAAGCAAGTGGGTATAGACCGTGTATTAAGTGAAGTATTACCTGAAGATAAAGCAGAGGAAGTCAAAAAACTACAAGAGGCAGGCAAGAAGGTAGCGATGGTTGGAGACGGCATTAACGATGCACCCGCATTAGCTCAAGCAGATATCGGTATTGCAGTTGGATCAGGTACAGACGTGGCGATTGAATCGGCTGATATTGTCCTGATGCGTAATGATTTAACCGCTGTATTGACTGCGATTGATTTAAGTCATGCAACGCTACGAAACATTAAACAAAACTTGTTCTGGGCTTTTGCTTACAACCTTGTAGGTATTCCAGTCGCGATGGGTCTCTTGTATATTTTTGGCGGACCATTGATGAGTCCAATGTTTGCGGCAGTCGCCATGAGTTTCAGCTCCGTATCGGTCTTGCTCAATGCTTTACGGTTAAGACGATTCAAACCAGCAGTTGTTTAGAAAACACGTAGCTTATCTGGGATTTAAACTTCTTCCTATTCTAATAATAGGAGAAGATAAAAAAATAAAAAGGGGAATAGAATAATGAAAAAAGAAGTCTTATTAGATGGCGTAAAATGTGCAGGTTGTGCCAATACAGTGCAAGAAAAATTTTCAGCTATTGAAGGGGTTGAATCTGTAGAGGTTGATTTTGCGACTAAAAAAGCAGTACTTGAAAGTAAAACAGAGATTGATACCGAAACGCTCAATGCTGCTTTAGCAGAAACTAACTATTCAGTATTAAGTGTATAAAGTACGAATACCATTTATTCATAGATAGTAGATAGAAATAAAGTATAGAACCCTTTTCATGAGAATTATATGCAGTGTTAGATGAGAAAGTTCTAAAACTTTAAAATCAGACTCTAATATAATGAGGAGGAATTAAAAATGAGAAATAACAAAAAACATTCGTCACATAGTCATCATAATCACGGCGACATAGATCACTCAAAACACGACCATAATGAAATGGAACATAGTCAGATGGATCACAGCAAGATGAAACATAGTCAGATGGATCACAGCAAGATGAAACATAGTCAGATGGATCACAGCAAGATGAAACATAGTCAGATGGATCACAGCAAGATGAAACATAGTCAGATGGATCACAGCAAGATGAATCATAGTGCGATGGATCACAGTGAAATGGATCATGGCGCAATGGGAGGGCATGCCCACCACCATCACGGTAGCTTTAAGGAGATTTTCTTGAAGTCACTCCCATTAGGAATTGCAATCTTACTCATTACTCCTATGATGGATATTCAGTTGCCTTTCCAAATTATCTTTCCTTATGCAGACGTTGTAGCAGCTATATTGGCAACAATTCTATACATTTATGGCGGAAAACCATTCTACATGGGTGCGAAAGATGAGTTTAATTCAAAAGCTCCAGGCATGATGTCCCTGATTACTTTGGGAATAACGGTTTCTTATGCCTATAGTGTTTACGCAGTGGCCGCTCGATATGTAACTGGAGAACATGTCATGGACTTCTTCTTTGAGTTTGCAACGTTAATTTTAATCATGTTATTAGGACACTGGATTGAAATGAAGGCATTGGGTGAAGCAGGGGACGCACAAAAAGCGTTGGCTGAGTTGGTGCCGAAAGATGCTCATGTTGTTTTAGAAGACGATTCGATTGAGACTCGTCCAGTTGCTGACTTGCAAGTAGGTGATTTGATTCGTGTTCAAGCCGGAGAAAATGTTCCAGCAGATGGAACGATCCAGCGTGGCGAATCACGTGTAAACGAAGCGCTTGTGACTGGGGAATCGAAACCAATTGAAAAAAAACCCGGAGATGAGGTCATCGGTGGATCAACCAATGGTGACGGAGTCCTCTATGTGGAAATAAAGCAGACGGGAGATAAGTCCTTCATTTCTCAGGTTCAAACATTAATCAGTCAAGCTCAAGGCCAATCTTCTCGAGCAGAAAATCTTGCACAAAAAGTTGCAGGATGGCTCTTTTATATTGCGGTTATTGTAGCTCTTATTGCCCTTGTCATATGGATGGTTATAGCTGATGTACCAACGGCAGTTATTTTTACAGTCACCACATTAGTTATTGCTTGTCCGCATGCACTGGGTCTGGCTATTCCATTGGTGACTGCTCGTAGTACTAGCTTAGGGGCCAGTCGGGGATTATTAGTGAAAGACCGGGACGCTTTGGAGTTGACTACAAACGCAGATGTTATGGTTTTAGATAAAACTGGAACTTTAACAACTGGTGAGTTTAAAGTATTAGATGTTGAACTCTTTAATGATAAATATACGAAAGATGAAATCGTTGCCTTATTGTCAGGTATCGAAGGTGGATCTAGTCACCCTATCGCTCAGTCAATTATTAGTTACGCAGAACAGCAAGGGATACGTCCAGTAAGTTTTGATTCGATTGATGTTATTTCTGGCGCTGGTGTAGAAGGTCAAGCTAACGGACATCGTTATCAATTAATCAGTCAAAAAGCATATGGACGTAATCTGGATATGGATATTCCAAAAGGAGCAACCCTCAGTGTCTTAGTAGAAAACGACGAAGCAATCGGTGCTGTAGCTTTAGGGGATGAATTAAAACCGACAAGTAAAGACTTAATACAAGCCCTTAGAAAGAACAAGATTCAGCCGATTATGGCAACGGGTGACAATGAAAAAGCGGCTCAAGGAGTTGCAGAAATTTTAGGTATTGATTATCTAGCTAATCAATCTCCTCAAGACAAATATGAATTAGTTGAAAAACTTAAAGCAGAAGGAAAGAAAGTTATCATGGTCGGTGACGGGGTCAACGATGCACCTTCTCTTGCATTAGCAGACGTTGGTATAGCTGTTGGTGCCGGAACTCAAGTAGCATTGGATTCAGCCGATGTCATCTTGACACAGTCAGATCCTGGTGATATTGAATCCTTTATCGAGTTGGCTCAGAAGACCACACGTAAGATGAAAGAAAATCTTGTTTGGGGAGCAGGGTATAACTTTATCGCAATCCCAATAGCTGCAGGAATACTAGCACCAATTGGCATAACATTAACTCCAGCAGTCGGTGCCATCTTGATGTCACTTTCGACTGTAATTGTTGCCATCAATGCTATGACATTGAAATTAGAGCCAAAATAAACAGTTATTTGGCACATGAAATAATTGAATGACCTTATCGTGTAAAGATATAATAGTTTCACAAGAAAGGAAGAGATAGGATAATTTAAAAGATCATCTCTTCCTTTTTTAGTTTATAAGGAGGAAAAATTATGACGCTGGTCCTTTTAGGGTTACCCGGTGCTGGGAAAGGCACTCAAGATAAAAGAATCGCAGAGGAGTACCACCTGACGGCTATTCAATTGGTGAAATGTTACGAGAAGCAACCAAGAGAAAGATACATTCGGACTCAGAGTGCAAGAATATATGAATAAAGGAGAGCTAGTTCCAGATGAGTGGATAAACTCATTGGTTAAGAGTCACTTACAAGCAAAAGATGTTGAAAATGGCTTTGTTCTGGATGGTTACCCACGTATCCTACAGCAAGCAAAAATGCTCGAAGCTTACCTACAAAGTCAGAATCGGAATTTAGACGCCGTTCACTTTTTAGATGTAAGTCAGGATATGTTAAGGCATCGGTTAGCGAAACGAGGAGCTCTTCGTTTACAAGTAAAACAAGGGAATGCCCAAAACGAACCAAAACGGGGAGAAATTCGATTAGATGACAAACCAGAAGTGATCGAAAATAGGCTACGCTTTAACGAGGGATTAATCGAATCGCTCATTCACTTCTATAAAGAACGAAATTTGCTCCACGTGATCAATGGTGAAGGAACTCCTGACAATGTGTTTGACAATATAAATGAGAGTTTATTGCCTATAAACAAATAACTATATAATTTTAACTAAAAATATATGATATAAAATCAATTAACTAATGTAAGCTATGAAGGGGATTGAAGAATGAATGTTTTATTTAGCGTAATCGATCCAGTTGCGATTTCATTTGGGACGATAGAAATTTATTGGTACGGAATTATTATTGCCTTAGCCATGCTGTTAGGTATTTCATTAGCAACAAAGGAAGCTCAAAAAATGGGACTAGAAGAAGACACTATGACAGATATGGCATTATGGGCCATACCAATTGGTTTTATTGGAGCTCGGCTTTATTATGTTTTATTCAAATGGGAGTATTATCTCCAAAACCCTAATGAAATCATCGCCATCTGGAATGGCGGTATTGCCATTTATGGGGGGCTAATTGCGGGTGGTCTCGCAGTGTACTGGTTTGCAAGAAGAAAGAAAATGCCCCTAACTCTTTTATTAGACATAGTGGCACCTAGTGTTCTCCTAGCTCAATCGATTGGTCGCTGGGGAAATTTCATCAATCAAGAGGCACATGGCGGTCCAGTCACCCGACAATTTTTAGAAAACTTATACTTACCGGAATTCATCATTAACCAAATGAATATCAACGGAACCTATTACCATCCCACTTTTCTTTATGAGTCTTTATGGAGTTTAGTTGGTTTCGCCTTGTTGCTCCTTTTGCGGAACAAGAATCAATTCCTTCGCCAAGGAGAAGTGGCGCTCAGCTATGTCATTTGGTATTCAGCAGGAAGGTTTTTTATTGAAGGCATGCGGACTGACAGCTTATGGATAGGCGATTTCTTACGAGTTTCACAAGGCTTGTCCCTCGTTTTGTTCGTAGCAGCACTGGGTGTTTTGATGTATCGCAGGTACTATACCTATCCGCTAGTACCCTATTATAAGGATGAGCCCAAACTGTTATAAAAGTTAAGATAAGATTACCCAATTTGTTGCACGTAACTTTCCCCAGTTATGAACCACAAATCAGGTAATCTTTTTTGATATAATTGTCTATTTAGGAGGGATAATTATGTCAGAAAAAGCAAGTATAACCATCACTTCACTTCATGATTTATTCATGTTAAGTGAATGGTATCGGAAAGGAGAAATAACGTAAACGCCGAATAACCAGGTACGTATCACAGCCTAACCACCTCCTGTATGATTAAGTTAAAACTTATGGAGGTGGTTGATTGATTATTAATCTCGATGCTGCTAAACGCTATTACATTATGACTGGTCGGACAGACTTACTCAAGGGAGTTGACTCTCTGGCTGCTCTCGTTCAAAATGATTATCAATTAAATCCCTTTGAAAAGAATCGCTTTCTCTTCTGCGGGTCCAGGCTTGACCGCTTTAAAGCTCTTTATTGGGACGGCCAAGGTTTCTGGTTACTGTATAAACGCTATGAATCTGGCCGAATTCATTGGCCTAGACAGAAGGAGTCACTGAAGGAAATTGACCGTCACCAACTCATTCAACTTATGGATGGCTTTTTGATCGCACCATCCGTTCAATCATTGGAAGGATCTTACACAATGTGAAAAAACTTGATTAAATCGCTTACAAGGTTTATAAGCAAAGAAATTTGAACAGAAGGGAGGTCCGGGAATGGGCATCAAATCCATCGAGACGCAGACACCTGAACAACTAATCGATATTTTTGAAACACAAGAACGTGAAATTGAATGGTTGAAAGAACAGCTTCGTTTGATGATGAACCAATAGTTTGGTCGCAAGAAAGAAACGGCGCCTCAACCTGGACAAACCAGTCTGTTCGAGGATTGGCAGGAAGCTCTAGACAGCCTAGAACTAGAAGAAGATATCGTCCAAGAATTGAAGGCTCATAAGCGTAAAGCAAAGAAGAATAAAGGGATCAAGCGGGCGATTTTCGACCAGTTCCCTGCCGAAGAAAAGCTACACGAACTTTCAAACTGCCAGTGTCCAGACTGTGGGGAATCGATGAAACAGATAGGTACTAGTGCTGTTCGTGAAGAGCTTGTCTTCATTCCTGCTCATATGAAACGAATCATTCATAAACAAGCTTCTTATAAATGCGAGGGTTGCACTCAAAAAGAGGGGGCCAATGGCAAAATCGTGAAGGCTCCCGTTCCTAAAGCTCCCCTCAACAATAGCTTGGGATCTGCATCATTGATCGCTCAAACGATTCACCAAAAATTTGGCTTGAAGTTACCCGCTTATCGTCAAGAACAGGAATGGAAAATCTGCCCCTAAGTCGGGATACGATTTGCGGTTGGTACATTCGCACTTATCAATACTATTTCCAGGACCTTTGTGACTTACTTTTAAACAAGCTCCGTCAACAAGAAGTTCTCCACGCAGATGAAACCAGTTAACCGGTATTAGAGAGCCAAAAAGCGAAGAATTATTTTTGGCTTCTCATGAGTGGCAAGGACACACCAGAACAGGGGATTATTTATCAATTTGATGAAGGCAGAGGACGCCAAGTCATTCTTGACCTATTGGGTCCAGATTTTGAAGGCAGCCTTCATGCAGATATGTATGGTGCCTACGTCAACCTATGCAAGGAGAAAGTCAAAGTCAGTGGCTGTTGGGCGCATTTAAGGCGGAAATTCTTTGAAGCCCTGCCAGCTAAAGTGTCTAAGCATCATCCTGCTTATCAGGCGGTTAAATGGTGCGATTTCGTTTTTCAATTCGAAAAGAATTGGAAGGACCTGACAGCTGAGGAACGCTTGACTTGGCGCCAAACTTGCCTTCAAAGACAAGTTGACGAGTTCTTTGATTGGGTCAAGACTTTGAAAGCCTTACCTCAAACCAAGCTGGGAATGGCCATCTCCTATGCTCTCAAACATGAGTCTTTCTTCCGTCAATTTCTTGAAGATGGTCGACTAGAGATGAGCAATAATCGGGCGGAGAGACAAATCAAGCCACTGGTAATTGGGCGCAAGAACTGGTTGTTTAGCCAAAGCATTCTAGGAGCCCAAGCGGCTGGAGGTATCCTCAGTCTCTATGAGAGTGCGAAGCTTAATGGCATCCATCCTCCGTCTTATTTTCAATATTTACTTGAGGAGCTTCCTGAACTTCCGGTGCAAAATTTTGAAGCACTCGAGGCTTATTTGCCTTGGTCTTCGAAGGTCAAGAAAGCCTGCCAGGCCATGAAATAATAAAAAAAACTGAAACCGTCCCCTCAACACCTATTGTAGAGTGTTGAGGGGACGGTTTCTATATACTTGGCTATTGGGCGCTTACATATGACTAAGTTTTATTTTATATCAATATAAACGATAGTAAGATTAATCATCGATATCTTGTCATTTTTCATTAAATTATGATCAAAATGTGTTATGATATTTTTGTATATTAAAAAAATTCTATTAAGTATGATGAGGAGATGGATCAATGACAGTTGATGAAACATTATTGGTAAAACTGACGGAAGCCAATGCGATTGGGGGCAATGAAGGTCAGGTTCGTTCTATTTTTAAAGAAGCAACAAAATCGGTGGCCGAAGACTATTTAGAAGATGGTCTAGGAGGAATTTTTGCTCAACATACAGGAAATGAAAAGGGTCCTCGTGTGATGATTGCTGGCCATATGGATGAAGTTGGCTTTATGGTGAGTCAAATTACCGAAAAAGGTTTCTTAAAGTTTGTGCCCATCGGTGGTTGGTGGAGTCAAGTCGTTTTAGCGCAACAAGTGACCGTTACGACACGTGATGGCAAAACATTCCATGGTGTAACAGGTTCGAAACCACCACATGTTTTAACACCAGAAGCGCGCAAAAAACCGGTTGATATGAAAGATGTTTTCGTGGACTTAGGTGCTAGTTCAAAAGAACAAGTATTAGAATGGGGAATTCGTCCAGGTGACATGATTACACCTTACATTAAGACACAACGTATGAATGGGACGCCATTCTTATTAGGTAAAGCATGGGATAACCGTATCGGTGTAGCAGTGGCGATTGAAGTATTAAAAGAATTAGCAGCCAGTGGCCATGAAACAGTTTTATTCTCGGGTGCTAATGTTCAAGAAGAAGTAGGTTTAAGAGGAGCTAAGGTGGCGACTCATTTATTAAATCCTGATCTTTCAATTGCTTTAGATACGGGAACAGCTGGTGATACACCAGGTATGACTGAAAAAGAAGCAGATAGTGTCCTAGGTAAAGGACCTCAAGTCATTATTTATGATGCATCGATGATTGCTCATAAAGGGTTTAGAGAATTTGTCATCGATGTAGCAGAAGCTGAAGGCATTCCGTTCCAGTATACGTTTATTACTGGTGGAGGAACGGATGCTGGTTCACAACATCAAAGTTTAAATGGTGTACCATCGATTGCGATCACAGTACCCGTTCGCTATTTACACTCTCATACATCGATGATTCACGAAGATGATTTCAAAAATACCGTTCGCCTTGTAGTAGCCATTATTAAAAAATTGAATCAAGATACCCTTAAAACAATTAAAGAAAATGCTTAATTTGAGGTGATAAGATGAAATTATATTGTATTGGCTCAGCGGGGGGTTACCCTTTAGGAGATAATGGCACAACTTCCTATGTGGTAACCTCTTCGGATGGTGCGTATCACTTGTTATTAGATGCTGGCAGTGGTTCAGCTTTAGCAATAGAAGAGTATATCCCCGTCAATGATTTAGACGCCGTATGGTTAAGTCATGACCATCCTGATCACAGTGCGGATATTGGAATTTTTCAACATCTTTTTTTCCTTAAAAAACCGGCTAGCAAAAAAGGACTGATTCCGGTTTATATGAACAAGAATTCGAGTTTATGGCCGATTATGATGACAGATGCCTCAACGGAGCCTCGTCAATATTTAATTGAAGAACCAATGGATATTGGGCCCTTTAAAGCCAGCTTTATTAAAACAACGCATCCAGTAGAGTGTGCTGCGATACGTTTAGAAGAAAAAACAACTCAAAAAGTATTAGTCTTTACAGCTGATTCAGGTTGGCAAGATACCATGGTCAATTTTGCTAAGAACGCGGATGTACTAATTGCGGATACAAATTTTCCAGCAGCTAAAGGGCGTAATACTATTCATATGACCTCAACAGAAGTCGCTACCTTAGCCAATATGGCTGAAGTAAAGCAATTGGTGGTTTCTCATATTCCCCCACAAGCGGATGGGGACCAAATAATGTCTGAAGTCACCATGGCAATTCAACCGACGATTAATATTATAAAAGCAGTACCTAAATTAGAAATTGAATTTTAAAATGGAGGTTTGAAAATGATTTTTGTAGACAATGAAAATAATTACGATGCTAGCGTCAATATTGCTTTAGAAACTTACTTAGTAGAGAACAAATTGGTTGATGAACCGATTTTACTCTTCTATATCAATAAACCATCAATTATTATTGGACGTAACCAAAATACAATCGAAGAAGTAAACCAACCTTATTTAGATGAACATGGTATTCAAGTAGTCCGTCGTATGTCAGGCGGGGGTGCTGTTTATCATGATTTAGGTAATGTATCCTTCTGTTTCATTAAGGATGACGATGGATCATTTCGTGATTTCGCCAGCTTTACTAAGCCGGTCATCGAAGCCTTACATAAATTAGGTGCAACAGGAGCTGAATTACAAGGCCGCAATGATTTATTGATTGATGGTAAGAAATTTTCAGGGAATGCGATGTACGCTAAAGATGGTCGTATGACGGCACATGGGACAATTTTATTTAATTCAGATTTAGAAGAAGTTAATAATGCTTTAAAATCACGTAAGGAAAAAATTGAATCAAAAGGAATTAAATCGATTCGCTCTCGTGTCACTAATATTGCACCTTATGTTAAGGATGAATACAAAGATTTATCGATTGAAGCATTTCGTGATGTTTTATTATTAGAAATTTTCGGTGTCGCTTCAAAAGAAGAAGTACCTCGTTACCAATTGACTGAAGAAGACTGGAAAAAAGTTTATGAAATTCGTGAACAACGTTTTGGTAATTGGGATTGGAATTATGGTCAATCGCCAGCTTTTGATATTGAAAAAAGTAAAAAGTTTGATTTCGGATTGGTGGATTTCCGTTTTAATGTTACGAATGGTAAAGTAAGCTCTGCTAAAATTTATGGTGACTTCTTTGGCTTAGGCGATATTAAAGATGTTGAAGAAAAATTAGTAGGTGTGAAATATACTAAGGAGGATTTCTTAACAGCTTTTGACGCGATCGATGTTAATAAATATTTTGGTCGTGTGACGAAGGAAGAAATTATTGAAATGTTATTTGCTTAATCGGCGATTGTGATCGACTTGAACGTAGAGCTTTTAAAATTGGTTTTGCGATTGAATACAATATTCGTTTTACAAGGTGATTAAATGATATGAACCATTTAATAGGCAATCTTCGTTTCACAATGCGATAGAATGATATAGACCTTTTAACAACAATTATGCGCTTCACGATGAAATTGAATAGATAATAACGAACCTGGTGTGCCAGTTGAACGAGTGGTAAAAAGAGCTACTCAATCACATTAACACACCAGGTTTATTTTTTTGTTATAAAATGCATGGACTAAATTGGCTGCATTAAAGTACTTTTGCATCAATATTAGCTTTGTTGAGTATTGGAAATAATAACATAAAAGATGACATATAAGATACCAGCTGCTGGCCAGATAATCCAAGACGTTGCCCAAGTATCAAAATAAAAACTATAGACAATATAAATAAATAAGGCGGTCATCCAATAAATCGTAATCCAAGGCTCGATCTTTGATTTAACTTTTTTCTTTGACGGTTGATACTCACCTTCTTCTAGTAATATTGCATAAGTATTCCGAGGTATACTAATTTGAATGAGTAAAGCAACACCCATCGCTATCAGAATGAGCAAAATAGCAATTCCAACTATTGAGATAAATTCATTGGCAAATAATAATTCAGCAATGAGGATACTTAAAGGTGATAATATAAGTAAGACGATAGCAAGAATTAATTTACCAATAAAGGCATTGCGTGATTGACGTTGCTTTTCTTGAACTAAAGGGACAATTCCTGGATCGAGAGCAATCGGGTCGGTTTCCATAAATTCATATTCAGATAATTGCATCCCGGCAAAAATTATAATACCAACGCCAATGGCAACGAAAGTTAACACAAAAATGATGCCAATCAAGGAGGCGGTGTTTTCGGTTATATCTAATTTTCCAGATTCTTGTGCTTGCGATAATAGGATTAAAGCAATTGGCGAAGTAATTAAGAGAGCAGCGGCTAATGCGTACCATTTGGCCATTTTTTGACGTAAGTCTATAAAGTTTTTGGCCATTTCCAAGGTGACTCTTTTGGCGGGGGTCGAACCCTTTTGAACTGATAACGATTCTAGCAAATCATCCTTTAAGAGATAATCAGTTGACACGTCAAACAATTGGCTTAATTGGATAATTTTTTCTGAATCAGGGATCGCTTGGTTACTTTCCCATTTTGAAACGGATTGACGCGAGATATCTAATGCCTGTGCTAATTCTTCTTGAGACCAATGACGACTCTTCCTTAATTCGTAAATCTTTTCTGCTAAGTTCATTTTTATCACTCCAATTTTGTTTTATTTTCTACTTTAATAATAGGAAATATGGTGATGGAATGCTATCAACTTGAGTTGACAATGTGTCAACTAGCGGTTGCAACCTTGATATAATCAGCTTTAACAAAGAATATTAAATATTTGAAAGGTTGATAAGTGAAAGTTTTAGATTTTAACACCCATTACGTAAGGTACGGTATTAGATAAATAATATCTGTTGCGAAGGAGCACTTGATGATGATGGATTCAATAAAACGACATTATATTCATAGCGCGAGCTAAATGGCTATTTAAGATTGAAAATAAAAAAAGAGCAAATAAATCATCTTAAATAGATAGAAGTAAAAAAGGATATAAATCCATTCGTTGAGGACCTCTTTTGTCATGCTATTTAAGTAATTTACTTGCTTACAAGCTTTTATTTATTTTTTTGTTCAATTGCTAAATCAACCAAATGACGGGCTAACCATTCGTTTCTAACCAGTAGTGGGCCGTGGAAATAAGATCCAAAGGTGTTTTTATAATGCATCCCTTCGGTTTTATCTTGATTATTATTTCCATACCCCGTAATAACTTTGCCGAGTGGTTCTAAGGCATCGGTTAAGTAAGTGACACCATTATGGTTTTCAAATCCATAATAGGTTTGTTGGTTGATTTCATCATAGATTTCAATATCACCGATAAAACGACTATTGATTTGACGTTCCGTATAATGGGGCAGGACACCTAAACCTTTAATTTGTTCGCCATCGGCTGTCGTATAATATTGACCTAATAATTGGAATCCGCCACAAATTGCTAATAAAACGCCATTTTGTTCGATGTAACGTTTAATCTCAGGGATTAGACGTTGACAATCTTTGGCGATGATTTTTTGTTCAAAATCTTGGCCACCACCAAAGAAAATAATATCAAAATCATCGGCATTGAATGGGTCTTCTAAGCTGACCATGGTTGTTTCAACCTGATAGCCTTTTTCGCGTGCATAGTACTGAATCATGAGTAAATTCCCATTGTCACCATAGGTGTTGAGTAAATTCCCATATAAATGACAGATTCTAATTGTATTGGTCATTTTTTTACGCTCCTTTGTTTGATTGAATATATCCTTTTTGAATAAAGGCTTCGCGTAAATCTAGCATGGCAGTATAAGTTGCTAAAATATGAACATATTCTGTCGGTGCAGCCTTTATCGCTTCGATAATTTGTTCATTGTTTTCCACTTGATTAATCAATTCAGGCTGAATGCCAGCGACCGTTAGACGCTTGGTCATTTCATCAGCTTTCATCCCTGAAGTGACGACTTTTTCAATAGGAAAATCAACGATTTGTTCATAATGTCCGTCCCAAATCCAGCTGACGTCAGTACCATCGGCATAATTATTATTTAAAATACTAATTAAAGTAAATGGATTTTGATCCAAACCAATCAAAGCTAGGACTTGGTTTAAGCCAACGGGATTTTTGACTAAGTTTAATAAAACTTTTTTTCCTTCAATGTTTATCATTTCTTGACGTCCGAATACGCGTTCGGCTTTCATAAAACTTTCACGAATTTTTGCCGGTTCGACATCAAAAAATGAAGCGACACTATAGGCAGCTAAAGCATTGTAAACATTATAAAGCCCCGCTACTGGAATTTCAAAATGGTGGCCGTCAATTCTGAAACTAGAATGAGTTAAGGCCAATTCTTCAACTTCAGTGACTTGATAGGTTAATTCAGGACGTTTAAAATCACAATGTCCACAATAATATTTTCCTAAATTGGCATAAGTTAAAGAATGATATTTTAGAATATGATGACAGTGCGGACATAAGACGCCGTCGGTATTATAATGTGGTTCCACATCGTGATCTGTCTCATGATTGAAGCCAAAATATTGACGTGGATTAGGCAATTCAGTTGAATTGAATAAGGGTGAATCGCCATTTGCAATGACGGTAGCTGTCGGTACTTCTTTAGCTGCATTGGTCATTAGTTCATAGATTGAATAAATTTCTCCATAGCGATCCATTTGGTCACGGAAAACATTGGTATGTAAGAACGCAATAGGATTTAGATGCTTCACCACGTGCTTTAAAGACCCTTCATCCACTTCTAAAACCGCAATCCCTTGCTCCCCTTTAGGAATAGCAGGAGCTGCTAGAAAAGTACTGACGATCCCTTGTGCCATATTGGACCCTGTAGGGTTTGTAACAATGTGATTGAACTTTTCTTTTAAGGCTTGAACCGTTAAGGCGGTGGTTAAAGTTTTACCATTGGTACCGGTAATAATGACGACTTGATAATTTTTCGCTAAATCAGATAAGATATTAGGATCAATTGTTTGGGCTAATTTACCAGGCAAACTACTCCCACCATTAGTAAAATTAGTTAAAACCCAACGACTGGATTTTCCGATTAAGCGAGCAATACTACTTCTAAGACTCATTGAATATGTCTCCTTTATTTGATATTTCATTTCTATATAATAGCAATACTTGACTAAATAATAAAGGTTTAAGAATTAATTTTAATAAAAAAACTCCGTTTCGATAAGAAACAGAGTGGCGAAACATTATAATTCGCAGGCAATTCCGTCTTTATCACGGTCCAACTGAGGGCGATAGCCAGGTTCACCTTGGTATAAAGGAGCAGCTCCAGCAGCTTTAGCTTCGGAACAGTTTTTAAAATAAATATTTTGGCTAGCTGCTTGATTATCTTGACTAGAAAAGCCGACTTGATTATTCTGAGCATTACTTTGGTATTGATCAACGTCAATATTTTCACCAAAGGTTTCGTTAGTTGACCATACATTTAACCCGTTACGTTTAGCATAATCTTCGGAAAAAATAAGCGTTTCTAAATAGGGGCTATTAGCATCGTCTTGACTATAGTAAGCGGTCAATCCTTCTGTCGTCATCACTTCCTGAACTAAGATTTTGTCAGTCCATAAATAAATCAGTGAGCGACCTTGACTGTCTTTTTGCTCATCGGCGAGAAATTCGATTTTAATGTCCTTAGCGGATTGTAATAGTTCATTTAAACGCGCTTTCGACTCATTAGCAAAACTTTGGGGTCCAGTGACGGGATGTTGTAATTTTGGTGCGTAGACATTGGCTAATTTAAAAGTATTGACGTCGCCATTCTCTAATTCAATCTTTAAGGAATCCCCATCAATGACATCAAACTCTACGATGTCCACTAATTTAGCATTATTTTGTGGTTTTGCTAAAATTTTATACCCTAAAGTAGCTTCGTTGACCTCGGCTTTAACAGTTAAACTAGGAAACAATATCATGAAACATAGTGCCATTAACATAAAAAAATGAACTAATTTTTGCAATCGAAACACTCCTTAATAGATTACTTATAACTATATCATACCATAAATATTTGTATAAAAAACACTTAATAAGAAAACGACTGATAATGATTCACCTAGTAAGGTTCTTCCATTATTCAATTAAGAAGCGGTCTGAAATGTCTACACCCGACTCGGCTAATTCGCTAAAGAAATCCTCAACAAATTGCACCATTCGTTGATGACGTTTGTTAGCTAGTTTTTGGCCTTTATCGGTCACAATTAAATCCTTGAGTTTTAATAATTTTTCATCAAAATGAGCAATAGCGTTACGTTTTTTTTGACGATAATCAGCATAGTTATTTAATTCAACCTTTGCTAAAGCAGGATCATAAAAGGGAGCGTGTTTTACTTGGCCATTATATTGAAAGGTGCGCGCAATCCCAATGGCGCCCATGGCATCTAATAAATCAGCATCGCTGACAATCATTGCTGCTCGAGTCCGGTCAACTTGATGGAATCCACCTTTGTAACCAATCGATTGTATATCTTTGATTAAACGTGAGTATAATGTTGGCTCAATGTGATGGTCAGCTAGAATATTTTTTAACTGTTGTAATGCATCATCAGGATTGAGTTTATCATCTAACTCTTCATGGAGTAGAGCTAATAATTTAATGTACTCGCAATCATCTTGCGGTTGTGCCAGATTTAAAGCTAAATAAGTAACACGGTAAATATGAAACCAATCGTGTCCACTGGCTTCATTTTGATACTTGGTTTTAATATACTGTTCAAGTTGTTCGATGTTATTAATCATAATAGCGCTCCTTGTATTATATCATTAAAAATCTCTTTGACTGAGGGGGAATCATTTAAAGCCGAATCATCATCCTATCACGGGGCTTGGTGTCCTAACCTTGAGCGATACCTCTTGGAAAGAATGATAACATAACCAACACACTTATGCCTTATCGCTTACCTCCTTTAAAGACGATGATTGACCATCCTCGCAAATGCCGACTTAATTTTCTAAGCTAATGATTATCATTATAGCGTGTTTTTGATACAATGAATACAATTAGATGACATGGAGTGTCATGAACGATGGAAACGATTGGGAGTAGACCAGAAGTTGAAAATTGAATAAATTTTGCTTCGTCTTCCTACCCCCCCGCACAGTTTGAGGCCACTCAACCCTTGCGCTTTTAATGAATAAGCACTAATTTGACTGAATTTTTTCAAATTTATGTTCAATATCATTAAGACGCAGTTTGAAACCACTCAACCCTTGCGCTTTTAATTATCGAGCAAACTTATCTATTTTAAGTCAATTGAGTGAAAGAAAAACATTACCTTAACGTCAAAAGAAGCCTATTTCCGGCATAAAAGTAGGAAATAAATCAACAGGAGTGCCATGATAGTAATCCGTTTTAATTAAATTTTAGGTATTTATTTTACAATCGAAATGTTAATATGCCTATCTGAGAATAGTAGAGAGAAGAGGGATTAAGATGAAACTGTTATTAGCAGAAGATGAAAAAGATCTTGCTAAAGGATTGAAAGCAATTCTTGAACATAATAAATATATAGTGGATGTGGTTCATGATGGCGAAGATGCTTTATACTATGCTCAAACGGAACATTATGATTGTCTGATTTTAGACGTGATGATGCCGAAAAAATCTGGTTTTGAAGTGCTTTTTCAATTAAGAAAAGAAGGCTATCAAACCCCAATCTTATTATTAACGGCCAAAAACCAATTAGAAGATAAAGTAACCGGACTCGATTTAGGAGCTGATGATTACTTGACGAAACCTTTTGACACACCAGAGTTATTAGCTCGAATTCGTTCGGTTTTACGGCGCCCAAATAATTTTGTTTCCGAGATTTTGACGGTTGGAGACTGTATTTTAGATCGCAGTAATTATCAACTCCAAGCCAATGGCAAACAAGTGACGTTAAATAACAAAGAATTCCAATTGATTGAGATGTTCTTTTTAAATAACAATCAAGTTTTATCCAAAGAATTAATTATGGATCGTATTTGGGGGTTGGAATCAGAAGCCGAAATCAATGTTGTTTGGGTGAATATTTCTTCATTACGTAAAAAATTACAACAATTAAATTCAAAAGTAAAAATTTCCGCACAACGAGGATTAGGCTATACTTTAGAAGTGGAAGATTAATCGAACGATTGAAAAAAGTGAGTGGGTAAGAAGTAGAAATGCGATTAAATTTCGCTTTGTCTATTTAAGCGCGCACCGGTGAGTAGATATCAAATAAGTACTTAAGACACCATTCGATGCCGTTGGCTAATGTGTCATAAAAACATCAGAAGGAATCAAAAGTCATTGTTAAAGTTATTGGCTATCTTCAAGAAGATTAGACGAAACAGATAAAAAATGGAAAATGTTCGCTTCGCCTATTCTTTAGTTAGTGATAATATTGGTGAAATACTATCTCAATTTATAATTACACGATACAATGACGATAAATGTTCTGCAATAAAAATAATATTAGGGAGTTTGAATGCGAATGAAGGTGAAGCGAATTGATTAATGAGATGAAACGCCGCTTTATGATTGTGTCAATGGGATCTTTTACCGTCGTAATGCTCATTTTGTTTTTAGTCTTAAATGGTTTCAATTATGCGCAAGTTATTAGTCGACAAGAGCAACAGACACTCGACTTCGTTGAAATGCAATTAGGTATCAACCAACGTGAGATTACTTTAAATAATGGCGCCACCGTCCTGATCGAACCCACGCCCAAAATTCGTAATAATACCTTTAATTTTGAGAACTTCTTTGGTTTAATTAAAGAGGAACGTGAAACCCGCGATATGATTGACTTTTTCTATGTTGTATTTGATAGTGAAGGGAAAATCAAACAAACAACCATCGGTATCGGGGAGAATATTACTGAAGCAGCTGCTCAAGAAGCTGCCATCGAAATCTATGGACAAGAGCTTACACATGGTTGGTCGGGTTATTATCGCTTTATGAAGAAAGTGTTGTTAGATGGACGAACGCTGGTGATGTATGTTGATTCGTTTGCCGAGATTGAAATGATTGTTCGTTTTTTTAGTTTATCAGCTGGGATTTTCGCAATATTATTAATTGTCGTTTATTTATTATTGGCTTATTTCTCTAAAAAAGCCATCATGCCATTAGTAAAAAATATTGAACGCCAAAAAAAATTTATCAGCAATGCCAGTCATGAAATCAAAACACCTTTGGCTGTTTTATCGACGAATAATGATGTGATGGAAATGATTGGATATAAAAATGAATGGACTGAAAGTAATCGTAATCAAATTAAACGGTTGAATATGTTGATTGAGCAAATGTTGCTGTTAGCTCGTTTTGATGAAGGAAAAAATACCATTGAATTGACGAAGGTCAACTTGACCGATTTAATAAAAAATGAAATTAATGAGTTGAGTACTTTAATTAAAGAGAATGACAAAACGATTTTGCTGGAATTACCGGATAATTTAGTCGAAACAACAGATGAAGCAAGTATGCGTCAATTAACCACTATTTTATTAGAAAATGCCGTCAAATATCATGTAGGAAGCGAACCGATTATCATTAAATGGCAACCAGCCAAACGCGAATTATGGTTTGAAAATGAATGTGACCCGATGACTGAAGAAGAACGTAAACAATTATTTGAAAGGTTTTATCGACGTGATACAGCTCGCAACCGCGAACAAGGTGGTAGCGGAATGGGCTTGTCAATTGCAGCAGCAGTTGCAAAAGCAGCGGGGTTAAAACTGACAACCGAGTTAATCAATCCATCACGTATCGCATTTAAAATTGGTTTTAATGGGCACAACAAAGATAGTTGGCAAATTAAACAACGCTTGTTTAAAAAATAATCAAGACCGAGAGGCTAGGATGAAACGAAAGTTTTTTCTTGGCCTCTTATTTTATTTAATGGGAAGCATGAGAAGTTATGTAAGGATTTATTAATAATAATGTCAGAGAAAAGCAATTCGCTATCTATAGAGCCAAGTACTCTTTATTCGACTATCATCGTAAAGTTGCTGTGATAATCCTCCATAAAGGTGTTTCTTATAAATGTTATGAGAATTGTCCCGAAAAGGTTAATAAAGGAGCGTTCGCCAATCGGGTTCCCAGACTCATAGTTTAACTGATATTATCAATTAGGTTAAAGACTTAAAAATGAAGGTTTCTCTAAAAACTAGAATTGCTATAATATAAGAGAAGTTAAAAATATTCCTAGATTCACGAGTAAAAACTTGATAGATAAATCATAATTTTAGTATTTAGACAGTTTTATCGTGTATACTTAAGGAAACATTTATCTATCTCACTATTAAAAAATAATTTAACAATCAAAATTGAAAGCAATGTCTAAAGATTTTAATTTAGGACTAAAAACTATCAAGATACATATCGTTTTCCTATCAACATCAATGTATTTAAATTAAAGAATTAGTTGATTGTTTAAACGGAGAACAACCAATTTAAAATGATATGTTAGAACTAATGAAACAGATACAAGAGCAAAAGATAATAAAAATGCTGTGCTTTTTATTTAAAACCAAATAATAAGAATGGATAGTGGACAAGAGTAGAAAATGAGAAAATTACCGCTTCAAATTCTTCCTACGACACCGTTGATCCGTTACCAAATAAGACTTTAAAACACTGTTTGGTTCAACTTAATCACTGTAAGTATAATTAACCAGCACGCACTTGACTGCATTTATTAAGTTTATGCGCAGTCAAATTTTAAAAGAAAATCGCAGTTGAGTTAGTTGACAATTAAAATATTTTGGGGGCAAGGATAATGAGATTATGGCACGAAAAGATAATACCACTGCTTCCAAGGAATCAATTACTCGGCCAACATCGAGAATGTTGTGCTTTAAGAGGAAATGGATGGGGGAAGAAACATGAGACGGTTGATTACGTATTTTTATATACACCTTACCACTTGTACCAATACCATTTATTAGTAATGAATGAAATGGAGCAAAGAGGTTACAATGTATCTCAAGAATGGAAAGATAAAAATTATAGAGGGAAAAATGCAAAAGAGTATCAGAATCTTAAAGAGGAATCTATTAATAATCCAATTTATAAAGAGCATAATGACTCTTATTTATCTGAATGTCTGAAAAATTTAGAAGCAAAAGGAATACAAAACTTGTAAAGAAATGAAATATTTTATCAAGTGCCAGAAAATATTTGTGCTTTATAACAAGAAAAAGTATTACCAATGGATATAAATTTATAAAATGAAAGAAGCAAATTGAATCCCATGATTAAAAGCGACGATTAAATTAAGAGCTTCAGAGACACTTTTGATTCATTAACCAAATAAAGTTATTTCTATGTTTAGATAAGTCAAAGAGTTTGCAATGAAAATGCGAAGCTATGAAATTTTTATACAAAGTATTCATCCAATAAAAAGTCTCGAGTTTTTCTGTGAAAAAATTCGTACGAATGTAATTCCTATTTTCAACTGGGATATATAGAAGTAAGTCATGTTTCTCGTGATTACTAATTAGTCTGCACACTATCGTACTGTTGATCCGTTATTACAGAAGCCCTTAAATCTTAGTTTGATAGTATTCAATCACAGAGGTTACAATTATCAAACACGCTTATGATTGATTTTATTATCTTTATGCCTAGTCACTATACAATATTTTTAACAAGGAGAAGCAATATGGAAAATTTAAATACACAAACAAAAGCATGGATTAACTTGATGGCCTTTTTAATAAGTTTAGGTGTCAATGCTTTAGGTGCCTTAGGCCAATTCAATGGTATGAGCCAAAAAGCAATTTCTGATAAGTACCATACACTGATTACACCAGCACCCATTACTTTTTCAATTTGGAGTATCATCTATCTATTGCTTTTAATCACTCTGATTGTGATGATTATAAAAGCGAAAGATAAAGCATATAAAAAAATGATAGATATTTTATCTCCAATTTTTCTTATAAGTTGTATCTTTAATATGTTGTGGATTGTAAGTTTTTCTTACGAAAAAATAGGCATTTCAACACTATTAATATTCGGCTTACTTTTCAGTTTGACAACAATTAACAAAAAATTACTTCAACATAAACGAGAAATTCCCTATCGACTTGTCAGCATCACCTTCGGCCTATATGCGGGTTGGGTAACGATTGCTACAGTTGTCAATATTGCTAGCTACTTAGTCAGCATCAGTTGGAATGGTTTAGGGATAGATCCAATCATTTGGGCACCGATGACCTTGATTATTTCTTTAGTGATTGTTACTACTATAAAGATGAATTTAAAAAATGCGCTGTATTCATTACCAGTAGCATGGGCATTTTTTGGAATATTAATGGAAATTGACCGATTAGCAGACCCACTAAATTATGGACCTTATATGAAACCCGTTATTATGGTGGGGATCTTCTTTTTATTGTATCTTTCAATTAAACAGTTTAAACAAAATAATTATGATGCAATTTAGTTAGGAGAACAAATAGTGGTAATAAAGTTATTTCATGATACTTGACTTTTATTGTGGACACTATTAGACAAATAAAAGACATTATCTGATAAAGATTCCTTGAGATTTTAATGAGAGGAATCTTTTTTTGGTGGAAAACTTGTTGGCCTGTCATAAAGATGTTATACCTGGAAGCAATTCAACTAGCTAAACCTTTTAATTGCTGAATTGTTCAACCCATCTCAGCAAATAGCTTTGGAAAGTTTCATCTTAACTATTAGGATTACTTTAAAAGAATCCACTTTGCTAATGCAGTCCGATGTTTATCGTTTGATTGAATTTTTATGTTGAAAGATAATAGAAGTGAAATTACTGACTCACGATATAAGAAAGCAGTATTGTTTTAAAGAAGCGTTTAAAGTATTGTCAAAAGATACTGTTGTAGCAATCGTAAGCACGAAGGGGATTGCACATTGAATTTAACTTAAAAGTAAGGTATTCTAAAGAAAATGAAAGAGGAGTGAAATCGCGTGTCAAAAAATAAAAACTTTAAGAAAAACCAAGAGGTAGTGGGACTCGTTGAAGATTTAACTTCAGAAGGGTTAGGCGTGATTCGGGTGGACGGTTTTCCATTATTCGTTGAAGGCGCGATACCTGGCGAAATTGTTCATGCCAAAATCATGAAAGCGACCAAAAACTTCGGTTTCGCTCGCTTAGTTGAAATAGAAAATCCGGCTTATGATCGTCGAGAAATTATCGACCCGATCGGTCGTCAAATCGGTACGATGACCTTGCAACATATGAGCTATGATTTACAACTCGCTTTTAAACAAGAAACAGTGCGCAATGCCTTTCGTAAATTAGGCGGTTTTAAGAACATTGAAGTGCGCATGACCTTAGGGATGAGTCATCCATGGGAATATCGTAATAAGGCACAAATTCCAACGAGAATGGTAAATGGAGAGTTAGAGACTGGCTTCTTTAGAAAGAATTCGCATGATTTAGTTCCAGTCGAAAATTTTTATATTCAACATCCTGAGATTGACCGCGCGGTTGCGGTGGTTAAAAATATTTTACGTCAGTTTAAAGTAGAAGCTTATAATGAAGAAGGTCATTCAGGGATGATGCGGCATATTATTGTTAAACGCGGACATTATTCCGGTGAAATGATGGTTATCCTGGTCATTAATCAAAAAGCAATGCCCCAAGAAGAGGCGATTGCCCAAGAAATTATGGTGCAATTACCGGAAGTCGTATCGGTCATTTTGAATGTCCAAGATAAAAAGACCAATGTCATTATGGGACCAGAATCTCGAGTATTAGCAGGTGAAGGTGAGTATCGTGATCAAATGTTAGGCAAACAATTCTTTATCTCCGCCCACTCATTTTATCAAGTGAATACCCCACAAGCGGAAGTGCTTTACCAAGAAGCGATTAAAGCTGCGGCGATTAAAGACACCGATACCGTCTTAGATGCTTATTGTGGAATTGGCACCATTTCCTTAGCACTGGCCGATCATGCGAAACAAGTGTATGCGATGGAAATCGTTCCACAAGCCATTGAAATGGCTAAGAAAAATGCTGAGTATAATTATGTGGACAATGTGATTTTCGAAGCCGGAAAAGCCGAAGAAGTCCTACCAAAATGGAATCAAGAAGGCGTTCAATTTGATGTGGTAGTCGTTGACCCACCTAGAAAAGGATTAGACCCTGCCTTTGTCGAAAGTGTCATCGAACAAGCGCCCGAACGCATCGCCTACGTCAGCTGTAACCCTGCCACCTGTGCCAGAGATTGCCGACTGTTCGCGGATGCCGGCTATCAGGTGAAATACGTACAACCAGTGGACTTATTCCCACAGACCGTGCATGTGGAGTGCGTGGTATTGATGTCTAGGGTGGATGAATAAGAAGAGTTGAAGTGTTGATAGAATAAGGTTTTCCAGTGGTTTTGGAGAATGTCCAAGCTGGGAAATCTTATTTTTATTTGAGGAGAAATGAAGCGTGGCTTTCGGTAAAAGTAGGGTTGAGTAGACAGAATGGATTTTGGTAGGGGAGTTGATAAGTTAGATGAATTTTAAAATATATAAAAGGAAGATAGAAGATAAAGAAAAATCTATCTTCCTTAAATCAATAATTTTAGTTTGCGTAATAAGTTATAATCTGTGATAGAGCATTCTTTAAAAAGTCATCATTATCAGAGTTAAAGTTTAATGGGAATGCTCCTATGCATTCATATGGTAGCTTATCGGATATTTGATGAGTTTCAGGATGGTCTCCAGGGAAGAGGACAAATGCTCCAATCGTATTTTTAATACCGTCCCTATACCCATGCATTTTTACTAAATCTTCATTCTTGCTAGTAGAATCGTTGGATACTCTAAATTTTGCATCAAAATGATAATTATAAATAATATCATCGTGAAAAATTTGTAATGTGAAATCAGGCTCGAAATTAACTGAATATGATGAGTTGTTTCGTTTAGTAAAGGAATGCTGAAATAATAATTTAGCTTGCGGTAATGATTCTTTAGCAGGGAAACTAAAAGTAACCCCATTGTTTGTTTCAGATAAAGAGATTGTATATATTTTGTCGGTCGTAAATGTAACATGTGCAGTTGCATCTTCATCATAGATATCTTGAATAATATCCACAAGTCTAAACAAACAAGTATATTCATATAATTTATCTATTGATCGATTTTGAAATAATTCAATTAAAGATTCATCATCAAAACAGCTTTCGATGAGCAAACAATAGAGAATTTAGAAAAACTGATTCAGAGTAAAAACACATTAATTAAACTGGCACTAGCTATTGAAACAACTAAAATTGCACTAGAAGACGACCGTATCATATTCCCTTGGTTTGAAAGAGAATTGACACCAGAGGAACTAGAAACATACACAAAGTTTATTGTCGCATTATGCGAAACAGCTCTAAAGCAAAAACGAGTGACGGCAGTTGAAAAACAAGTCGAAAACGAAAAATATGCATTTCGATGTTTCCTGTTAAAGCTAAATTTTATAGGCGATGAATATAAATCCGACAGAAAGCTCTTGATGTCAAAACTGTCAGGTGATTCTTCATTTAAAAGAACGAAAAAAATGGTGGAAGCTTCATGAACAATATAACGAAAGAATCGCTGACCAAGTTAAAAAAACAATATCAGCCTGGAACAAGAGTACGTTTGATTGAAATGGATGATCCATATTCAAATCTTATCCCAGGTGATGAAGGAACTGTTTCTTATGTCGATGATATAGGAACAATACACATAAAATGGGATAAAGGAAGTTCACTCGGAATTGTATTTGGAGTTGATAAGTGTCTAATCATCGAACAATAAAAATACATTCAAATAAGTGTAGATAACACTTGATATATAAGGCTTTTAGAGTGATATATGTATGTAACAAAAACACACATACACTCTAAAAGGGGATGATGAAATGTTAAACGCAAAGTTTGGAATTGAAATTGAATTCACAGGAATCACAAGAGAAAAAGCAGCGAAGGTAGCAGCAAAGTTTCTTGAGGGGAAATACATCGAAGGTGGAACATACTACGATGTAAAGAAAGTGAAAGTTCCAGACGGACGGATATGGGAATTTGTTTATGATGGAAGTATTCGGACGCAAGTTAGTCGAAACGGTAGAAGGGTTAATGCAAACAGAGATTATAGCGTTGAGATTGTAAGCCCAATTCTAACCTACCGAAAAGACATTGACACTTTACAGGAGCTTGTTCGAAGGATACGGAAAGCGGGAGCCTTTACCAATTCATCTTGTGGAGTTCACATTCACTTAGATGGGAGCCCACATACACCAAGGAGCATACGAAACTTTGTAAACATCATCGCAAGTAGGAACGATTTGTTTTACAAGGCACTAGAAATCAAGAATGAGAGAATGCGTTATTGCAAACGGATGGATGACATTTTAGTAGAAAAGATGAATCGGAAAAAGCCAAAGACAATGCGGGAAATTGAAGACATTTGGTATGAAGGATACAGCGAAAGCAGAAGTAGACACTATCATAATAGCCGATACCATTTCTTAAATCTACATAGCTTTTTTAGAAGAAACCGAACGGTTGAGTTACGAGGCTTTAACAGTGTCCTTCACGCAGGGAAAATAAGAAGCTTCATAGTTTTATCCCTAGCAATCAACAATCAAGCATTAACACAGAAAAGCGCTTCATCGAAAAAACCGCAAGTTGAAAATGAAAAATTTGCCATGCGAACATACCTCAATCGAATCGGATTGATTGGAGAAGAGTTCGCAAACTGTAGGGCACACTTAACCAAGCCTTTGTCAGGCTCAGCAGCGTGGAGGTTCCGGGTTGGATAAGCTACCCGGAATCATTCAAAAATAAATTGTGAAAGGATTGACATGATGGGTAAATTATATATTGCTTACGGATCAAATTTAAATCTAGAACAAATGGCAAATAGATGTCCGACTGCAAAAGTAGTAGGACCAAGTGAAATAAAGGGGCACAAACTCGTTTTTAGGGGGCCACACGCGCATGCAGTTGCAACGGTTGAACCATGCAAGGGAGAAAGCGTTCCGGTCCTTGTGTGGCAGATTACCTCTAGTGACGAAAAGGCACTTGATCGTTATGAAGGATGGCCACATCTGTATAGAAAAGAAATGATGAAAGTTAAAGTAGATAAAAAGACAGTAAATGCGATGGTCTATATTATGAATGAAGGCAGACCACTTGAGCAGCCGAGTTGTTACTATTACTCAACCATATTAGAAGGTTATCAAAGCGCAGGATTTGATGTCGAATATTTACGTAGAGCAGTTGAGAATTCATATAAAAAAGACGGTGTTACTTTAGAAAACGAATCTAATGGAGGGAAATTAGTGTAGTCCGAATAATATGATAATATACAAGCAAAGTTGAACACACTAGGTGAATGGAAAATACCAAAAAAGGACTGCCTAGATGGCAATCCTTTTTATTAAATGCTAAGGAATTTGTCACTTAGTTATTAAACAATTTATAGCTATTAAATACTGATAAAAATTGTTCGAAGTTAATGTTCCTTAAATCCTTTATTTTTGCATAACTTAAGGCTTTATTAAACTGGTTTTTAGTAAATAGTTCTCTGTATTCTTGGTTAACCCATTTCATAACAAAATTTTCATATTGTTTTCTATCTTTGAGTGATATTTTTGAAGGGTGTCTTTTTAATACAATTAACGAGCTATTAACTCTAGGTTTTGGATGAAAGTATTCTTTAGGGATTTTACTTAATATGGATATATCAACTTCTGTCATTAAAAATAGTGCTAGTGAACGATTTGTATTTAGCAACCTTTTAGCAAATCCATATTCCACTATTAAATAACTTTCTGTAGCTGTGCTTTCAAAAACAATTTTTCGAATTATATCTGTACTTATATTGTAGGGTATATTTCCATATATCTTATATGACTTATTTTTAGGAAACTTAAATTGTAAAATATCTTTATTGATAACCTGGAAGTTCTCATATTCAATAAGTTTGTTTTTAGTTATCCTACATAATTTAGGATCTATTTCAATGGCGGTTACATAATTACACCTTTTAGCTAATTCAAACGTGAAATGACCTTTCCCTGAACCAATCTCAATAATATTATCATTTGTATTTAAATGTACATTTCTCAAAATTTCATTTATATGATGCTTTGAAGTAATAAAGTTTTGACTATCTTTTATATTTTTTTTGTTCATTATAACCCACTCCTATGAGGTTATAATGAATGTTTATATTAACAATTCATTATAACCAATATTTGAATCTATCTCGATAGCTGTTACATAATTACATTTTTGAACCAGTTCTAGTGTGAAATGGCCTTTTCCTGAACCAATTTCAAAAACATTATCATTTCTATTTAATTCTAAATTACTCATAATTTTATTTATATGTCGTTTCGAGGTAATAAAGTTTTGACTAAATTTTATCTCTTTTTTGTTCATTATAACCCACTCCAATGTGGTTATAATGAATTTTCTATATTAACAATTCATTATAACCAATTATTTTTCATTTGGTTGATAATGAACTGTATTTATTACAAAAATGCTAAAAATACCCAAGTGCTAATTCTCCTTCCGTTTTAAGTGTTAAAACTTAGACGAAAATGGAGAAGTCAATTACAAATAATGAACAATTACCCATTTAAATTCCTCCTTGTTAAACCTAAAGTTATTTTAACACATAAATTGTGAATTAAACAGTGAATATTGTTCTGCAAAAGGGTAAAGATTGTGGAACAATTAAATAGATGTCTTAAGCTCAGATAGCAATCTGGGCTTTTTTGTCGTGCAAAACTTTATAAATTCATTTAGTTTTTTTATTTGCTAAGGGGGTGGTTATAATTAGAAAGCTAGAAATTTATAAACCAACAATCTTTAAAGCTGAACAATCTTACTACGATAAGGATGCTGCTGATATGGCAGTAAACTTTATAAGTTATTTAAAACATACAAAAGGTGAATGGTTTGGAAAAAACTTTGACTTGATAGATTGGCAGGAGCAGATTATTCGAGATGTATTTGGGACGATGAAGCCTAATGGCTATCGACAGTTTAATACTGCCTATATTGAGATAGCTAAGAAACAAGGAAAGTCAGAACTTGCCGCTGCGGTTGCCTTACTTTTAACATGTGGTGACTTTGAACATGGTGGAGAAGTATATGGATGTGCTGCGGATAGGCAACAAGCATCGATTGTATTTGACGTTGCAGTTGATATGGTGGAACAATCACCCGCACTTAAAGCACGATTTAAACCAGTCCTTTCACAAAAACGATTGATTTATAAACCTTTGGGGAGTTTCTATCAAGTGTTATCTGCGGAAGCTTATACAAAACATGGATTGAACGTCCATGGGGTAGTTTTTGATGAGTTACATGCACAACCGAACCGAAGGCTATACGATGTTATGACTCATGGTTCAGGGGACGCAAGGAAACAACCATTGTATTTCTTAATCACAACTGCAGGAAATGACCAACACTCGATTTGTTATGAAGTACATCAAAAAGCCAAAGATGTACTTGAGGGCAGAAAAGTAGATCCAACTTTTTATCCTGTCATATATGGTGCAGAGGAAGATGATGATTGGACGGATCCTGAAGTTTGGAAGAAGGCAAATCCATCACTAGGAATTACAGTAGATATTGAAAAGGTCGAACAAGCATGTGAAAGTGCCAAACAAAACCCAGCTGAGGAGAACTTGTTTAGGCAGTTACGATTGAATCAGTGGGTAAAACAATCTGTTAGATGGATGCCAATGGAAAAGTGGGACAGATGTGGTTTGCCAGTTGACCCTGAAAGTTTAATTGGTAGAGAGTGCTATGCGGGACTCGATTTATCATCGACAACAGATATAACCGCATTTGTCTTAATATTTCCACCAGAATATGAAGACGATAAATATGTGATTTTGCCTTACTTTTGGATGCCAGAAGAAAACATTAGACAACGTGTGGATAGGGACAGAGTACCTTATGATGTGTGGGAACAACAAGGGCATATGCAAACAACGGAAGGGAATGTTGTTCACTATGCTTATATTGAAAAGTTCATCGAAGAATTAGGAAAGAAATACAATATAAAGGAAATAGCATTTGACCGCTGGGGTGCTGTTCAGATGACGCAAAACCTCGAAGGATTAGGCTTTACGGTAGTTCCTTTTGGACAAGGTTTTAAAGATATGAGCCCATCATCAAAGGAATTAATGAAATTAACATTAGAAGAAAAACTTGCTCATGGTGGACACCCAGTTTTACGTTGGATGATGGATAACATTCATGTTCGAACGGATCCAGCTGGAAACATTAAACCTGACAAGGAAAAATCAACGGAAAAGATTGATGGTGCGGTGGCAACAATTATGGCACTCGACCGAGCGATAAGAAGAAGCGGAACAAGTGATTCCGTTTATGATGATAGAGGATTGATTGTGTTCTAACGTTGAGGAGGTGATGTTCATATGCGGTGGTTTACAAATTTATTTAAAGCAAGAGATAAACCACAAAACTATTCATTTGGGAGCAATTATAGTTTCTTCTTTGGAAATTCTAGTAGTGGAAAATCCGTTAATGAATTTACAGCAATGCAAATGACTGCAGTATATTCGTGTGTACGCATATTAGCTGAAGCGGTAGCTGGTTTACCACTGCACTTATATAAGTACACAGATACAGGTGGGAAGGAAAAAGCAATATCCCATACCTTATATTTTTTACTTCATGACGAACCAAATCCAGAGATGAGTTCATTTGTGTTTAGGGAAACATTAATGACTCATCTTTTATTATGGGGAAATGCGTATGCTCAGATCATTCGCAATGGAAAAGGGGAGGTTATTGCACTTTATCCACTTATGCCAAATAAAATGTCAGTCGAAAGAGATGCGAGAGGTAATCTGTATTATTTATACACAAAAACATTTGAGGAAATGAATGGGTCAGAGAAGACAACTGTTGCATTAAAAGCTGAAGACGTACTTCATATACCCGGACTTGGCTTTGATGGTTTAGTTGGATATTCACCAATTGCGATGGCTAAAAATGCAGTAGGTTTGGCAATGGCCACCGAAGAATATGGTGCAAAGTTTTTTGCTAATGGAGCGGCACCAGGTGGTGTCTTAGAACATCCAGGAACTATCAAGGACCCCCAAAGAGTAAAGGATAGTTGGAATAAAGCTTATCAAGGTTCAAGTAATGCCCATCGAGTTGCTGTATTAGAAGAAGGGATGAAGTATCAACAAATCGCAATTGCACCCGATCAAGCACAATTTCTAGAAACAAGAAAATTTCAGATTAACGAGATTGCTCGAATTTTCCGAGTGCCACCTCACATGGTAGGTGACTTGGAAAAGTCGAGCTTTTCTAATATAGAGCAACAATCGTTAGAATTCGTTAAATACACACTTGATCCATGGGTTATTCGATGGGAACAAGCAATTAGTCGTTCATTGTTTACTAAAAGTGAAAAGAAAGCGTACTTTGTGAAATTTAATGTGGATGGATTGCTTAGAGGTGATTATGCTTCACGAATGAGTGGCTATGCAACAGCGAGGCAAAATGGCTGGATGAGTGCTAATGACATTCGTGAACTTGAGAATTTAGACCGAATACCGGATGAACTTGGAGGAGATTTATATTTAATTAATGGGAATATGACAAAACTCCAAGACGCAGGTGTGTTTGCAAAGAAATATGAAAAGGAGGAAACCGAAGATGAAGAAGTTTTGGAACTGGACAAAGAATAATGAGACTGACAAACGAACCCTTCATTTATATGGGGCAATAGCAGAGGAGAGTTGGTTTGATGATGAAGTCACACCATCTGCCTTTAGGGATGAACTCGTGCAAGGCAAAGGTGATATCGAAGTTTGGATTAATTCTCCGGGGGGTGACTGTATTGCAGCTGCACAAATTTACAACATGTTAATGGAGTATCCAGGTGATGTCACTGTCAAAATTGACGGCATTGCCGCATCGGCAGCATCTGTGATTGCGATGGCAGGCACTGAAATTCAAATGTCACCAACGTCCCTAATGATGATTCATAATCCATTTACTGTTGCAATTGGTGATAGTGAAGAAATGAAAAAGACGGTGCATATGCTTGGTGAAGTAAAAGAAAGCATTATTAACGCTTATGAAATTAAAACAAGTTTATCAAGAAATAAACTATCGGAATTAATGGATGCTGAAACGTGGCTTAATGCACATAAAGCAATTGAACTAGGATTTGCGGATGCCATTATGTTCACAAATGGTAAAGATGAAAACCAACCTGAAAATAGTTTCGTTTTTAGTAGGCGAGCAGTTACAAATTCACTGTTAAACAAAATACAAAAACCACAAGTAAAACAATCAGTTGAGCCGCTTTATGAGCGGCTTAATTTATTGAAATATTAGGAGGAAATCAATATGAATAAAATTTTAGAATTACGAGAGAAGAGAGCAAAAGCATGGGAGGCAGCTAAGGCATTTTTAGATACAAAACGAGGAAGTGATGGTTTAGTATCAGCTGAAGATGCGCAGATGTACGATCGTATGGAAGAAGATATTATGAATCTAGGTAAAGAAATCCAACGATTAGAAAGGCAAGAAGCATTAGATGCAGAATTAAATCGTCCAATAAATACACCTATCATTGGAAATCCATCTGTTCCAGGAGTGGAAACAAAGAGTGGACGAGCTTCTGAAGGTTATACAAAGGCGTTCTGGAATGCGATGAGAAGTAAAAATCCAACACAAGAAATTATGGACTCACTATCAGTGGGAACAGATTCAGAAGGAGGATTTTTAGTTCCCGATGAATTTGAGCGTACACTTGTTCAAACGTTAGAAGAAGAAAATGTATTCCGTCAATTAGCAAAAGTAGTTAAGACATCGAGTGGTGACCGTAAGATTCCAGTTGTAACAACGAAAGGGTCTGCTGCATGGCTTGATGAGGGAGAAGAATTTGAAGAAAGTGACTCAGCATTTGGACAAACATCCATCGGAGCGTACAAGCTTGGTACAATGTTAAAGGTTTCAGATGAATTGTTAAATGATAGTGTGTTTAATTTAGAGAACTATATTTCAACTGAGTTTGCTCGAAGAATTGGTGCTAAAGAGGAAGAGGCATTTCTTGTAGGTAATGGCGAAGGAAAACCAACGGGAATCTTTAATGATACTGGCGGTGCTGAACTTGGAGTAACAGCAGCATCTACCACAGCTATTACTGCAGATGAGATTATTGATTTAGTGTTTTCTTTGAAGGCGCCTTATCGTAAAAATGCAGTATTCATTATGAATGATGCAACAGTAAAAGCAATTAGAAAATTAAAGGATGGCCAAGGACAATATTTATGGCAACCATCATTAACAGCGGGTACGCCAGATACTTTATTGAATCGTCCAATCTATACATCAGCTTATGCACCTACAATAGCGAGTGGAGTGAAGTCGATTGCTTTCGGTGATTTTGGTTACTACTGGATTGCGGATCGTCAAGGTCGTTCATTCAAACGATTAAACGAATTATTTGCAACGACAGGTCAAGTTGGTTTCTTAGCCAGTCAACGTGTCGATGGAAAGTTGATCTTGCCAGAAGCAATTAAAGTCTTACAACAAAAATAAATAAAGGAGTAGAATGCGATGGGGTATAACGCTAAGAATTATACGGAACAAGGCGGAGAAAAAACGGTTATTGGCGGGGAACTTGTTATTGAAGAAGGGGCGAAGGTCACTGGCCTTCCTTCTTCTTCAAATGAAAAAATGGCAAATCAATCTGATAGTACAGCAGAAACAATAGAAGACTTAGTTGCGGATTTTAATGCATTACTATCGAAATTAAAAACATCTGGTTATATGTCAGAAGAATAAAGGTGGCGAAAGTGATGACATTACTAGAAAAAGTAAAGGCTAATTTAATACTCCAACATGATAAAGATGATGCTTTAATAGAAATGTACATCACTGCCGCCATTTCTTATGCAGAGAGTTATCAACATATTAAAGAAGGCACATATTTAGATGAGAATATGCCCGCGACAACGGAACAAGCGGTTATCATGTTGGCATCACACTTTTACGAAAGTCGAGATGGCAGTACAGGTGGATTTTTCGCAGATAGCGCACTTGCTGGAGAGCAAGTTTGGAAAACAGTAAACTTATTACTACGGTTAGATAGAGATTGGAAGGTGTAGTGTATGAGTTTTGGTAAAATGCGTACATTTATCGATATCGTAACACGTGAAATTGTAAAAGATGAAGAGTCTTTCAGTGAAGAAACCGATAGAATCCTAGCATCTGTGACAGCTTATAAAGAAGAACGCTTCGGTAGTAAGACTTGGGCAAATAGGGCAGCCTTTTCTGAAGCGAATGCGTTATTTCGTTTTAGAAACATTCCCGATTTAACCATTAAACCGAAAATGTTTATTGTATGTGATGACGGACGGTATGAAGTAGTAAGTGTTGATAATGTAAAAAACAGAAATATGTATATCGAGGTTTTAGCAAAAAAGGTGGTGGCAGCAGATGGCTAAAGTTAATATTAAAATGCCAGAAGAATTCTTGATGAAGATATCTAGATTGGGAAGTAAGACAGATGAAATCGTTCCGAGGGTTCTAGAAGCAGGGGGAGAAGTGGTATTAGGTAAAATGAAGTCCAATTTAAGTTCGGTAATTGGAAAAGATACAAAACTGCCAAGTAGATCAACAGGTGAATTAGTATCTTCATTAGGAGTATCACCCGCCTTAGTTGACCGCAGGGGAAACCACAATGTTAAAGTAGGGTTTAATGAACCGCGTAAAGACGGGGTGAGCAATGCTAAATTAGGAAACATCATTGAATATGGGAAATCTGGACAACCTGCGAAGCCATTTTTAAAACCTGCAAGAAGAACATCAAGACAGCCATGTATGGATGCCATGATTAAAAAATTGGAAGAAGAAGTGGAAAGTATATGAGTGTACTAGCTGAAGTGACTCAAATTGCAGAACAATGTGGTATTCCAGTTGAAACGGGTATCTTTTCGGATACTGCTCCTGATTTATATATTGTCATTACACCAATTGTTGAGATGTTTGAATTACATGCGGACAATTTCCCGAAGTACGATGTTCAAGAAGTTAGAGTTTCATTGTTTTCAAAAAAGAATTATACATCAATAAAAAACACCTTAGTCCGTACTCTTTTGGGTGCGGACTTTGTTATTACGGATAGGCGATATATTGGTCACGAAGATGATACTGGATATCATCATTTAGCTATTGATGTAGCAAAATATTATGAATTTGAAATGGAGGAATGAAGTATGGCTACTATAGGTCTTGATCGGCTTTATTATGCAACAATAACAGAAGGAGAAAACGGTGATGAAACCTATGAAACTCCTACTCCTTTAGCAAAGGCGATTAGTGCTGAATTATCTGTTGAGTTAGCTGAAGCAACTTTATATGCAGATGACGGTGCGGCTGAAGTGATTAAAGAATTTCAAAGTGGAACATTATCGCTTGGTATTGATGATATCGGTGTGGCCGCAGCTAGTGATTTAACTGGGGCAACAATTGACGATAACCATGTACTGATATCCACAAGTGAGGATGGTGGAGATCCAGTTGCGATTGGTTTTAGGGCGAAAAAGGCAAATGGAAATTACCGATATTTTTGGTTGTACCGAGTGAAATTTGGTATTCCTGCAACAAACCTTGCGACAAAAGGGGATAGTATTACCTTCTCTACACCAACAATTGAAGGTACGGTTTTACGGAGAAACAAGCTTGATGGTCAAGGAAAACATCCATGGAAAGCGGAAGTTAGTGAAGGTGACGATGGTGTGAATCAAGAAATAATTACTGGTTGGTATAGTGAAGTGTATGAACCTGTTTTTGCTGCGGGGACTGAAGGATAAAAGGAGCGATCAATTATGACGAATGAAAGAAGTGCTAAGATTACGATTGGTGGTTTGGACTATGAATTAATCTTAACAACAAAAGCGACAAAAGAAATTGCTAAACGATATGGTGGTTTAGAAGATTTAGGTGAAAAGTTAATGAAGGCTGAGAACTTTGAAATGGCCTTAGATGAAATTGTCTGGCTCATCACCCTGCTCGCAAATCAAAGTATCCATATTCATAATCGATTAAATGAAGAAAAGAAGGAATTGTTAACAGAGGATGATGTGGAACTGTTAACATCACCTGTTGAAATGGCAACCTTTAAAGATGCTATTATGGAAGCAATGTTTAAAGGAACAAAACGACATATCGAATCGGAGGAAACCGATACAAAAAACGAAGTGGTCGAGTAAACGATGAAGAAATGTTTGCTCGACTTATTTATTATGGCGTGACACAGCTGAAAAGGACTGAAGAAGAAGTTTGGTTGATGCCTATCGGTCATTTACTTGATCAATGGGAGATCCACAAACAATTCACAGGTCTCACAAATCCTAAAAGAAATGTATCTATTGACGATGTTATCCCCACCGGAATATAAATTAAAAGAATACTGTGATATAATTCAGAATTAATAGGCTAACTGAAAAATAAGGTTTGTGAGGTGGGATACATTTGTTTGGTAAAGGGTTAAAGTATAGCAAAAGATGGTTTGAAAATGTCTCAGATGAGGAATTTTACAGTGAACGAGAACCAATACGTCAAGCATTTTGTCGTGGAGATGAAAGAGCAGAGAAGTTGTTGGATTTATTTAATAATGAAGAAATTCGTCGAATGAATGAAAAATATGAAAAGGAGAACCCTAACGCAAAACCAAGACATCGAGAGCATGGCTGGTACTTGTCTAATGATGACTAATCTTAATTTAATAAAGATGATATTGTTGAGAGATAAAGCATTTTTCTATAAAGTTTAAATTTAAAATTATATATAACAAGATGTTTAATGATTAAGGAGCAATCAATAGATTGTTCTTTTTTTATGTCTATTTTAGGAGGAGGTGGCAGTATGGCAGACAATTTTGGGCTTAAAATTGGTGTTGAAGGAGAACGTGAATTTAAGAAGTCGTTACGTGAGATAAATCAAAGCTTCAGAGTGTTAGGCTCAGAAATGAAATTAGTGACATCAGAATTCGATAGAAATGATAAATCTATTAAAGCAATAACCGCAAGAAATACAGTATTGAATAAAGAAATTGATACACAAAAGGAAAAAATATCAACGCTAGAAAAGGCCCTTGCCAATGCTGCTGAATCCTTTGGAGAAAATGATAGAAGAACACTGTCTTGGCAAACCCAGTTAAATAATGCGAATGCTGAATTAAATAATTTAGAACGTGAACTGAAGGACTCACAAGAAGAAGTAAAGAATCTTAATCGGGAAAAAGTAGAAAAACTAGTGAATGGTTTAAAAACAGCGGGTGAGATTGCGGGTAAAGTATTGGTAGCAGGTTTGAAAGCAGCGGCTGCGGCAATGGCTGCAATCGGAACAGGAGCAGTTGCATCAGGTAAGTTTATAAAGGACTCTTTAAATGTTTATGGCGAATATGAAGATGCCATGAAGCAAGTTCAGGCAACGATGGGACTAGCCGGTGAAGAAGGGGAAGAAGCCTTCAATAAATTATCTCAAGCAGCAAAAGATGCGGGAGCAAGTACACGTTTCTCAGCATCAGAATCAGCTGAGGCATTAAATTATCTTGCTTTAGCGGGATATGATACAGAACAGGCGATAGGAGCACTTCCAGGTGTGCTTACACTTGCTGCCGCGGGTGATATGGATTTAGCGAGAGCATCTGATTTAGTGACAGACTCGATGGCAGCTTTAGGCCTTGAAATTGCTGATATGGACATGTACATGGATAAAATGGCAAAGACATCACAAAAGTCCAACACAGATGTACAGCAATTAGGTGAAGGAATACTTGTTGCGGGAGCGACAATGAAAAATGCTGGGCAAGATTTAGATACTTTGAATGTGATGTTGGGAGTCCTAGCGAACCGCGGGATAAAAGGCGCAGAAGGCGGGACGAAGCTAAGAAACATCATTATGTCTTTAACTTCTCCCACATCGGCTGCTGCAAAAGAATTAGAAGGTCTGGGCATAAGCGTTACCGATTCATCTGGAAATATTCGTGATATGAACGATATATTTACAGATTTAAATAAAGAACTTGATGGATTGTCAGAAGCAGATAAAATGAACGCATTAAGTAATATTTTCAATAAACAAGACCTAGCGGGTGTGAATGCTTTATTATCTGGAACTGGCGATGAGATGAATAATCTATATAAGGAACTTGAAAATGCTGATGGTGCCGCACAGCAAATGTCAGACACGATGGAAAGTGGACTAGCGGGTTCTGTACGAAGTTTAAAATCAGCCTATGAAGGACTACAAATCGTTATCGGAGAACAGTTTGCAGAAATGGCCCAAGGGGCAGTTGGTGATGTGACAGAATTAGTTCGAGATATAACTGAAATATTAAATGATGGATTTCAAGAAGGTGATATTACCGCTATAGGCGAGAGAATATCATCTTTTTTAATTCAAGGAATTAATCGAATTACAGAGTATATCCCGGGTGCCATTGATATGATAGCCACAATGCTAACAGAGCTGGTGAATGTATTGGTAGAACTTTTGCCTACTTTACTGCCACCTTTATTAGAAGGTGCGATTGCTTTATTAACAGGAATTATTGAGGCGATTGTAGGGAATATCGAGCCGTTAGTTGAAATGGTCGTATATTTAGTAACAACTGTTGCGGAATTTATTATTGAAAATTTACCTATTTTAATTGAAGCGGCCATCCAAATTGTTATCGCATTAGCGAATGGGATAGCAGGTGCCTTGCCACAGCTAATTCCAGCGGTTATAGATGCAATCATTTTAATTGTAGATACGTTAATCAATAATTTAGGACAAATATTAAATGCGGCTCTTCGAATTATTATGGCTTTAGCTGAAGGTATTGTTGCAGCTTTACCTAGATTGATAGCTGCCTTACCACAAATAATAAATTCAATTATTAACTTTATTACCTCAAACTTACCGATGATTATCGATATGGGGATCCGTATCATTTTGCAATTAGTAGTAGGCATAATTAAAGCTATCCCTTCCCTGGTCGCTGCTTTACCACAAATTGTGATGGCATTAATTACGGGAATAGGAAAAGCAGCAATTGCAATTGTCGAAATCGGTCGAAATATTGTACGTGGTCTTTGGGATGGAATTGCCTCCATGGTTACTTGGATCAAAGATAAAATCAGTAATTTTGTAGGTGGAATTGTAAGTGGAGTAAAAGGTTTACTTGGTATTAAATCTCCATCAACTGTATTTGCTGGTATTGGTGATGATATGGCTCAAGGTTTAGGGGTTGGTTTTGATAAGGCAATGAGTCAAGTATCTGAAGATATTCAAGATGCAGTTCCGACAGACTTCGACATTCAATCAAACGTGAATGTTGGGGCAAATGGTATCGCAACGAGTCAAGATGGCTATGGTTCCTTAATTACAATCCAACAAATGATTGTCAGAAGTGAAGATGATATTAGAAAAGTTTCACAAGAATTATATAACTTAATTCAAACAGGGTCTCGAGCACAAGGAAGGTTCGTGCCAAGTTAGAAAGGAGTGGGATAATTGGGGTTTACATTTGATGGAGTTCATTCAAAAAACATGAAAATCACCGCAAGAATTGTTAGTTGGCAAGTTTCTCCCGCTCCAAGAAATGCATTTGAAGTTATACCTGGTCGAATGGGAATTGCCGATCTAGGTTCAGATACATCAGAAAAATATATCAAAGTGATTTGTAATATTTTTCCTCAGCATTCATTTACCGAAGTAATTCATCTATTGGATGATGTAGCTGAATGGTTAAACCCTAATTTAGGATTAAAACAATTAGTGCTAGACGATATTCCAAACAGATATTTTTTAGCACGTTTAGTAGAAGAAGTTGATTGTGAGCGAATTTTAAGAAGTGCAGGTTCATTTGAACTGACATTTGTATGTCCAGATCCTTATGGATATGCGATTACAGATGAGCAATTTACCATTAATTCTACTGGTAGCCATGTAGTTGATAGGGAGTTAGGCAATATAGAATCTTTCCCGATATATCGAATGAAAGGAAATATCAGTAGTTCAAGTTCAACATTTTTAACGGTTACCACAAATGGTGAAAGTTTAAAAGTTAATGGACCATTATCATCAAATGAAATATTAATCGTTGATAGTGGATTACTAACTGCAAAAATAACAGATACAAGTGGAAATACGGTTCGGAATGGTTTATCTGTTTTAGATGAGTTAAATTTTCCAGTTTTATATCCTGGTAGTAATGAAATAAAAGTAAATGGTACAGGAGCAGCATTTACGGAACTTCACATATTAAGTCAAAGTAGATGGAGGTGATTCTATTATGGCGATTAAATCGGTTGTAACAACTCAAACAGATTTTACTGGTGAGTTTCCGATTCATGATGAAACAGTTGCATTATGGCGTTTTAATGAATCACAACCAAATGAAAGTCAGCTGATAGATAGTGGCACAAATAATCATCATTTTACTATATCAAATTGGTCTGGAACATCTGCCAGTTTAGTGGCAGGGAAGTTTGGGCGATTTTTCAGACAGAATATTGTCAATCCAACAAGTGAAAAGACGTATCTCACCGCTACCAATGATGGTAGCTTTTTTACTGATTTAGGGGAGAAAATTGTTGTCGGTGGCTGGATAAATCCAACAACCTATTCAATCGGTCAAACATTTATTCCTATATTTAGTACAAGAAATGGACCAGGACAACCAATTTTCTATATATCTTTATATCAAGGTAGACTACGATTAATGCTTTATAACAACGCGGGGACATTAATTTATGATACATCCGAGACACCAAGTATTAGCTTTGTAAATAATGGTTGGTATTTTATCACAACAATCATAAATAGGACTGATAAAACAATTCAAAACTTTATCGGTGATAGGTCGAATGGGGCGACTTGGCAATCACTTGTAAGAAATTATACAGGTGTATTGAATGAAGAATGTACCGCTGACATTGTCATGGGTATGTTACAAGATACGTATTACTATGCTGGTGGTTTTGATGATTGGTTTTTTGAGAAAGATTCAAAGTTAACAATGGAAGATATACACTTACATTTTAAATCTTCTATTCAAGCAAATGGTGCAGATAGTGCATCCCAAGTAGATGCATTAACGGAACCTGGTGCTGTTATTTTAAAGCAAGAAGATAACAAGTATCCAAGTAGTGGTGTACTCTATACAGTGCCTAAAAAGTGTAGTTTAGGTGGCAACGGTAGAGTTTCAGTAACTAGTGAATATATTGTTGGAACAACTGCGATTAGTTTAGTAGAAACATCCACATCAGATGACCTAGAGGATTGGACTTCGTGGCAAACAATTGGACCAACAGGTGAATTAATTTCACCTAATAGAGCTTATATCCGCTATCGCATTACTTTAACGACAGAAGATGAAACGAAAACACCGAAACTAATAGAAGTTATATTGCATGATATACCAAAACCCGCCTATGAAAAGCTTGGATTTGCTAGGCCTGTCGTTTTGGATAGTAATGGGGCCTGGGATGCAGTTTTAGAAAATGCGTTTGATGTCATTGTTACAAGTGAAATTAATGGTGCTGACATCTTAGAGTTTAAGATTCCTTTTCATGATTTAAAAAGGGAAAGTATTGAAAACGAAAAACAAATTCAAATCGTAGACGATGTGTATCGCATACGAACGATAACGGATGAAAAAAGTCAAGAAGGTAATATCATCACTCACGTATATGCAGAAGCAGATTTTTATGACTTAGCTTTTAGTACGGACAAACAGCCTATTGAATTTAATGCAGATATTGCTGATGTCCCGATGAAATATGCGTTAGAAGGAACGGAGTGGTCTGTTGGAAATGTGAATGTAACTACAAAGCGGACGTGGGAATCAGAGGAGAAAAATGCATTATCTATATTACGAGAAGTGCAAAATATCCATGGTGGAGATTTAATTTTTGATAGTGCGAATCGTTTAGTTCATTTACTGACATTTGGCGGTAAAGATAGTGGTGCGTTATTTAGCTATAGAAAGAATATGAAAAGTATTCAAAGAACAGTGGATACAAGAAGTTTAGTGACAAGATTATACGCATACGGTAAAGATGGCATGACATTTTCATCTATCAATAATAACAAAGCATATGTAGAAGATTATAGTTTTACATCGGAAGTTCGAATTGCAACACTTGATGCCTCATCATTTAGCAATCCTTATCAAATGTTAGAGTTTGCAAATATGAGGTTAGGTCAATACGCAAAGCCAAGAGTGTCTTATGTTTTAACTGCTATGGACTTATCCGTACTAACAGGTTATGAACATGAAGAGTGGGATCTAGGAGATATTGTTACGGTAAACGATAAAGAATTAAAATTACAAGTAAAAACTCGTATTGTGCGTAGACAATATAATTTACAAGAACCATGGAAAACAGTGATTGAATTATCGACAAAATTAAAAGAATTAGGTGATTCATCAGCTCAGTGGGATAAAGCTGCGGACATGCTACACGATACTGATGTGCTTGATAGGCAGGAAATAAAAGACTTAGTACCGTTTAACCATTTAAGAAACTCCAGAGCAGATGATGGATTTACGTATTGGGTGAATTCTGGTTTTACAGTTGACCCTAACAATGGTGCAAGCGGAGATGCATCCTTTAAAGCAGAAGGTATTTTGGGAATGACGAAATCTATGTATCAAACTGTATATCCAGCAAATCGAAAGAATTATACTATATCCGCACAAATTGGTTCTGAAAATTTAGAGAAAGGACCAAATGGGCAAGTAGGGATTGAAGTGGAAATTGAATACGAAGATGGCTCGATTGAAAAGCGAATCATTGATCTATATTAGAGGTGTTGGCAATGGTGTTTTTAACTCAAACTGCACATGGAATAAATCCTAAAGGTTCAGAAAAAATTAGAAGAATCACAATCCGTTTATTTGTAAGAGATTGTACTGGAGCTGTATATTTTACGGATCTTCTATTACAAGGTGGCTCAATCGCTACTGGGTGGGTTGGGCATGTATCAGAAATAAAGTGGACACTTGATGGTTAGGTGATTTGAATGGCGATACAGTTTACTCGATTTAGTGAAACAATACGTGTGAAAGAAGATAAAAGAGTTGTGAATATAACTGTAAAATTGTTCGTTACAGACTGTACGGGGACGATTTATTATACAGATATACAACTTCAAGAAGGCGATAAGCTAACAGGATATGTCTTAAACACAGAAACTTCACTTGAAAAATATAGAGAAGAAAACGGGGGTGTCCCAGTTCGTTTTTATAATGGAGTGGTTAGAAGTAAAGAAACGGTTGTGATATTTAATCTAGGTACAACTGCAACTGGACTAGATTGTCATATTACACCACTACAGGCTATGAAAGCGGGAAGTATCAAACTTTCACAAGGGTATGGATCGCACCGTATGAAATTTAAAGCTGCCGCAAATTCGGATGATACATTTTCATTATTGGCTTCCACTAGACAAGTATTGCGAAATCAAAGTAAAACAGAGAAAGAAGGGTTCTATCAATATACTGCAGCGTCTGATAGTAAACATATTGTAGAACTTGAGAAAGGAAAAGCAGCACGAGTTTTATTTGAATTCCAGGAGATGCAAGAAGGGAGTGGTAAACAATGAGTCAATATCTAGAAGGCAAAAAGACAATGGTGTGGAGTTTCATGGGGAATGCCAGAATGTATGAAGCATTAAATAAATATGGTGATAGGCTTGATACGGTTGGTATATTTACATTTGAGGTAGATATTACAGGTACTATTAAAGAAACAGGGACAAGTATATCGAGCATGATGCCGTATATAAATAAATGGCCTCATATAAAGTGGCTGCTAACAATCATGAATCATGGAACGGCATCTATATTTACAGCAATCAGAAATAACACAAATGGTGCAAAGGATAAGTTTTTATCTGAAATCGTTCGAATCATGAATAAGTATCCATGGTGTGATGGTGTTGATATTGATTTGGAACGTGGTGGTGGTTATGAAAATAAAGATGCTGCGAACCTCCTGTTTAAAGATATCTATCAAACTGTCAAACAACATGACTCATCAAAACTAGTCAATATCTGCTTACCTGGAATGACAGGGGTTCAAGGTTCTGTTGGTGGAGAAAACTGGTGTGTTTATGAAGACTTAGATCCTTATTGTGATACGGCTGCGATTATGAGTTATGGGATGGCTTGGGCGGGTTCCGCTCCTGGTCCTGTTTCCCCGCGAGATTGGTTGGAAGGTATTTATAATTATGCAACAAGCGTCATGTCTCCAAAGAAGATATTCTTAGGTCTTCCAGGTTACGGTTGGAACTGGCGAATTGATGATACTCCTCAGAATTTAAATAGGGTTTATCGTGGTACGTCCAACACCTATTATGCTGCACAACTTTGGATGACAGGTGGTTATAACTTTACAAATGATGCACCACCGCAACCGATGATTCCTATCATTGCTTATTGGGATGATTACGATAAAGTCCCATGGGCATTGCCACATGTCTATGATTACATGGAAGGTCCAGATGCAGTTACGAGAACCAATCCATTAATTGCAGAAGATTATAACCGAAGAAGTTTTTTAACAGCGTATAGTAAACAACAAAAGACGGAGTTTGGAAATATATTTATTGATCGTCTAGGAAGTAACTATGATAGTCATGCGGGAATTGTATCTGATTCTTCTCAGATGGTTACTCTTGGGGAAAACGGTGAAACAACATACAATTTCACTTTGCAATTTAGTGGAACTTATGACATTGCAGTAAGGATTGGTTTTCCTTTTTGGGATAAAAATACGATTAAAATATCAATTGATAATGATGAAACAACCTTTAAGGAAAGTAGACTATGGTGGCCTTATTGGAGAACGACTTGCTGGTTAACATTAAAGAAGAATATATCCTTATCAGCAGGTACACATACCATTAAAGTTAAAGCAGGAATTCCTGGTGTTCAGTTTTATGGTTTTAGGGTCTGCTCTGACTTCAGGCAATCATCTAGCGCGGGTAAAGCGGAATTTTTACTTGCCCCGCGAAAATTTAAAGGGGTAAATGGTCAAATGGTAGAACCTGACCGGGCATTTAAATTAACGACCGAAGTATTGAGAAGAAAACCAGACTCAGCCCTTATTTGGTACGAAGACTTCAGGGATGAAAATCCGCTACCTAGCAATTATTGGACAACCCTAAGCGGTGAATGGGAAGTATGGAAAAAAGATGATTTTAACAATCCACGTCCTTATGCACAGCTTGATGGAAAAGGTGAATTGACATGGAGATATTCAGATTTTAAAGATATACACATTAGAGCAAGAATTGGATTCCCACAAAACGGAAGTGGGAGAGCAGGAGTTTTTTGTGGAGATTTGTTTTGCTGTTTAAATTATACTTCTCAACGTCTAGAGTTGTATAAAAGTAATTCATTACTGGGTAGTTATAATGTTCAAATTGAACGAACATCAAACGCTAATTTACGAACTGCTCCTAATCTGTACACGATTGAAATGCGAATTCGTAATAATTCTGTCAGGGTGTATTCCGGGGCAGCAAACACATTCAGATTTAAAGTGGATATAAATGATTTCAGTGGAGGCTATGCAGGAATTCGTTCAGATAACCGCATGATATCTGACTTACTCCGTTTAGGAGATGCATGGACATACGAACCATATGAAAGTGTAGATATAACTTTTCCAAATGGAAACACAGTAGAATTTGGAAGAATACCAAGAACAGGAGTTACCTGGGATAATGAGTTCCAAGTCTTTAAAGTAAATAATGATGTAGAAGAAATAAGCACAAGAAATGATGATATATCAATGGATTATGATTTCTTCCACTCACAAGAATTACCACTAATTGCGGGAAATGATTATACCGTCAAAATAAAACCAAAGGATATTAATCTTTGGATATCACGATTATTTCTAGGAGATGCCGATGGTTTTTCGATTCTTTATTATCAAGATGTCGATAGTCTGGTTTATTGGGCAAATGAAGCGGCTTACCGATGGAAATTACGAGGGATTGCCATTTGGTCATTAGGGCAGGAAGATATGCGAGTGTGGGAAGCATTACCCAAACAAATATGAATAATTCAAGGGTGTCTACAAAATGTGGACACCCTTTTTATATAGATGTTTTTAAAATTGAAGGGGGAAATATTCAATGAAGGACGTATGGAACTGGATACAAATCATCGTTACAGCACTAGGTGGATTTATTGGTTGGTTTTTAGGAGGGCTAGATGGCTTTTTGTATGCCTTGATCATATTGGTTGTTGCTGATTATATCACTGGAATTATGTGTGCAATTGTTGATAAGGAACTATCAAGTGAGATTGGTTACCGAGGGATATTTAAGAAGGTATTAATTTTTATACTGGTAGGTGTCGGGCATATGATTGACACACATTTAATAGGAGATGGCAGTGTTCTTAGAACAGCAGTCATCTTTTTTTATTGTTCAAATGAAGGAATTTCTATGCTAGAAAATGCTTCACGCTTGGGTTTACCAATACCTGAGAAGTTGAAAAATGCACTTGCTCAGTTACACAATAAAGGAGGAAATGAATCATGAATTTAAAGAAGTTGTATTTAACGAAGAATGAATGTTACAAAGCTGGAAGGAAAATCACACCGAAGGGAATTATGGTTCATAGCACAGGGGCAAACAATCCGAATTTAAAACGTTACGTTGGCCCAGATGATGGTTTGTTAGGAAAGAATCAATACAACAATCATTGGAATCAGCCACGACCAGATGGCAGACAAGTATGTGTTCATGCTTTTATCGGAAAGTTAAAAGATGGATCGATTGCCACTTACCAAACGTTACCCTGGAATCACCGCGGATGGCATGCGGGAGGTGATGCAAACAACACACATATTGGTTTTGAAATCTGTGAAGATAATTTAACAGATAGAACTTACTTTAATAAGGTTTATAAAGAAGCGGTTGAACTTGCTGCTTATCTTTGTAAACAATACAAGTTAACCGAGAAAAATATTATCGGTCATTATGAAGGCTATCAAAAGAAAATTGCGAGTAACCATGGGGATCCACGTCATTGGTTTTCAAAGCATGGTAAGTCAATGGATACGTTTCGGGCAGATGTGAAGAAGGAATTAGCGAAAGGTACGTCAACGTCTAAGCCATCAACTGGCGGTAAGAAATTATATCGTGTTCAGATTGGTGCGTATAGTGTTAAAAAGAATGCAGATAAGCAGTTAGAAAAAGCAAAGAAAGCAGGCTTTAAAGATGCATTTGTGAAGTATGAATAAATTAGCAACTCCTCTAATTAATTAAGTAATTAGAGGAGCGTTTATTTTATGATTTAGGGAAATGTTAGAGACCATTCGTCCCATATATGATTACTGAATCCTCGTTGTGAAATTTGACCTCTTAAATTTTCAGAAAATACTGCATTAAAATCCCAATGTTGTTGAATGCCTTGGCCACTTCCAGTTAAATTCATAGTATTAAAATACTTTGACAAACTTTGTGTATATTGATTATGCCAACCAAGTTTAAGGTATAAGGAAGAAATTAGTGTTCCTATAGGAGAAAAATAATCATTGTCATTATTTAAATATGAAAATTGATTATAAGATGTCATTGTTGTTTCTCTAAAGCCATAAATTTCTTCTGCATTATCAATTCCATTTAGAGGGCCCATATATGCCGTCTTGAAGGCTGTCCAACAAGCTAAATCAGCTACGCATAAAATATCAAGCATTTCTCTAGGGTGTTCGGTAATTTCTGTCCCAAACCTTTCTAAATTATTTTCAACATTTTGATTTGGATTGGATGTATCTGAATTCCATGAGTGAGAATGTGCTAACAGACCATATATGATTGGACGATTCAATTCTTGATAAGGAGTTGAATTAGAATTTGTTTTTTGTAATTTACTAAGAAACTTAGCAGTGTTAATTGCATCTTTAATATGTTCGGATCTAAGAGTAAGTTTACATTCAAAGGCAGCTAGAACTCCACCAGATAGGTATAACTTTTTATCAATTAATTTTCGTGGGTATTCTGGATTTAAAACTAAAACATCAATTTGTGGGCTAGCGTCTCCTTCTTCATTGATTATTCTTCCTTTTGTAACGACTTGTAAATTAGCAGGAAGCCAATCTCTGAGAAGCGTAGCCCAATTTTCTTCTCCTTGATCTCCAGCGGTTCCAGGATCCTCTTTAGTTCGCTTTTGTATTCGTATGTATTCGTCTTTCATTTCTCTCATTGTACTCTTAATAAAATCATATAAATCATTTCTCTTCAAAATTCATATGCTCCTTTCAAGATTTCTAAAATTCAATAAGGTGGGTTAGTAAACCTCATAGTCTGTTAGCGTCAAGTGTAAAATTAATTTAAGTTGATGTCAGTGGCAGTTGGATCGCTTATAGGGTTTAGTAGCATCAACATTTCTAATCCAGTCATATTTGGTAACATTTTAAGAAAATCATCAAAATGTTCCCTAGTAGCAAAAGAAAATGATGCCAACTCCTGTATGGGTTCAAACGAACCAGAATCTTTGTTAAGTAGTAGCTGATAGATCCGCATGATATGTACTGAATCTTGGAAATGGGATAGAACAGCGATTCCGACTTCGTTTGAATTAGTCGGAAAAAATGTATCCTCTATTTCCATATCATCTAACATTTCATTAGGGAAAATAACGCTTTTTGAAGTCTCCATAAAATCACCTCACTTTATTTAAAACTCATAAATTATTGCAATATTCCGTTTTTATGTATAGCTAATATTATATCATGTTTAAATCTATTGGTAATTTTATTTAATAAATAGGGGTTCGAATCCTCATTATTTTTCGCATATAGGTAGAAGACTATTTAGGAGGAGAACCATATGCGAATGACACAACTCTTATTTGAAAATCAAATACCAAACCACAAACCATCTAAGCCAACTAAAGACCAACTTCAAAATGAACTTCATTTCCACCTTGCTGAAAAAATGCTTGTGAAACTACGTGAAAAAGAACTTATTTCACAAGAAGAATTCAATCAAATAAGCAAATTAAATCGTCAAAAATTCAATCCTTTATTAGGTCCTTTAATGTGCGATAAACCTTGATATAACAGTGTTTTAACGCTAATGTATCACGTACCAGAAGGGAGGTCCTAGTGGATGAGAAGGATAACAACACTTGATGTGAGAACATCTTCAGAGACAAAACCGAAACAAAAGGTTGCTGCCTATATACGTGTATCAACATCAAATGAGGATCAACTTATTAGTTTAGAAGCACAAAGACGACACTACAAAACTTTGATTGAAAATAATGATGAATGGCAGCTCGTTGATATTTATAGTGATGAAGGTATCACAGGGACGAAAAAGGATAGACGACCTGAACTGCTTCGCTTAATATCTGACTGTGAAAAAGGAAAGATTGATTTCATTTTAACGAAATCAATTAGTCGGTTTGCGAGAAACACAATTGACTGCTTGGAGTTAGTCAGAAAATTGATGGATTTAGGTGTACACATTTATTTTGAAAAAGAAAACATCAATACAAATTTGATGGAAAGTGAACTTATGCTTTCAATCTTAAGTAGTCTAGCAGAAAATGAATCAGTGTCACTTTCCGAAAATAGTAAATGGTCGATTAGACAAAGATTTAAACGAGGGACTTACAAGTTATCGTACCCGCCATACGGTTACGATTATATCAATGAAATGGTGGTTGTAAATGAAGAACAAGCACCAGTAGTCAGGCGGATATTTAATAGTGTGCTTAAAGGAATGGGAACAGAACGAATTGCCATGCAGTTAAATGAAGAAGGAATTCCAACAAAGCGAAACGGCAATTGGACAGGGTCTACGATACGTGGAATTGTTAAGAACGAAAAATACACGGGAGATGTGCTGCTTCAAAAAACTTTTACAGATGAACATTTTAATCGAAAGGTTAATCAAGGTGAACTTGATCAATACCTAATTGAAAATCACCATGAAGCCATCATCACACATGCTGAATTTGAAGCGGCTAATCAAATGCTAGAATACCAAGCTAGTCAAAAGAATGTAGCTGCTGGAAGTCGGAAGTATTTAAACCGCTATCCTTTTTCAGGAAAGATTGAATGTGCAGAATGTGGCGATACATTTAAAAGAAGAATACACACTTCCACGCATAGTAAATATATTGCCTGGTGCTGTTCTACACATATTAAAAACAAAAATGAGTGTTCGATGCTATTTATAAGGGAAGAACGTATTCATCAGGCATTTATTACGATGATGAACAAACTTATATTTGCTCGTAAAGAAATACTGCATCCGCTATTTGAAACAGTGAAAAATGGCTTTAAACAAGATACAGAGGAGCAACTCGATCACATTGAACTACAGTTGACCGAAGGCTATGCAAAGAGTCAAATGTTGAAAAAGCTAATGGATGATAAGTTTTTAGAACAGAAATTGTATGAAGAACAACGGGCGAAGATGGACAAGCAAATTAATGAGTTGTTGGAGGATAAAGAACGGTTGCTACGACTTATTCGCAACGAAGAAGAACAAGTCTACGAACTGAAAAGACTGATGAGTTTCACCGATAAACAACAGGAAGTTGCATCATTTGAAGAGACGATATTTAACGAATATATTGAAAAGGTTTATATACACTCGTCAACAAAAATAGGTTTTTTATTAAAAAGTGGCTTGTTGCTAAAGGAAGAGGTGAATAGGTGATGGCACATACACCATTTGGCTATCAAATTGAAAACGGTAAAGTAGTCATAAATAAAGAAGAGCTGAAACAACTGCAGCATCTTTTTCAAGCGTATTTATCAGGATTGTCATTAGCAAATGCCGCTAAGGAAGCGGAAATAAAGCGAAATCATGGCGGTATTACCCGAATATTAACGGATGAAAGATACTTAGGAACGGATATTTTTCCTACCTTAATATCAAAAGAATTATTTGAAAAAGTGAAGATAGAAAGATATAAACGGGCAAAAAAATTAGGAAGACTAAATAAAAAACAAGAAGAAACCCCGTTTGAAATTCCCACATTCACTTTACCATCTATCGATATCAAACATGACAACCCATATAAACAAGCAGAATATGTTTACAGTTTAATAGAAAGTGTGGTGACTTAGATTATGGGAAATTCAAGAAATGTTACAGTTATTCCTGCAAGATCTAGAAGAACAAGGGAAGTAAGTGATAAGCAAAAGTTGAGAGTAGCTGCTTACTGTCGTGTTTCAACGGATAGTGAGGAGCAGGCTTCAAGTTATGAAATTCAGATTGAACATTATACAAACTATATTAAGAAAAACAAGGAATGGGAATTGGCAGGGATTTTTGCGGATGATGGTATCACAGGTACAAATACCAAAAAGCGTGAAGAGTTCAACCGCATGATTGAGGAATGTATGGCAGGAAAAATAGACATGATCATTACAAAATCCATCAGCCGATTTGCCAGAAACACGTTAGACTGCCTTAAATACATCCGTCAGTTAAAAGATAAAAACATCGCTGTATTCTTTGAAAAAGAAAATATCAACACCATGGATTCCAAGGGTGAAATTATGCTGACTATTATGGCTTCCCTTGCCCAACAGGAAAGCCAATCCTTAAGTCAGAACGTTAAGCTGGGCATTCAGTATCGATATCAACAAGGTGAAGTCCAGGTCAACCATAAGCGTTTCCTTGGATACACCAAGGATGAAAACAAGCAACTAGTCATCGACCCCGAGGGTGCAGAGGTTGTTAAACGGATTTATAGAGAGTACCTTGAAGGAGCTAGTCTTTTACAAATATCAAGAGGACTAGAAGCAGACGGTATTCTTACAGCGGCAGGCAAAGCCAAATGGAGACCAGAAACACTAAAAAAGATATTGCAGAATGAAAAGTACATCGGTGATGCCCTTCTACAAAAGACATATACGGTTGATTTCCTTTCTAAAAAGCGGGTCAAGAATAACGGCATCGTTCCCCAGTATTATGTAGAAAACAGCCATGAGCCGATTATTCCAAGGGAGCTTTTTATGCAAGTTCAAGAAGAGATGGTTCGAAGAGCAAATCTTCGTGGCCGCAAAGGCGGTAAAAAGCGAGTCTATAGCAGCAAGTATGCTTTATCGAGTATTGTTTACTGCGGACACTGCGGCGATATTTACCGACGGGTACATTGGAATAACAGAGGCTACAAGTCTATTGTTTGGAGATGTGTTAGCCGATTGGAGGAAAAAGGGTCTGAATGCACTGCTCCTACCATAAACGAGGAAACATTGCAGACAGCAGTGGTCAAGGCTATTAACGAGCTTTTGGCTAACAAAGAACCCTTCCTCTCAACCTTGCAGAAAAACATAGCTACTGTATTTAATGAAGAAAATGATAATGCCACCGATGATATTGAAGGCAAATTGGAAGAATTACAACAACAGCTTCTTATACAAGCAAAGTCCAAGAATGACTATGAAGATGTGGCTGATGAAATTTACCGCCTTCGAGAATTGAAGCAAAATGCACTTGCAGAGAATGCAGAGCGTGAAGGAAAAAGGCAACGAATCGCTGAAATGACTGATTTCTTAAATGAACAATCCTGCGAGTTGGAGGAATATGATGAGCAATTAGTAAGGCGGCTTATTGAAAAAGTTACGGTATTTGATGATAAGCTCACTGTTGAATTTAAATCAGGTGTTGAAATAGATATTGAGATATAGGATATCAGAAATGGCGACCAATTGAGAGGTGTTACTTCCTTGATTGGTGGCTTTTCTTATTTACGGATTGACTTTGACTGTGAATATACGTATAATAATATCAACAATGTTGTTGATATTATTATTAATAAGGAGTGGACAACATGATTGATGTAAATGAGCTATTGGAAGAAGCTATTAGAGAAACTGAAAATCTAAATGATGGCGAAGTTTTTCTTGTTAAAGATTTATTCAAGGGATATGTGTGGAATAGGATACCCAGAAAGGATCGACTTCTGCTTGGAACGTTATTTTTAAACCATGTTAGCAAAATGAATGGTAATTTAAAGGCTATTGAAAAGACTTCATCTAATCAGCAGAGGTATAAAAAGACAATTGATAAGTTTTAACTATCTTTTGTGAAATTAAAAAAATTATAAATATGTTGAGTAGAAGCAAAAGATTTGGCTTGGAATTTTTACAGCAGTGAATCGATAAAAGGAGCATGCTTGATGGTAGATAATATTATTAAATCAGTAGCAGAGAAATTATCCTCTCTGTCTTATATAGAAGGTATTGTTTTAGGTGGTTCACGTGCAAGGGGCACCCATACAGAGGATTCGGATATAGATATCGGCATCTATTACAATTCAGAATCATTTGACATAAATACTATTAATCAATTCGCTACAAAGCTGGATGATGAGCATAGAAATAACCTTGTTGTACCTCCCGGAGCATGGGGTGATTGGATTAATGGCGGCGGATGGTTAGTCATAAACGGGTATCATGTGGATTTAATTTTACGTGATATTAAACGTGTGGAACAAATAATGAAAGATACAGAGCACGGAATTGTTACTGCCAATTATCAGACTGGGCATCCCCATGGTTATATTAGTGCAATGTATCGAGGAGAATTAGCGATTAGCAAAATACTATATGCTAAGAATGAAAGCTTATGCGAATTAAAAAAACAGGCAGAAACTTATCCCAATGCTTTGCAGAAAAGTTTAGTTAACTTTTTTATGTTTGAAGCAGGGTTCTCTTTAATGTTTGTAAAAGCAAATTCGGGAACAGACGATAAATATTATATTGCGGGTCATGTTTTTCGTATAGTTTCATGTTTAAATCAAGTGTTATTTGCATGTAATAATGCTTATTGTATCAACGAAAAGAAAGCTATAAAACTGCTTGAAACTTTTGAACATAAACCTGAAAAATATACCGAGAAGGTAAATCATATTTTTGAAGTACTCGGTATCTCACTTTTTGAATGCTACGACATGACCGAGAAGCTTTATAATGAAGTGAATGAAATTGTATCGGAGATAAATAACTTTTTAAACGAGGAGAGTTCAGATGAAAGAAAACAAATATGATGATAATATATTTTTTCAAAAATACAGTCAAATGAGTCGCTCGCAGAAAGGACTGGCTGGGGCGGGAGAATGGGAGACTTTGAAAAAGATGCTACCTGATTTTAAGGGTAAGCGTGTGCTTGATTTAGGATGCGGCTATGGATGGCACTGTATATATGCGATGGAAAACGGTGCTTCCTCTGTAGTAGGTGTTGATATTTCTCATAAAATGCTCGAAGTAGCAAAAGGAAAAACCCATTTTCCACAGATTGAATATGAATGCTGTGCCATAGAAGATGTGGATTTCCCAGAGGAGAGCTTTGATGT
>NZ_FUWO01000015.1 GCF_900167405.1 Globicatella sulfidifaciens DSM 15739
AGCGATAAGAAGTCATCCAATAAATAGCAGAACTCACCCGTTTGTTTATCTTTGTAATAACGCCTTGAGAGTTTAATGTCACCAATCAGTGTGGAGATTGTTTTTTCATCATTGCTACGATGAACGCTATATCTTGCTTTTCTTCCAGGACTTTCAAAGAGTGATTCCTCAATTGTTGTACAGAGATCTTCTCCTAAATCGACTGAGAGTTGACGCATCGTATCACTAATAGTTTGGATGCATGTTGAAAAGTCTACTTCACCTTGAATCGCTTGATTATATAAATCTTGCATCATTTTACTAACTTCTTGCATAATTTGTGTTATAATACTCATGGATAATCCTCTACCTTTCTGTGTGTTTAGACTACTTACAGTATAGCAGAGGATTATCTTTTTTGCTTTTAGCTGACCAACAGTTATTTTACACTAAGACCAGGCATCAACATACATCAGTAAGCGATTATTTTATAGCTATCATCATTGTCGTGTTATAATGATAATTAGAATAGACTAAAAGGATGAGTGAAGATGAAGATACATTTATTAGAACCCTTACGAGTATCAAAAGAAAAAATTACTGAACTAGCAGAACCTTTACTTAAGGCGGGCCATGAGTTCACCTATTTTGACACTAAAACGACCGATGTTCAGGAACTGATTGAACGTTCAAACGGAGCGGATATTGTGATGATTGCCAACAATCCTTATCCGGCTGAAGTGATAAAAGCTAACCCACAATTGAAGTTAATTGATGTCGCTTTTACTGGAATCGATCATGTCGCTCAAGAGGCTGCTAATGAACTAGGAATTCAAATTGCGAATGCTTCTGGCTATGCGACGACTTCTGTTAGTGAATTAGTTTTAGGATTGGTATTAGCTCTCTATCGTCAAATACCGCAAAGTGATGCCGATATACGACTAGCGGCTGATTTTCCAGGGCCATTTCAAGGTATGGAAATTAAAGGAAAGACAGTGGGTATCATTGGGACCGGTAATATTGGGATTGAAACAGCAAAATTGTTCAAAGCATTTGGCGCTAAGTTAATCGGCTATAGTCGCAGTGAAAATGATCAGGCAAAAGAACTAGGTTTGACCTATCAATCATTAGAGGACGTACTAAAAAACAGTGATATAGTTTCCTTACATTTACCATTAAATGATCACACTAAAGGACTAATATCAAAAGAAAAATTGGCCTTGATGAAGCAAGAGGCGATATTAATCAATACTGCTAGAGGTCCAGTGGTCGACAATGAGGCACTTGCCCAAGCCTTAAATGAAGGGCGCATTGCAGGAGCAGGTATTGATGTGTTTGATACAGAGCCACCATTAGCTAGCGACTATCCATTATTGGAGGCTAAAAACACCATTTTAACGCCACATATTGCGTTTCTTAGTGATGAAGCAATGGTAAAACGAGCTGAAATCGCCTTTCAAAATGTGATTAGTTTTATCGAAGGGAAACCACAAAATATAATGAATTAATGATTGTGTTTAAAGCAGCTTTTATTAAATATCGATGAAGGTTTGCGGGATATTATGCCAATTCATTGAACCTATGCGGTTTGTGGTGAAAATCTCCGTCGCGATGAAAGTGTCCGTTATTCCACAGTGAATTCTCAAACAACTCGTCGTGAAAAAGACCAAACTAATTTAAAGTTTCAATTATTAGCTTGACATTAGGAACAGATTAATTTATAGTGTGAATATAGTCATAAAAACATTGACAAGAAAAGTAGATGGATGAAAGTTTTACAGAGAGACTGTCGTTGGTGCAAGCAGTTAAATGGCAATTCATTGAAAATGGTCTTCGAGTTGGCTCTTCGATATTTAGGTGAGTCCGGGTTCGCCCGTTAAAGCGAGCGAGTATGATAGTACTCATTGAGGTATTAATCGTGAGATTAATATAAACTAAGGTGGTAACACGAGTGATCTCGTCCTTTTTGAGGATGGGGTCTTTTTTTGTTAATGAAATCGACTAATAATTTCTAAGGAGGAAATAATATGTGTCATAATTGTAGTAAACATGATTTTGTGGGGAGTTTTTTAAGACCTGAAAGATTAGTCACTGCTCGACAAGAGTTTAAGGAAGGTAAAATTGATGCACAAGCGTTAAAAATTGTAGAAGATCAAGTAATTGAGGAATTAATTAATAAGCAAAAAGAATTAGGCTATGAATTTATTACCGATGGAGAGTTTAGACGTTCTACTTGGCATTTAGATTTTATGTGGGGATTTGACGGCATTGACCATCGCCCAACAGAAACAGGATTGCCTTTTGCAGATGAAGTGGCGCTAATCGATGATACTTATCTAGTAGGTCGTTTAGGATTTAATGAGAATCATCCTTTCTTTGAACATTTTAAATTTGTAAAACAGTTTGAAGAAAAAGGGCATCAAGCTAAATTAACCATCCCAGCACCCGCTCAGTTTCTTGAACAATTAATTATGCCTTTTGCCATTGACAATACGCTTAAGTTTTATGACAGTCAAGAGGAGTTGGTAGAGGATTTAGTTTCGATTTACCAACAATTTATCCAGAAGGCATATCAGTTAGGTTTGCGCCATCTTCAGTTAGATGATTGTTCATGGGGGTTATTAGTGGATAAGCGTGCTGAAGACTTTTTTGGTACTGACCAAGCAGGGCTTGAAGCAATCAAGCAATTATTTTTAGAGACTAATAATCGAGCGATTAGCCAACGTCCAGAAGATTTAGTAGTGACGACTCATGTTTGTCGTGGTAATTTTAAATCGACTTATGCAGTGAGCGGATCCTATGAAGAGATTGCGGAGTTTCTTTTCGCAAAAGAAGAAGTGGATGGGTATTTCCTTGAATTTGATGATGAACGATCAGGTGGTTTTGAACCACTGCGTAAAGTTACCGGTGATAAGAAAGTAGTACTAGGATTGATAACCTCTAAACGACCAGAATTAGAAGATAAAGACAGAATTATCGCCCGTATCCATGAAGCGGCGCAATACATTCCATTAGAACGCTTAAGCTTGTCCCCTCAATGTGGCTTTGCATCTACCGAAGAAGGGAATAAATTAACGCAAGAAGATCAATGGAAAAAGCTACAATTGGTTAAAGAAATTGCTGATGAAGTGTGGGGTTAATGAAATAAAATTTTGATTGCCGGTCCCGATACGATGGGTATTTCGTAATAGAAGCTTAACCTTAACCCGGCAACCATCATCCTAACCGAGACAATTTCGCTTTTATCGATTACAATATCATTATAGGGAATTTCAAGGAGGGAAGATGTGGAAGAATTTAAAGATTATGTGTCTTTCGACTTAGAATTTAACGAGGTAGAGGGCATTCAACATTTATTACAAGTATCGGCGATAAAGTACGTCAATCATCAAGAAATTGAACGCTTTGACACCTATGTTCATACGACCGTTCATATTAGAAGTTTTATTACAGGATTAACGGGTATTACGCAAGATAAAATTAAAAATGCGCCTCCTTTAGTGGAAGTATTAAGGGATTTTAAAGCCTTTGTCGGTGACTTTCCATTGATGGGTTATAATGGCAGAAAAAGTGATATTCCAGTGCTACAAAGTCATGGCTTAGATTTAGAAGCGCAATATCAAATTGATGTCTATGAAATAGCACAAGCAATGAAAACGACCTATTTATCAGGTTCAAAGGGATTGAGTCTAAAAGCCGTAGCAGAATATATTGGCTTAAAAGGGCAAGCACATAACAGTTTAGAAGATGCCAAGATGACGGCAGAAGTTTATCAAGGTTTACTAGAATTGAAAGCCAATGAAAGTTATTTAGATCAACAAGAAGTGGTAACTAATAATCCATTCGCCGGCTTAGGGTTAGCGGGCTTGTTCGGTGAAGATGAATAATTGAGTCATCATGACAATGAGAGTTATCAATAACCATTTAAACTTTTTTGGGGTATTAAAATGCTCGCTTTCATTGAGTTAAAATCGCAGTCAGCTTCACCTAATATGGCCTAAAAACGATTCGGTTGAGGTAAATTGCGATTCGCCTGAATGTTTGAAATCGCAGCTTGTCTCAATATTTTATAACGCTGTTCGTCTCATTGTGTTAAAATAGCTGTACGCCTTATTGAGTTAAACCGCAGTTCGTTTCTTCATTTAAAATTGCAGTCAGCTTCACTTAATCTGTCCTAAAACCGTCTCGGGTTGAGTTAAAAGCCTAAGCCTAGCGTTTTTTATGGGGAACAAACCGAACGATGCGTAAGAGTTAACCATTATTTGAATTTTCCATTTGACAATTAGTCCAATGATAAGTATACTTTAGAAAGAAATTTAGGGATCTTTAAACGTGTTCGAGAAACATGAAAGTTACCATAACCATATTTGCCATTGGGGGATTGTGCTAAATCCGTCTAATAGCACTATCTTTATGTACTTTTATGAACCTACACACGTGTGTAGGTTTTTTCTTTTTATCACGAAAGAGTGAAAGGATGATGAAAATGGACGCGAGTAAACCAATTATTGCACTCGATTTTCAAGAAATAGACCAATTAAATGAGTTTTTAAATCAATTTTCCGAGCCTTTAAATGTAAAAATAGGGATGGAATTATATTATACGACCGGTACACAGATGGTTGAAGCATTACAAAACCGCGGTCATGATATTTTCTTAGATTTAAAATTACATGATATTCCCAATACGGTAAAATGGGCGATGAAAACCTTGGCTAAGCAAGGCGTAGCAATGTTAAATGTTCACGCAATGGGTGGACAAGCGATGATGGAAGCGGCCCGTCAAGGAATAGAAAAAGGGACTGGTGAAGGGGCGAAACGTCCGGTTTTACTAGCGGTGACCCAATTAACGTCCACTAGCCCAGAACAACTTAAAAATGAACAATTAGTTGAAGCAACGATGGCAGAAAGTGTCAACCACTTAGCGAAGCTTACTCAACAAGCACAATTAGATGGCGTCGTTTGTTCACCACTAGAAGCCAAAGCTATCAAAGAGAAATTTGGTGAGGATTTCTTAACAGTCACACCGGGGATTCGACTAACGAAAGGTCAAGATGACCAAAAACGGACTGCGACACCTTATGAGGCCGCATTAAATGGCTGTGATTATATTGTAGTGGGACGTCCAATTACTCAAGCCAAAGACCCTGTGGCAGCCTACCAAGCCATTAAAGCTGAGTGGCAAAAAGGTTTGGCTGAGAACGCATTATTTTAGGAGGAATGATTTATGACGACATCAGCAAAACAAGCCGCCCAAATATTATTAGACATCGAAGCCGTTTGTCTAAGCCCACAAGCTCCGTTTACATGGGCCAGTGGCTTAAAGGCACCTATTTACACGGATAATCGTTTGATCATGTCTTATCCTCGTGAACGAAAAGTAATTGAGTATTTATTAGCTAAAACGATAAAAGAACATTATCCAGAGGTCACGGTTATTGCCGGAACCGCTACGGCTGGTATTCCTCATGCCGCTTTTGTTGCAGCGGAATTAGACTTACCGATGATTTATGTACGTTCATCCGCTAAAGACCACGGAAAGGGTCGTGCGATTGAAGGCGCATTGGATAAACAAGCTAAAGTGGTTTTAATTGAAGACTTAATATCGACTGGGCGTAGCGTTTTAAACGCTGCTAAACAAATCCAAGCTGAAGGCGCTGAAGTATTAGGCGTGGTTAGCATTTTTAATTATCAACTCAATAGTGGCGAACAAGCATTTAAAGAAGCAGGTTTGGCATCTCAATCGTTAACGGATTACACAACACTATTAGAAATTGCGACAACAGAAGGAGGGTTAGCTGAGTATAAAACATCATTAGAAGATTGGTATCAAGATCCAGTAGCATGGAGTCAAGCACAACAAAATTAATAAAGAATGACGAGATCATTCATTAAGGAGCATAAAAATGGAAAAAATGAGTAAAAATGATAAAAGAGCCTTAGTTACATCGATTGTCGGTTCAGGATTAGATGATTTAAACGTGATGTTTTTAGCCTTTTCAATGTCCAGTATTGTCTCAACCCTAGGTATCTCTCAAACCCAAGGAGGATGGATTGCGACGATTACGAATTTTGGGATGTTATTAGGTGGTCTAGTATTTGGGGTTTTAGCTGATCGCTATAATAAATATAAAGTCTTCAAATGGACAATTATCATCTTTTCAATTGCGACCGGATTAATTTTCTTTACGGAAAATATTTACTACCTATATTTAATGCGATTCATCGCAGGAATTGGAGTCGGAGGAGAATATGGTGTGGCGGTTGCGATTATGGCTGGTATTGTTGAGCCGAAGAAAATGGGACGCGTTTCCGCATTAAACGGGATTGCCGGTCAAGTCGGTTCAATCTTTTCAGCATTATTAGCTGGTTCTGTGGCTCCAATATTTGGCTGGAAAGGATTATTCTTATTAGGTTTACTACCATTAATTCTTGTGGCGTATATGCATTTTGCTGTGGATGAAGCTACTATTTCTAATCGTCGTGTGGCTAAAAATACGGATGTAAAGCCAGAAATTAAAGAATTATTTGCGACACCAATTCTAGCTCATCAAACCATCGCTTTAATGGTGATGACCACTGTTCAAATTGCCGGTTACTTTGGGATGATGAACTGGTTACCAACCATTATGCAAGAGTCTTTAGGCGTTTCGGTTAAAAACTCTTCTACTTGGATGATTGCAACAATTGTCGGTATGTGTATCGGCATGTTAGTATTTGGTCAAATCCTAGACCATTTAGGACCACGTTTAGCCTACAGCATCTTCTTATTGATGTCAGCTGCTTCAGTCTACTTATTCCAATTTGCGAATTCAGCTTTAACGATGATTATCGGCGGTATGATTGTTGGATTTTTCGTTAATGGGATGTTCTCAGGATATGGCGCTATGACCAGTCGCTTGTATGCAGGACGTATTCATTCAATCGCTAATAATGTCATCTTAAACGTTGGCCGTGCTGTTGGTGGCTTCTCATCGGTAATTATCGGGAAAATCTTAGATAGCTCATCGGTCTCAATGGTGATGTTATTCTTAGCCAGCTTATACTTAATCAGTTTTGTCACCATGTTATCCATTCCCTATTTACAAAAAGAGCGTTATGATGCGTTATTAAATACAGACGGTGTTCAAGATGAAGGAACCGTTAAAGTAGCCACCACTACGGTTTAAGGATAAAGAAAGGAATGTGATTGTTACTGACAGTGTGTCAACTATCAGTAGCAACCTAACCGATAAAACACTTATATTAACCAGTCGATGCCAAAAAGGTGTTGAGCTGGTTTTTTTGTGTGTATGAAATTGAATAAGTGGTATTCGTATCGAAACTAAGAAGGAAATGAGAGTAATTATGGTTGCAGTGATGTAGAGGCAGTTGGATTTATTGAAATATTAGTAAAAAAAGTTAACGAAATATCACCGGTTACCTTTATGCTGAAATCTATGCCGTTTGGTTTTGAGTGAGTAGCTATTGAAGAGCATGTTTGATGGTTACAAGGTTAAGCTTTAATTTAGTGATCAAAGTAAAAGTTGGTCGCATTGTCACTCGATTTTATCGCCTAACTACTAAAACTAAATTAAAGAGATAAGCAAAACCAACTAAAAATCTCAATCGTTTCTAATGTAAAGTAATTTAATTGACAACTCAATATAGTTTTGTTAGGGTGGTAACATCGTTTTAAATTGAGAAAACTATAGGAGGAAAAAATGCAATTAACCATTAGAAAAATTGAAGATCGCGATATACCTGAAATGATTAACTTAGTTCATGAAGCGTGGTTCGACGGATTCTATGAAAAGGAAGAATTTGAGAAGGCTGCGGCTGCCATTTCACTTAATAAAGCATTATACAATAGTTCTACAGGCCGAGTGGCAGAAGTGGATGGCCAAATTTTAGGGATGATTTTATGTAAAATAATTAAAGATGATCCGAAGTTTCGCAAATTCCAAACCAATACCATTGAAAATTTAATTGAATTATCAAAACATGGCGAAGAACAAGAAATCAATCGCTTAATCAAAACGTTTGAAGCGGAAAAGTCAATCTACAATCAATTCTTAGATGAAGTAGACACAGATTATGATGCTAGTATTGAATACATCGCCGTCTCTTCAAAATCCAGAGGTCATGGTTTAGGTAAAAGCCTTATTTATGAAGCGATAAAAGATTTTAAAAATGAGGATTGCCAAAACCTTTATTTATTCACTGATTCTGATTGTAATTATCGATTTTATGATTATTTGGATTTTGAACAAGTGACAAGTGATACGATTCAAATTCCTACTAAAAATGGTAGCAGAGCACGCGAAGAATTCATGTACGCATATCAATTTATGTAAAAAAAATAATAAGTGACCTAGAAGTGAAAACCAAGTGGTTTTGCTTCAGTGGGTCGCTCCTATTTTTGTTTGGTAAAGGGTGCCTTGCGCACGATTTTTGTATTAGGGAATCAACTGTATTGTTTAGTTCAGGGTCATTTTGCTTTGGTTTACGCCCTGCAGTGTTCATTCCCGCGTGAGCACAAGCTCAAAATTCCGCATTAATTTTAGTAAGTAAAACTATCTCTGTTTCGCTTGGCAAAACGGACTGTCATTTTCCATATTATTTTTGGACAGTAAAACAAACCATCTCCGTATCACTTGGACAAACCGAGTGTCCTTTCCGCATTTTCAGTTTGTAAACCACAGTGTCCTTTTTCCCACTATTTTTGGCGAGCAAAAGCTTAAAAATCTGCTTGGTTTAAATATTCTAAAGCATATTGTGCATAGAGTTCAGCGCCGACTTTTAGGCTTTCCTCATCGACATTAAAGCGAGCATGATGATGAGGATAGATTGCCCCATTAGTTTCACTGCGTGCACCAACCGTTGCGAAGGCTCCTGGAATATGGTTATTGTATTCACCAAAATCTTCAGCAACCATTTTCGGAGGGAAGTTGCCGACAAATTCTTCGCCGAAAGTTTCTTTCGTAATACGATGTACCAGCTCTGCACTATGACGTTCGTTGACGACGGGATCTAGTAAGCGATCATATTGAAATTCAACCGTGCCACCATACATCGCCGCGATTTTCTCAGCAAAACGTTGCATCTCCTGTTCAACGGTGTCTCGCGTAGCGGCATCAAAAGTTCTAACAGTACCTTCTAGTTTAGCATTTTCCGCAATAATATTAAAACGGTCACCCGCTTCAACTTTCCCAATGGTTAACACCGCTGATTCCATTGGATCAATCGTACGCGAAATGATATTTTGGACTTGCGAAATATATTGAGAGACCATCACCACCGCATCTTTTGTTAAATGTGGTTGAGCGGCATGTCCACCCGAACCTTTGAAATGAATATAGAAACGGTCTGCTGCTGCAAAAGTAGGGCCCACATTACAGTTTACTAATCCAGCTTGATCCATCGACCAAATATGAATACCAAAGGCATTATCGACATCGTCAAGTACACCTTGTTCAATCATTAATTTTGCTCCTCTACCAATTTCTTCAGCCGGTTGGAAGATAAAACGTACGGTGCCTCTGATAGAGTATTTTACTGATAACAAGGCTTTTAGTGCCATCATTAACATCGCTACATGGGCATCGTGTCCGCAAGCATGCATTTTACCTTCATTTTGTGATTGGTAATCGATGTGGTCATTTAATTCATGAATTGAGAGGGCATCCATATCGGCACGCAATAATACGGTTTTACCGGGTTGAGCCCCTTTAATTTCTGTCATCACCCCGGTAGGTTCCATTAATCGATAGGTTAAGCCTAATTGATCTAATTGTTTCGCAATATAACGTGTCGTCTCAAATTCTTCCAAAGATAATTCAGGGTGTCGATGGAGATGGCGTCGCATTTCAATCATGTCAGCTTCATGGTCTTGAATAAATTGTTTAACTGTCTGGTTCATATGAATATCCTTTCCTAATTAGAATTCGCCTTGATTTAAGTAACGAAGAGCGTACTGAGCATACAATTCCGCACCGTATTTTAACGCTTCTTCGTCCACATTAAAGCGTGCATGATGGTGAGGGAAATCAGTTTCTTTGTCGACATTACGACACCCAACCGTTGCGAAGGCTCCGGGAATAGTCTTCATATAATAGCCAAAATCTTCCGCTCCCATTGTTGGGTCATCATGATGGACAAAGTCCTTACCAAATGTTTGCTCGGTAATCGATTGGACTAATTGTGCACTTTGTAAATGATTATCGACAACTTCAGTCACATATGAATAGTCAAATTCGACACTTCCATGATACATTTCAGCTATTTGTTCAGCGTATGCTTGCATCTGGGTCGCCACCACTGAACGGGTCTCATTATTAAACGTTCTAACGGTTCCTTCTAGGACGGCATTTTCAGCGATAATATTAAAACGGTCGCCAGCTTCAAATTTTCCGATGGTTAACACAGCTGGTGAGAGGGGATCAATCGCGCGTGAAATGATGGATTGTACATTGTTAACATATTCAGCTGCCATTACTACCGCATCGTGGGAAAGATGAGGTTGAGCAGCATGGCCACCTTTACCTTTAAAATGAATTTTAAAAATATCAGCGCTGGCAAAAGATGGACCGGGATCACAGACGACTTGACCGGTCTCATGTACTGACCAAATATGAATTCCAAAGACATTGTCAACATCTTCTAAGACACCTTGTTCTACCATTTTTTTAGCTCCTTGACCGATTTCTTCGGCTGGTTGGAAAATAAAGCGTACAGTGCCTTTAATTTGATCTTTCACCGAAAATAACGCTTTTAAAGCACTCAATAACATAGACGTATGAGCGTCATGACCGCAAGCGTGCATTTTTCCAACTTCTACTGAATAATAATCAAGATGATGGTTAAGTTCATCAATCGAGAGAGCATCCATGTCGGCACGAAGTAAGACGGTCTTACCTGGTTCTAAACCTTTAATTTCAGCCAAAACGCCAGTAGCCTCCATTAAACGATAGGGAACCTTCAATTTATCTAATTCTTGGGCAATGAATTGGGTTGTCTTAAACTCTTGAAGAGATAATTCAGGGTGTCGATGCAAATAGCGACGATTCTGAATTAATTCATCCTCATGCTCCAAAATATAGTGTTTAATTTGTGTATTCATAAAATCCTCCTAGTAATATCTTTGACAGCCTATTGGCGATGATGAGTAAATGCTATTAAGATAAACTAAATAGTATTGTATATTAAAAACTTATGAATTTAAAGTGAAAAGAACATGAGAATTAAAAAGTGAAGGTGGGAGGAGTAGCAAAAAGCTTTTGAAACTTTTATGTTAATAATGTTGGTCTTTGCTTGGGGTAAAATTTCCGCAATAAAACTCTAGATGATTGTGTTTTGGTAACCAATAACTTATTTCGTATCAGGTAAAATGCCTTACATCATTACCGAGAACTCGAAAGAAGGTAAATGTTACTTTTATTGATTGATGAAAGAGCATAATATATATCGAGCTTGTGTCACTACGCTTCAAAGGTCTTGCTTAAACGCATGATCTATAAAATATGGTGATAGTTATCATTTAACTAATCCCCTCATGTGTAATACAATTGATGTAATAAGAGGTGAGGAATATGTATCAACATAATCATGCAATCAAACAAGTCGTACAAGAAATCATGGCGGATGAGATGAATCAAGTCTACAGCGAAGAGGAAATTGAACCGCTATTTATGGCCCCGTCAACCGCAAAAATATTATTAGTAGGACAAGCACCCGGTCGACTCGCACAGGAGTCAAGACAGACTTTTAATGATCCGAGTGGGGACCGATTACGTAGTTGGTTGGGTGTTAGTCGCGAAGTTTTTTATGAATCTGGAAAGTTTGGCATCGTGCCGATGGATTTTTATTTTCCAGGTAAAGGCAAATCGGGTGATAAGCCACCCCGTAAAGGATTTGCTGAAAAATGGCATCCTAAACTACTTGAATTAATGCCTGATATTGAATTAATCATTCTAATTGGAGCCTATTCACAGAAATATTATTTAGGCAAACAAGGAAAACGAACCTTAACGGAAACAGTCCGTCATTATCAAGAATATTTACCAAAGTACCTGCCACTCGTTCATCCTTCCCCCTTGAATATCCGTTGGATGAAACGCAATCCTTGGTTTGAAGAAGACGTTATCCCAGAGTTACAACATAGGGTAAAGGAAATATTGGAATGAACTTAAGGCTAGGCATGAACTTTATAAATTTAGTCAAGTTTACTATTTGTTAATTAAAAGCGCAGTGGTTCAGTGGCCTCAAACTGCGTCTTTCGACTTGTTTGAGGCCTACTCAACTGTGCGGGGGTAGGCCGACGAAGCGAAAATCATTCGATTTTCCACTTCTGGTCTACTCCCATTTGAAAACGATTAGTATAATTTTTGCTTAACCTTTTATAATGTGTTGAAATTGGAACTGTACTTCCAATTAAATATATATTTAGTAAAAATTGGAATTATGATTCCAACTTTTGTTTCTGTTGATATAATTGGAATTATAGTTCCAATATAAAAGAGGTGAAATAATTGTACATAAGAAATCGTTATTTAAATCAATTAAAACACTTTAAAGATCATGATTTTATTAAGGTTATAACGGGTGTAAGGCGTTCTGGGAAGTCAGTCTTATTAATGCAATACCGAGATTATTTAATTTCAGAAAGAATCTCACCTGAAAACATTATATTAACTTAGAAGCTTTTGAGTTTTTGAATGTAAAAGATGAAGTCAAGCTATCAGAACTATTACTAGATATGATAAAAAATAAAACTCAGAAATATTATTTATTAATAGATGAAATTCATTGGGTAGATGGGTGGCAGAAAGTAATTAATGGTCTTAGAGTTAGCTTTAACTGTGATATCGTGATTACAGGATCTAATGCTAAGTTGCTATCTGTTGAATTAGCAACTCTATTAAGTGGTAGATACGTTGAAATTGTTGTTTTCCCATTTTCTTTTAAATTATTTTTAGAAAGTAAACATATTGCGATTGAAAGTCGAAAAGTTGATTTGATGTACAAAGAATATGAACGATATGGTGGGAGACCATTAAAGAACGGATGAATTATTTTGAAGCGGATGCTAAAGTGATGACCCATCTTGAAACAGCTGCATCCCAAGAAGCAGAAGATATAAAACGTTAAATTATAAGTAACAAATTGAAGGAAGCAAGAAGTTGAAATTCGTTAGAATTTTAAGCTCTTGCTTTTTTTATTTCACAGGCCAGATATACCAATTCACAAATGGTTATTTTCGTCGAAGGACTAGTCTTGAGATGAAAGCATTACATTTGCCAATTTAATTGATTTTTCTGTTTCTTCATTTTTGTTAACTTTGTTAATCGCGTCTCGTTTTGAGACATGAAAACGGCACTTTTAGACACTTGTTTTCATTTTCATAAAATTTAAATTTTTTGAGCGCGTTTCTTAAACTTTTCTTAATAATTCAGCAAAAAGGGAGTGGGCAAGAAGTAGAAAATCAGTCGATTTTCGCTTCGTCTGCCCACCCCCGCACAGTTGAGTAGGTCTCAAGCAAGTCATTAAGACGCAGATTGAGACCACTCAACCACTGCGCTTTGAAATAAATAGATATGTCTGAACAGAATTTAAAAAGTTTTTGCCCAGCCTCACCCAATTTATGAAAACAGCTTTGATCAAAATAAAACGAATGCACTATATAGGTGAGCTTATTTCACAAGGGGGTGCATAAATAAATGGTAGGTGAGTTTAGAAAGTTGGAATAATAGCAAAAATTGCTGGCATTTTGAAGTCACTAGTCAAACACAAACTTTAGCTGAAATAAGTAATGCGGCATCAAGAATCCACCAACTATAATAGCCAAAAGTTTTCTGCTGTCTTGAATACACGTGCCAAACACATCACCTTACCTAGAACGATAATAACAGTCTATGACCAAGCGCCTACTTTAATAAAGTACCGATAGAATGATAAATTGTTTCTGATAGTGACTTAAAAAATTCAAGCGATATAGGTCATTCATCTTCAATAACTACTGAAGATGATGCGCTAGCAATCGCTAATGTTAATAAAGGCAAGAGGCGCTAAACGATCGGAAACGTTAGAAAAATTAGTGGCACTTTAATCGTCCTCACTTTTTTAAATTTTTGTTGCATGACGATTGCTAGATGGTTATGATTAAAGGTAGTTGAAAAATAAAGGATGGTTAATTTGCAAGAGAAGAATGAACGGTTCGCCAGATTGAATTTAATTTTAAAGGACAAAGGCTTAACAAAATTACAAAATGCTACGGTGATGGTTGTCGGATTAGGTGGCGTAGGGGCTAGTTGTGCCCAAGCATTAGCACGTGGAGGGGTAGGAAATTTAATCGTTATTGATGGTGATGTGGTGGATATTACCAATATTAATCGTCAGTTAATCGCTTTTACTTCGACTATTGGACGTCCTAAAACCGAAGTGATGACGGAGATGATTCACGATATAAATCCCGATTGTCAAGTATATCCATTGCAAAAATTTGTTCGTGCCCAAAATATTGAACCGGCTTTCGCAAGTTTTCCTAAGCCCGATTATGTCATTGATTGTATTGATCATTTTTACGGAAAAGTCGCTATTATTCAATGGTGTATGGAACATCAAGTGCCGCTATTGTCTTCTATGGGAGCAGCGAATAAATTAGATCCAAGCCAGTTATTATTTGAATATATTGAAAATACCAGTTATTGTCGGATGTCAAAGACGATTCGTTTAGAGTGTAAAGAATTAGCCATTAAGGGTGTTGAAGTGCTTTATTCAAAGGAAAAAGCGGTAAAAATTGAAAGTCATGGTAGCGTGAAAAAGGCTGATACCTTAGGTTCTACCAGTTATATGCCACCCATTATGGGGATGACGCTAGCTAGTAAAGTAATCCGTCGCTTAGCAGGTTTGGAAGACTATGACGGCATTCCTAAAATCATAGAATAAGAAAGTTAGTTAAAATGGATTATTACTTAATGTAAGACGGGAGTGAGGATAAATGAGTACGAGGCTGAGCAAAAGCTTTTTAAATTTTGTTCAAGCATATCTTGTTAATTCAAAGCGCAGTGGTTGAGTGGTCTCAATCTGAGTCTTAATGAGGCTGAGAATAATCTTGTCCACTCCCTTAGTGGCAATCAGTGCTGTAATGGTCGTCAAAATGGCGGCGTTTAAAGTGGACCAAAATTCGACCAAAAAACCGCTAAGAAAGAAGCGAGTGAACAACAAAATTATATGGCTGAAGGAATGGCTATCGGTATGGGTTTAGGAACGGCCATCGTAACATTTTTAAGTGAATACACTCTGGCCGTAGGTGTGTTTATAGGGATGCTATTGGGCATGGTAATCGGCATGCCGATTGAGAAATAATCAAATTCAAGGTGGTGAGAGAATGACCAATTTAATCGATACGCATTTTCATTTTGATTTTATTAAAAAGGATAGTTTGCGACAACAATTGTTAACGGAGATGGAACAGGCATCGTTGGAGCTGGTGGCACAAACCGTCCTACCGTCCGAGTATGAACGATTAATCACGCAAGACAACAAGCCTTGTAAGGTTTCACTGGGGTTTCATCCTTGGTGGATTGAAAATCAAAAAACAGCTGAAAGTGAGTTAGTAGTGTTTAAAAAATGGGCATCACAAACACGTCTTATTGGCGAGATAGGGCTAGACTTTAGTGACAAGCGAATAGCGGTTGCACCTCAAGCCATACAAATAAGTATTTTTAAGCAACTCATCCAACAAGTCGTAAGTTATTCTCAAAATAGCCAAGAACCATATATCTTATCAATTCATGCTGTTCGAGCCGTGACAGCAGTTTTAGATATTTTAGAAGCATGTCATGTCATGCAAGAAAACATCATCCCCATTATTCATTGGTTCAGTGGGACGAGTGATGAATTAACCCGCTTGATTAAGATGGGTTGTTATTTATCGATTAATCCTCGTATGTTAACCACTAAAAAAGGGCGAGCCTATGTCACCCAAGTCCCACGAGAGCGATTATTATTGGAAACTGATTGGCCAAGTCATCCAATAACTTTAGAAAGTGACTTACAAACATTAATTTCACAATTTAAAGTTACTTTACCACAACTGGTTGAGAAATTATCAGCTTTGCGAGATGAAGAGATGTTAGAAGTGATCATGGTGAATCAGCAGAAGGTGTATGGAAAATAATATAAGCGGAGGCTGGGCAAAAACTTTTTTAAATTCTGTTCAGGCATATCTATTTAATTCAAAGCGCAGTGGTTGAGTGGCCTCAAACGGCGTCTTAATGAGGCTGAGAATAATCTTGACCAATTCACTCAGATTAGTACTCGATAATTAAAAGCGCAGTGGTTGAGTGGTCTCAAACTGCGTCTTAATGAGATTGAGAATAATCTTGACCAATTCACTCAGATTAGTACTCGATAATTAAAAGCGCAGTGGTTGAGTGGTCTCAAACTGCGTCTTTCGACTTGTTTGAGGCCTACTCAACTGTGCGGGGGTAGGCCGACGAAGCGAAAATCGTTCGATTTTCTACTTCTGGTCTACTCCCAACTGTGCGGGGGTAGGCCGACGAAGCGAAAATCATTCAATTTTCTACTTCTGGTCCACTCCCTTTTTTATTTTCAAGTAAATTTGCTACCATTATCGTACCTATTAATAGACGATTTAATATTTTTAGCTTTTAAAACAGAAAGGAGAGAATAGAGTAAAAAGTATTGACATCGTAAACACAATTGGTATCATGTTTCTTAGGAGGGATATTATGTCTAAAACAGCTAACCTTAATATTCGAATGCAACCAGAAATAAAACAAGAAGCTGAAGCTATTTTAAATAATTTAGGAATATCTGCTTCAAATGCAATTGAAATGTTTTATCGTCAAATTATTCTTACAAAAAGTATACCATTTGAAATCAAGGAGCCTGAAAAACCAAATTTTGATATATCGAACATAACTAAGGAAGAATTTAAACAAATGATTTTGGAAGGTCTACAAGATATACAAGAAGGTCGACAGGCAGATGCCAGTACAGTCTTTAATTCTATTCACAAGAAGATTGGAAAAATGTAAAATACAGATATCTAGTAGAGCTGAGCAAGATATTTATGAAATTTATTCATTTATTATTTCAAAGAATAATGCTTCTGTTATCGGAAAGAGATTAATTGAAAAAATTCAATCTGCCATTATTAGTCTAGAATTTTTTCCATATCGGCACAAGCGATTGAATAGTGCTTTTCAATTTGGAGTAGAAATTCGCATAATGCCAGTTCATAAGTATTTAATATTTTATTATATCGATAAAACTAAACGGATCGTCTATATAATTCGGGTTTTGTATCATAAACGAGATTATTTGGATGAACTTCAAATAGAGAAGCGTTAATTTAAATTAATAGCCCCCCAAACACATGAGCGAGCTTTATCCGTCCTCATTCTATGACCGGGTGCTATTTTTATTTTCATCCCAACTAATGAATTTGTCGTAATAATTTTATACCAAGATTCGTTGGGTACTTACTATCATTTTATTACTAGGAATCGTTGGCAACAGACTATCAATTTACACTAGGAAATGAAGGTAAAATATGTTGGCTTAGATGGTGTTACCATCAGAATAGATCGCTTCGGATTATCTGGAAAAGGTGAAGAAGTGGTGGCGGATTATGGCTTTACAGTAGAAAATTTTGTCGAACAATACTTAACAGTCTTTAATTAATACCTAGCAAATAAAAATAGCGTCCGATCTTTTACGACCGGGCGCTATTTTTATTAGGAAAAAATTTTATTATTTCCAAATAGTTAATGCATCAGTTAATCGTCCTTTTACCAACTACCCATTAAAGACTGCATCAATAATGAAACAATCGTAATACTAATCCAACAAAGGGCGCCTAATAAAATAGCAGGACCACCTGAACGGATTAATTTGCCAATATTTGTTTTCATACCGATAGCAGCCATGGCCATAATAATAAAGAATTTAGACAGAGTTTTGAATTGGCTGAATAGGGCAATGTTAATGCCTAAACTGTCAAATAAGGTTGTGAATAAGGATGCGAGTACAAAATACAATAAGAAATTAGGGAAAGCACGTTTAAAACTGAATGATTGTCCATTACTTGTTTGGCGATTAGTGATATAAGATAAAGCCAATGTAATCGGAATGATTGCTAGTGTTCGTGTTAGTTTAACAATGGTGGCATTATCAAGTGTATTGGAATGATGAATTGCATCCCAAGCGGTCGCAGTAGCCGTCACTGAGGAGGTGTCATTAACCGCTGTTCCGGCGAATATCGCGAACCCTTCATTCGACAAGCCTAATATTTGACCTAAAATGGGGAATAGGATCGCCGCCAAAATATTAAAAAGGAAGATGACTGAAATGGCTTGTGCCACATCGGATTCTTCCGCATCAATAACCGGTGCAGTTGCCGCAATCGCAGAACCACCACAAATTGAAGAGCCAACACCGACTAAAATCGCCGTATCACGATCGATTTTAAATAATTTATAGCCCAGATACGCAATCAATAAAGAGGTTAAAATCGTACTGACGATAATCGGTAGCGAACTATAACCCACCTTTAACACTTGATTGAGATTCAAGCCAAATCCTAATAACACGACGGCTGTTTGTAAAATGTATTTTGAACTGAAATTTAAACCGTCAGTGAACTGTGTTTGGCTGGATACCCATTGGTTGAGTAGCATTCCCAGAAAAATGGCGATGACGGGTCCCCCGATTAAAGGGAATAATTTTCCAAGGTACCAAGCGACCAAGGCCACTAATAAAGCGATAACTAGTCCTGGTAATTTTGTGTTGAATGGTTTCACTGCATATCGTCTCCTTTAATAAGCATAGCTTAATCTTAACAAAGTTCAAATGAAAAAGACACTTGATTTTCCTAAAATCTTTGAAAAAGCGATACATCTTTCTAAAATGGATTTAGCTTTATTAAAGTTTAATATTAAAGTAAAATGAAATTAAAATTAACACGAGGAGGATTATATGAAAGCTTTTATTTTTGATATGGATGGGGTAATAATTGACTCCGAAAAGTATTATGCTTTAGCGATTCAACGCGTTGTCAACGATTATGGTCATGAAGTTGATCAAGAGTATACGAATCAGTTTATTGGCACCACTAATACTTATACTTGGACTCGAATTATTAAAGATTTCCAAATTGATAGTACACCAGCTGAACTGACTGAAAAAATGATGGCTTATAAGGAACAATTGGATGAGGAGCACGGGCTCATTTTTTATCCAGGGATTTTAGATTTATTAAAAAGATTGAAAGCTCATGGTTTTCGTCTCGCCATCGCCTCTTCTTCGGGAATGAAAGAAATTCAACAAACCGTTGACGTATTGGATGCACAAGACTATTTTGATTTCTTAGTGAGTGGTGAAGAGATTAATCTATCTAAACCAGACCCGGGGATTTATTTGCATACAGCCAAATTATTGGAAATGAAACCTTCACAGTGCATCGTCATTGAAGATTCACACAATGGCGCTCGGGCCGCTAAAGCAGCGGGAATGTATTGTATTGGTTACATCGATACTCAATATCCTGCACAGGATTTATCGATGGTTGACCAAAAAATTTATCATCATGATGATTTAGATTTAGAACAGTTAATTCAAACCGTTTATGGTGAATAAATACCAAGCAAATCCCTATCGTATTTTATGGCGGTAGGGGTTTCTTTTAGCTTTTGAAAATGAAGGATTACGGTAAATATTAAGCAACCAACTAAGTGCAATATGGCTGCTTTCTTATTACAAAATGCAGAAGTTTATGTGTGGGCATCAAAACCAAGCATCCGCATAGCTAAAAGGATAAGCTTTCAAAGTTTTAGCCTACGCATTGAATTGGAAACTAAAAAATACGAACACTTATCCCCATATAAAAATAAAACTAAAAATACAATTGACATGTTATTTATTGAATGTTAATATTTAGCATGTCAGTGAACGAACACTGCGAACGAGAGCGGCGAGTAAATACTTTTGCCAAACTTATTGCTGTTTATTAAGAACAGGTTTGAAGTAGTAAACGGACTCTTTAAGGGGTCTATTGAAGAGATGGATATCTATCTGTCGACTCAAATTTTTTATAACATAATGTTGAGGCATTGTGCTTGTGAAAACGATAGTAAGAGTAGTAAAAGTATTGCGCTATATAGACTCTTCGTTCTACAAATGAACTTTAAGGGGACCGTGTGTCCTCATAAGAGTTTACGTATTTTTAATTTATTAAAAACGAATGTAGATAATTGTAGACCAGGCAGAAAATGCTTGGTCTATTTTTTATGTATAAAATAGAAACAAAGGGTAGTCAATTATATTTGAACGAAGCAACTGCAATCAAACGCAATCAACGCATCCGTATTTGAATAAGTAGTCTAAAAATATAAAGTTACCAAAATTTTGACATCTTATTAAGAATCATCAACTGTTAACCCAAAGGAGTGAAATAGGTTGGATCAAACAAGAATGCCGATCGTAGAGGCATTAAACGAATTAAAGCGACGACGTATCGTGCCATTTGATGTACCTGGACATAAAAGAGGCCGTTCAAATAGTGAGCTAAAAGCTTTTATTGGTGAAAAAGCCATCACAATGGATGCCAATTCAATGGAATTATTAGATAACTTAAGTCATCCCGTATCGGTTATTAAAGAATCCGAGCTTTTAGCGGCTGAGGCATTTGGCGCCAAGCATGCCTTTTTTATGGTCAATGGCACCACCTCGGCCGTACAAAATATGGTTTATTCAGTGGTAAAAGAAGGACAAAAAATTATATTACCGCGCAATGTGCATAAAAGCGTGATTAATGCCCTAGTCATGTGTGGTGGTATTCCAGTCTATGTGGAGACTCCTTATAATGCTGAATTAGAAATTTCAACCGGTATGCCACTTGAATACGTCGAACAAGCGATTTTAAACCATCCCGAAGCAGTAGCCGTTTTAGTGAATAATCCGACTTATTATGGGATTGCGTCCGATTTAAAAGGTATCACCGACCTAGCACATCAACATGGATTGAAAGTATTAGTCGATGAAGCCCATGGCACACATCTCTATTTCGGCAAGCATTTACCGATTTCAGCAATGGCTGCCGGTGCCGATATGGCTGCTGTTTCCATGCATAAATCAGGTGGCTCTTTGACCCAATCTTCTTTCTTATTAGTAAATAATGAAATAGATCCGGAATATGTCAGAAATATCATTACCCTGACTCAAACCACTTCCGCCTCTTATTTATTAATGGCCAGTTTAGACTTAGCACGTAGCCACTTGGCATTAAACGGGGCAGCTACATTTGATAAAGTCGAACAATTGGCAGATTATGCCCGTAATGAAATCAATGCGATTGGTGATTATTACGCTTATTCTAAAGAAATCATCGACGGTCATGGGATTGCTGACTTTGACCAAACCAAATTAAGTATTAAAACCACCGATACCGGATTAACTGGTATTGAAGTCTATGATTTATTACGTGATGAATATGATATCCAAATCGAGTTTGGAGATTCAGCTAATATTTTAGCCTATATTTCTGTGGGAGATCGTATCCATGATATTGAACGACTGGTGAGTGCCTTAGCTGAAATTCGTCGTCGCTTTAAAAAGACCAAAAAAGGTTTGTTAGTCTTTGACATAGCGAAAACTGAAGTGGCCATTTCACCACGTAGAGCCTTTTTCTCAGAAAAATACCCACTACCATTAGCTGAAAGTGTCAACCAAATTGCCGGCGAAATGGTCATGTGCTATCCACCAGGCATTCCAATTGTGGCGCCTGGAGAACTCATTACTCAAGAAATCATCGATCATATTGAGTATGCTCGTGCCAAAGGGTGTTTCTTAATGGGAACGGAAGACCCAACCTTACAAAACATTCAAGTCGTGAAATATATGCTTAAGCAAAAGTAAAAATAACTACCGAATAACCCATTCGACAAAAAAATAGCTTGAAGAAAAATCAAAACAGGCTATTAATGATCTAGCCAACAAAGCAACATCCAAACCAACCAACAAACACCAAAGGGGGAATAATATGGAATTATGGTTCGATGATTATCATCAAGAAGACGTCAAATTAGGCATTAATGTGCAAAAAGTCGTCCACACCGAACAAACGGAATACCAACATGTCGCCGTTTTAGACTCGAGAGAGTACGGGCGCATTTTAACGCTCGATGGCGAGTTAATTACGACGGAGAAAGATGAGTATTTCTACTCTGAAATGATGGCGCATGTGCCACTGTCAGCCAATCCCAACATAAAAAATGTCTTGGTCATCGGTGGCTGCGACGGTGGTGTATTATGTGAATTAGAAAAGTACCAATCGATTGAAAATATTGATGTAGTAGAACTGGATCAACGCTTAGTCGAAATTTGCCAAGAACATTTACCGGAAACCCGACCTTGTTTCGATGATCCACGCGTGAGTTTATACATTCAGGATGCTTTAAAATTTGTGCGCCACTGTGAAAATACTTATGACTTAATTATTGTCGACTCAGCCAATCCCTTTGGTTTAAATGAATCCTTATTTACCCGTGAATTTTACGGCAATTGTTACAACGCTCTAACAGAACAAGGAATATTATTGTCACAACAAGTTAATGGCTTTTATAACGAAGATGTCGAAGCCTTCAAACATGTCATGAGTCGCTTAAAAGCAGTTTTTCCAATTAATGAGACGTATATGATTTCAGTGCCATCTTATGCAGCAGGTTATATCTTAGCTGGTTTTTCCTCTAAAGGAACGAGCTGGCAAGTCGATGAAGCCAATGTCCGTCTTCACCGCGAACAGATTGAAACCATTTATTATAATTTACCTTTACACCAAGCAGCTTTTGCCTTACCTAATTATTTAAAGGAGTTGACCTAATATGAAACCTAACATTGAAACCTTTATCGCTTGTGATGCAAGCTTTGAAGAAGCGACCACAGTCATCTTTGGTGCGCCATATGATTCAACCACCTCTAACCGACCAGGGACTCGTTTTGCGCCGAAAGCGATTCGCAATGATTCTTTTGGCTTGGAAACTTATAGTCCGTATCAAGATAAAGATTTATCGGAAGTGAAAATATTTGATTCTGGAGACTTAGAATTATCTTTCGGAAGAGTAGATTTGGCTTTACAGGATATTGAAAATCATGCCCGTGAAATATTATCGGCCGGCAAAAGACCGTTAATGATTGGTGGCGAACATTTAGTTACTTTAGGTCAATTTAGAGCTGTCGCTGAGAAATACCCCGATGTTTGCGTGATTCAACTAGACGCACACACAGATTTACGTCAGGAATACTTAGGTGCTGAATTATCTCATGCAACGATTATCCGTCGGATTTGGGATATGGTAGGCGATGACCGGATTTACCAATTGGGTATTCGTTCTGGCGAAAAAGCTGAATTTGAATTTGCTAAAGAACATACCCATTTAACAAAATTCAATCTGACAGGCTTATCAAAAGCAATCGCAGATTTAAAAGATAAACCCGTTTATTTAACGATTGATCTTGATGTGTTAGATCCGTCTGCCTTTCCTGGAACGGGTACACCCGAAGCCGGAGGCATTGACTTTATGACCTTATTACAAGCGATTATCGATATTGCCCAATTAAATGTTGTGGCAATTGATGTGAATGAGTTATCCCCGCATTATGATTTGAGTGGTGCTTCAACTGCTTTAGCAACCAAAATCATTCGCGAAATTTTATTAGCCTTTAACTAAGAAAAATGAGCTTAATCGCCTTAACTACAAGCTGTCTAACCGGCTTACAACGTTAAAAGAACCCAATCATTATTAATTAAGATAAATGAAAGTCGAATCAAGAAGACAAAAAAGATTAAAATAAAATAATTTAGATAATAACCGAGGAGGAAAGTAAATGGCAAAAGCATTAATTATCGGAGCAGGTGGCGTTGCGAGTGTCGCAGCACATAAATGTGTGCAAAATAGTGAGGTATTCACAGAATTGTGCATTGCTTCTCGTACAAAATCAAAATGTGATGCGTTAAAAGAAAAATTAGATGGCAAAGGGACCCTTATTACCACAGCACAAGTTGATGCGGATGATGTGAATCAATTAATCGCCTTAATCGAACAGGAACAACCTGATATCGTCATCAACTTAGCCTTACCATACCAAGACTTAACTATCATGGATGCTTGTTTAGCAACCAAAACTCACTACTTAGACACCGCTAACTACGAACCAAAGGATGAAGCCAAATTTGAATATAAATGGCAATGGGCTTATCGTCAAAAATTTGAAGAAGCAGGTATTACCGCTATTTTAGGTTCAGGCTTTGATCCTGGTGTTACAGGCGTCTTTTCCGCTTATGCTCAAAAACATTACTTCGATGAAATTGAATACATCGATATTTTAGACTGTAATGGCGGTGACCATGGCTATCCTTTTGCAACTAACTTTAACCCAGAAATCAATATTCGTGAAGTGTCTGCCAAAGGTTCTTATTGGGAAAATGGCGAGTGGATTGAAACCGAACCTATGGAAATCAAACGTGAATATCATTTCGACCAAGTAGGCGAAAAAGATATGTATTTATTACATCATGAAGAATTAGAATCTTTAGCTTTAAATATTAAAGGCATCAAACGTATTCGTTTCTTCATGACTTTTGGTCAATCGTATTTAACGCATTTGAAATGTTTAGAAAATGTGGGGATGACATCTATCGAACCGATTATGTTTGAAGGGCGCGAGATTGTGCCAATTCAATTTTTAAAAGCTGTCTTACCAGACCCGTCAACTTTAGGTCCGCGCACAGTAGGTAAAACCAATATTGGCTGTATTTATCAAGGAACGAAAGATGGCCAACCCGTGAATTACTATGTTTACAATGTATGTGACCACCAAGAATGTTACCGTGAGGTTGGTTCACAAGCCGTTTCTTATACGACGGGTGTACCAGCAATGATTGGTGCCATGTTAGTGTTAAATGGTACTTGGGCTAAACCAGGTGTCCATAATGTAGAAGAATTAGATCCGGATGCTTTTATGGAAGCTTTAAATGAGTGGGGCTTACCGTGGCAAGAAGACTTCAACCCGGTATTGGTAGACTAAGATGACAGAGCGCAACATACCTTGGGCAGTTGACCAAGTCGCAACGCCCGCTTTTGTAGTCGAAGAAAACTTATTACGTCATAACTTAGAAATTCTAAAACAAGTCAAAGAGGCTACAGGGTGTAAAATCTTACTTGCACAAAAAGCCTTCTCGATGTATTATTTTTATCCCATGATGGCACAATATTTAGATGGGACTACTGCTTCAGGAAGCTATGAAGCTCAATTGGGGCATGAGCATTTTCCAGGCGAAGTTCATGTTTATTCGCCGGCATTTCGTGATGAGGAAATGAGCGAAATATTGCCCATCGCGGATCATATTGTGTTCAATTCCTTTACACAATGGCATCGATTTAAACACTTAAAGAATCAAACAAAAGCTAGCTTTGGATTAAGAGTTAATCCAAATATCTCAACTCAAGATGGCCATGCAATCTATGACCCCTGTGCACCAGGTTCGCGCTTAGGCATTTTAGTAACCGATTTTGAAGGACAAGATCTAACAGGTATTGACGGCTTACATTTCCATACCTTATGTGAACAAGACTCTGATGATTTGGAGACAACCTTAGAAGCGATCGAAGCTCAATTTGGTGATTTATTATATCAAATGAAATGGTTAAACTTCGGTGGTGGCCATCATATTACTCGCCCAGGCTATGATATTGAACGCTTAATTCGCCTAATTAATCATATGCAAACGCGATATGATTTAACCGTCTATTTAGAACCAGGTGAAGCTGTCGCGTTAAATGCGGGTTACTTAGTCGCTTCGTTTTTAGATATTACCCACAATCAAGGCGTAACCAACGCCATCTTAGATACTTCAGCTACTTGTCATATGCCGGATGTACTCGAAATGCCGTATCGACCACATATTATTCGTTCAGGCCAACCAGATGAAAAAGCTTATACTTATCAATTGGGCGGACCGACTTGTTTAGCAGGGGACATCATAGGGACATATTCCTTTGATCAACCACTCGCAATCGGTGACAAGCTTATCTTTTGTGATATGGCAATCTATTCGATGGTCAAAACGAATACCTTTAATGGCATGCCCTTAGCCAAAATAATGGCCGCTGACAGTCAAAATAACCTCAGCATCGTTAATCAATTCGATTACAATGAGTTTAAAAGAAGACTATAAAACATGATTAGCATTTGTTTATAAAATAGAACCTCAAGAGTTAACTGAAAAAAGACAAAGAACAGAATTGAATTTTCTCCATTGGCGAAAATTTGATTCTGTTTTTTTAACTAAAGTTCAATAATAAATATACGGAATAATAAAAATTTACTTTGTTTTTATAAGCAATGGAATATATAAAAGTACCAATCAAAGTTCTAAATATTAAAATATGGAGCTTTTTATTTTAAATACGATTAGATTACCTCTTTAAAATTATAAATTTCTATCGATGATATCGAAGTGAAAAATAAAGAAATCATCAAACTCGAACAGATGAAGTATGACTTTTTAAGAGGTTCGTCGCATGAATTGAAGACACCATTATCACGGATGAAAATTATTTTAGAAAACATGAAATATAAAATTGGCAAATATAAGGATCGTGATTTGTATATCGATAAATGTTTGGATATTACTAATGAGTTAACGTATAATATTTCACAAATTTTAACTTTTTCATCTTTAGAATATTTAAAGGATGATGAGGAATGGGTTCCCATTAAGTCAGTGTTACATGCAGTCTTAGTAAAATATGATGAATTAGCCATGCGCAATCATTTGACCTTTAATAGTACCATTCAATCAGAACAACTACTAATTGGCAAAAAAGCACTCAATTTGGTCTTGTCCAATTTAATTAGTAATGCGGTCAAATATTCAGAACCGAATAGTGTCATCTCGATTGATGTCAAAAACGACTGGCTGTGTGTCGCCAATGTGACACATTCTGAAGTTGATTTAAAACCGCTAATGGACATCAAATTTGATTTGAATAAAGAAGATAGTCATGGTTTAGGATTATATATCATCAAAACGTTACTCAAAAATTATGGAATTGACTATGCAGTCGAAAATAATGAACGAATGTTCGTCTTCAAAATCAAATTGTAGGACTAATCGTGAAGCTTGTTAATGATACGGTGATAATTAAAGGAAATGTGCTATCAGCAGCCAGGCATCCGGTAGGAGCAATTGAGGAGTAGTCAATGTCAATGGTAACTTCCGTTAAAAATGGGCATCCTAAGAAAAAGTGACATAACCAATAACAGGTGAATTTCGTTAGGATAGTGTCGGAAATCTTAGTCCTTTTATGGATTAATAGCTTCCTAACATTAACGAAATGCAACCTGTTTTTTTGTGCTTGATTGATATAGAGATAAAGCTACCGGCAAGGCTATTCGATAAATAAGATATAAGTCTAGTTGCCTAGAACTTGACAATATCATTTTTGTAGTTTTACATCATAAATGTTGGAGAGGGAGCTAAGAGTTTACTATACATCTTTTAAGTTTAGTCATCTTTATTGAACCAAAAAAGAAGAGTAGGTAAAAAAATATAAGGCGATTCATTGATACTTTCGAGGACTTTGTTTGCTATTAGCTAATCATTCATATTCAACTGAAAATGGATTTTATTTTAACATCTATGAGATAAAGTGAAATTTTTAATTATATACAGTTGATGTTGATTGATTTAAAATATTTTATCTGTTACATTTATGCTATTCTATTTGGAGGTGGCAAATGTTTTTAGCACTAAAAGAAATAAAAAAAGAAAAGAAACGTTTTATCTTAATTATTAGCATTACTGTGCTAATTAGTTATTTGGTATATTTTTTAATGGGTTTAGCATATGGATTATCACAGGATAATACCAGTGAGATTGAAAGGTGGAATGCTGAGAGCATTGTTTTAAAATCAGGAGTCAATAAAAATATTCTTTCAAGTCAGTTAGATAAAGACATCTATTATGATTACGATGACCAAGAAATTTCAGCCATTAATATTGCACGTACCGTAGGGTATTTGAACGGCGAAAAAAGTGACGATACGACTGAAAATTTTGTACTGATTGGTATGCGTCAAGATTCGCCTATTTATCCGGAAGTTTTGGAGGGACGATTACCAGAAAATAGTGGTGAAATTATTGGCTCAATGTCACTTAAAAATGAATTGAATCTTAAGTTAGGTGATACGATCGAATTAAGTAGTAATGAAAATAAATTGAAAATTGTAGGTTTTTCTCAAGAAGCGAAGTATAGTGTTTCCCCCGTTATATATACTGATTTAGAAATGGCTAGTCAAGCAATGATGTTATTTAATCCTAATCGAAACTCTGAACAAGCGATTGATACCTATACGACACCTACACCCAATATGCCAGATTTAATATCAGCGATCATTGTTCATCAAAACAACGATCTTAATTCTAATGATGATGTAGAAGTCATTCCGGTGGATGAATTTATTCTAGCCCTTCCTGGATATTTGGCTCAAATATTAACATTTGGCTTAATGATTGGCTTTTTAGTGCTCATTTCCTCAATTATCTTAGGGGTATTCATGTATATTATTACTAATCAAAAAAGACAAACTTTTGCGATTATGAAGATTCAAGGCATCTCTTCAAGTTATATCGGAAAATCAGTATTATTACAAACGGTTATTCTTAATATCATTGGAATATCTATTGGATTAGGATTGAATCTTATCTCTGCTTATTTTTTACCAACTGCAGTACCGTTTGAAATAAATGGTTTATACTATTTTATTATCGCTTTATTAATGTTGCTATTCTCAATCGTTGGAGCTTTATTTTCTGTTAGTAGCATTGCCAAAATTGATCCATTGGAAGTATTAGAATAGGAGCGTTTTATGGAAATTATATCGTTTAAAAATGTTAGTAAAACATATTCAGATGGTCGTGAAACGATTGAAGCCTTGAAAGAAACAAGTTTTTCGATCAATTCAGGTGAACTAGTTGCTGTAGTAGGACCCAGTGGGTCAGGAAAAAGTACCTTATTAACGATGATGGGAGGTCTTCAAGCACCAAGTAATGGTGAAATAAATTTTTTAGAGAAAAATTTTTCGAAGCTATCAACAAAAGAAAAAGATAGTCTTAGATATGATAAAATAGGATTCATCTTACAGTCTTCCAACTTGATTCCCTATTTAACCATAGAGGAACAACTTATTTTGGTCGATAAGTTTGCAAAGAAAAAATATAATCGTCAAAAAGCGCAAGATTTGATGGAACAGTTAGATATATTAAAGAGAAAGGATTTATATCCATCTGACTTATCTGGCGGTGAACAACAGCGTGCTGCGATTTGTCGAGCGCTCTATACCGAACCGAAATTAATATTGGCCGATGAACCTACCGCTAGTTTAGACACTCAAAAAGCTAAAACGGTTGTAAAATTATTAAAAAAGATGACAGAAGGAACGGACCGTAGTACCGTAATGGTCACGCATGATGAGAGAATGCTAACCTATTGTGATCGCATTTTCCGAATCATTGATGGTCAGTTAACCATTGAAAAATAATTAGAAGTTGATTTAATCGTAGGGGCTATTTTATTCCTTCACCTCATGATAAAACCTTACAAAACAGGATGTTATCATGCTGATAAATAAACTTTATTTGATAGTTGAAAGTAAAAATTATTAATTGTTAAAAACCGAAAAAAAGTGATGAAGAAAATTTTTTAGAGGGGTTTTTAAAACTCACTCAAAAAAATCGAAGGTAATATGATGAATAAAATAGCTTCTTTTCCTACGGATCGATGACATTTTGATTTAAAATACTTAGTTTAAAGATATTGAATATATAGTGCAGGCCCCAATAGTTAGATAAATTCTAGCTTTGGGGTCTTTATGTTAAAAAATATATTCGCTTTCAGTCAACAACTAACTATGGAGTTTTATAAGAGAAGGTTAAAATCATGATGCGCCAACGATTATATTAGTAGAGAGGAAATAAGCTGTCCTACAGAGAGAATCAAAAAGTCTGATAAGCAAATAGTTTGTCTACTATTATTAGCGAAAAAATCAAAATTTGATATCTGTAATACTCAGCTTATTACTTCAATTTGTGCACAAACGAATTATAATAAAATACATGTGGTGAAAAGTGAGGCGAATTATATATTTCTTTAGACTTATGAGTATGATTGTGGTAATAAATATCCAGGTATTAATTTATCGCAATGCCAAAATAAAGTCGAACTACGGAGGATATATATTCAATCATTATCGGTATTACAGAATTATAAGATAGGGATAAATCCTATTTTGACAAACTATTTATGGAATGATTTGATGATTGATAAAATCATAAGCGACTATTTTAATTGAATGCTAGGCTAAAATTTAATAATTCCATTTGTTCCCTCTTAAATGTATAACAGAGTAGTTGAATCGATTTAAACTGCGTTTCAATGACTAGGTTCAGCCCTGCTAAAAGGTTTAGGGCTGGATGGAATAGGAGAAGCTTATCTATTTTTCTTCTTTTTTATTTCTTTTATGAGGACCTAATCAAGATTGCGAATAGATTAGATACGATTAGGTTTAGTCAACGAAAAATTACTGATGTCATCTCGAATAATGCTTATTGAGTTAAAATATTGGTAAAGGGAAATGGTGTCGATACTCATAGCCTTTGAGTAATAAATAGGGGACCTATCTTGTAAGCCAAACCGTTTCATTATAAAATAGAATATGAAAGAAATTAATAGTTGAAAGAGGGTGTCACAATGAAACAACTAGAAAAACAACAATACGACCATACCAATCACTATTGGTATGAAGTCGACCTTATGACTGAACATGAATATGGGCTAATCTTTAATACAGATACTGATACCATTCCGACTTTAGTTGAAACGATTAAAAAGGATATTGAAGCGGATAGCGAGGATAACCAGCATTTTTGGTATTTTGGACGTACCCTTGATGATTTGGTCTTGATGGTGCGTTATGCACATAATCAGTTTATCGTGCAAGTGAATGTGAAAGACTTTGAATTTGCCTTATGTTTAGACGAGCAAATCGGTTGGAAACAAGAGTTTTTAGCACAATTGACAGCATAAAAGACTATTAATATCGGTCGTGAGGCCGATTTTTTTATTGGTATTGTTCGGTAATATAGACTTAACACTTTATATTTTTAGTATTCAAGAAGGAGCTCTCATGCTTTAAAGTGCTAGTACCTATAAACATAGTTTGTTGTATGACTTCGTATTCAAAGACAGGGCCTTGAACTCCCATATCGAAAGCACCAAATCGTCTGGAATTAGTTCTTGGTATACTGTCGTATTTTCAGGAAAGGTTTTAAAGTTTCATGCCAAAATGCGCCAATTCGCATAGTCTTAGTTCTTGGTATGCTATTGTATTCTCAGGAAAGACTCTAAACTTCCATGCCAAAATGCGCCATCCCTATTGTTTTAACAATTTTTAAGCATTCGTACCCAATGTCCTAAGCATTAAAAGTCAAGAAAGATGATTCCCTTCACATTCGATCAGCTTTTTAAGATATAATAAGAGTGTGAATGAATCAGTAAAGGAATGATGAAATGAATAAATGGTGGCAAGATTTAAGTCGCTTATTAAAATGGCTCTTGTATTTCTTAGTAGCTATCTTTTCCCTTTTTATTGTTAACCAATTGATGTTGACTTATCAGTTCTTTAGCCAATTATTACACCCTATCATGGGGATGATTGTGGCGGGAATGTTATTAATTGGCCTTGTTTATCTGGGCTTTAAAATATACAAAACCTGGGGACAACAGCCCGAAATAGTTGAATTGGCAGATGATGCTAGTGAAGCAGAATTTCATATTTATTTGATGAAGGTCAAAGAAATCTTACAGGACAACCCTAATTTAGCGGATTTTGATTTTGATCAAACGGAGATGCCATTATCCAGTGTGATTGATAAAGCCTTTATCCAATTACATGAGCGCTCTTTACCATTAATCAAGGAAAATGCAAATGCGATTTTTCTTTCAACCGCTATCTCACAAAATGGTGTTTTAGATAGTTTTGTTGTGTTATTTTCGCTCCTACGAATGGTATGGCAATTAAGTAATTTTTATCAAACAAGACCTACTTTAAAAGGCATGGTCAAATTGTATATTCAAGTGGCATCGGTCGTTTTAATGGCTCGCACGATTGAAGATGCTGATTTAATTGAAGGCCAAATGGAACCTTTAATTACCTCGGTGATTGGCGAAAGTATCGCTTCAGCCATTCCAGGGATGGTTCCCATTACCAACTTAGTTGTCTCCAGTTTAATGGAAGGGTCGATTAATGCCTTCTTAACATTGAGAGTTGGCTTAATTGCCCAGACCTATTTAGGAATGGATCGCAACGAAGAGAAAAATAAAATTCGCCGTAGTGCGTCCGTTAATTCAATTAGCTATATGGGAGAAATCTTATCCAATAATAGTAAAGTTGTGTTGAAAACTGTCGGTAGTGCTGTTAAAAATGCGGGTAAAGGTATCATTCCTAAGAAATGGTTTTTTGAAAAATAAATTAAACGATAAAGAGTCTAAATAGCACCGATAAATATGGACTTTCTATTCAATTTTTTTAACGGCTTATTGCCTGTATGGTACAGGGGATAGGCCGTTTAATTTTTGTCCTATTTTTGATTTGACTGAACTTGTTGCTCTTTGTCAAATGTTGCGATTTAATCATTTTGTTCTTTGTCAAATAGTAAGAGTTTGGAAAATTTTGAGGCCGGGTATAAACTTGATATATTTAGTCAAGTTTATTGATCGTTAATTAATAGCGCAGTGGTTGAGTAGTCTAAAATGGCGTCTTAATGAGTAAGGTATAAACATAAAAAATTCAATCAGGTTATTATTGCTCGATATTTAAAAGCGCAGTGGTTGAGTGGCCTCAAACTGCGTCTCAAAGAGGTTAAAAATAAATTTGGTAAACTCAATCAAGTATTGTTATTAAATTAAAAACGCAGTGGTTGAGTGGTCTCAATCTGCGTCTTAATGACTTGCTTGAGACCTACTCAACTTTGCGGGGGTGGACAGACAAATCGAAAATCATTTGATTTTCTACTTTTGGTCCACTCCCAACTGTGCGGGGGTAGGCCAACGAAGCGAAAATTATTTAATTTTTTACTTCTTGCCCGCTCCCTTTTTACGGTCTAATCCTTACGTTTTGCTGATGTTCTCCCATGAGAAAATGTCGCAAAGAATGTGCTTGTCCCCCCGAAAAATGATATAATAAAATTATATTTTAAAGAGAAAGTAGGGAAAATGATGAGAAAACGTTCGTTGTCAGTTATTTTTATGTTGCTTGTTTCTTTGTTTTTGACTAATCCAGTGAATGCCGCTGAGTTGACCATTCGAGAAGGCTATTATCAATATACCGGTGAATCGATGGTTGAAGGTCTTTCAATTAGCGATAATCAAGTCATGTTAATATATGATACGGCTACCCAAGTCGAAGAAGATCCATTGATTTCTTTATTATTAAAATGGGGCGATGCTGTCAATAATGGTTTAACTGGTTTAATTGATCCCAATATGAAACCATCAGAAGAGCAACGAGATGATTTGCCATTTATTGAATTAATCACTTATGACCAAGCAGCACCTTTTCCGAAATTAGCCATCGTCATTCATCAGCCTTCACTTTATAATGACGAAAATATATTAAGAATACGGGTAGGCAATAATACTACATTTGAATGGGAATTCAATATTGAAGAGAATGGCGATTTAACTGATAAAGACGGCCATACCTTTACCTATGTGGAAGAAGGTGAAGCCGCATCGACAGCAGATACTCATGTAACAGATGACGCAGAGACTTCACAAGTAACCAGTGAAGAATAAGTAATTGTTGATACCATAATTTTGGGTGTGGTCCAGTAGTAGACAGCGATTCAATCTCGTTTTATCTGTCTAATCCTGCAAGTTAGAAATAGGCATGAAGTAGAAAATTAAAGCATACTCGCTTCATTTGTTCAAATCTTGCAAAGTTAGGATTGTTTAACTAATCACTTTCGAAGGTGAGTTAAGCAATCCTTTTTGTTATTTTCAATTTGAGTGTATATCACGCATGATGGTAGTTGCCACTCATGCTATTTTCATTTAAAGCTGATTGTTAATCTCTATCAGTTAACGATTTTATTTTCTTTCAAAAATTGTTAAAATAGAGTCAGTATGAAAGGGGAATCAGTATGGGATTATTTGATTGGTTTAAAAAGAAAACATCGAGCGAAAAATCAGCTGAGGAGTCATTAAACACTAATACACCAGATGCCAACCCAGTCTATAAAATAGTGACACCTGGGTTACACTTATCAACACATAAAACGACTACAACCGATCCATCGATAGAAGACATTCAATCGGCCTTAACCATGGCAGTGAATGCCTATGATGAATATGTGTTATTAGAATGGATTGATGATGCCAAGCGGAAGACATATTTATACGGTGTCGGCTTTGGCACGACCTATCATATAGAGTATCGTCCTCAAAACGGGCAAAAAGGCTATGCTTATGTTAGAGAAGGGGTGCCACTTGAAGAAGCGCAACAACTCTATCTTGCTTTTAAAATGTCCCATCAAGTTACCATTGATTTTCAATGGCAATGGCTGGAAGTGGAGTAAACGAAGGAGTAAGGGCGTTAATATTGGAGACTGGTTGTGTAGAAGATAGCTATCGCTTAAATTTAAGATTACTTGTAGTGCTTCGACAGAAGCCAATCTTTGTTGCAGTTAGGTTGAAACCAGCTTTTTAGTAGAGGCATCCTGTCACTCGTTTTAAAGCCTATTTGTGTAAAAGGCCTGATGTCGTTTCGTTTTGGGTTCGTCTATGTAGAAAAATGCGTTCACTTCGTCAAAAGCCTGCCTATGTAGAAGACATGATGTCGTTTCCTTCTAAGTTTAATTTGGATCGCTGTAATGCAAGGGACGTCTAGGTAGAGGGTGTTGTCATTGAGATTGCTAGTTAGATCTACAAACTGCAAGACATTCCAGAGATTTGGGCATAAACTTGATTGCATTGATTTAGATGATGCCCAAAATCCATCGTCAGATTCATTGCAACGAGTAAGAATCCTTAAGCGATTTAACAGCTACTTATCATGTTAAGATGTTTAAAATTTTATTAAATTGCTCCATGCTAAAGCGTTGTAAAGGCTTTTCTTGGTGAGCTTTGTTATACTTAATATGTAATACTGCTATATTGAAGGAAATTGTTAGAACAATCAAGACAAGAAAGGAGCATTATCTTAGACAGCTAAGATAAGAACAAGCCAATGAAAAAGAAAAGATTATTTGGATTAGCCGCTTTAATGGTTGTGTTAGCAGGGTGTGATGGGACCTTACCTTATACTTCTACTAATACTTCTTATAATAATACAGCTAAGCAATATTCAGAATCTTCAAGTGATTATTATTCTGAAAGTCAACAAGTGAGTTACGATGCCTATGGCACGTTAGAAACGAAAGACTATGATAAAGATGCTGAAAGTGTGATGAAATTAATTACCGATAATGGTGGTATTATTCAATCACAAGATTCAAATCATGCGACTAACTATTATACCGACTTTGTAGGGACGGAGTTATCTGTGGTGGCAGAGATTCCGAAAGATAATTTTGAAACAGTTGTGCAAGCTTTGAAAGAGAATTATCATGTTCAATCCTTTAATATTTCAAGTCGCGATGTGACGGATGATATTGAAAATATTGGCGAAACCCTTGAAGTGAAAAAAGCTCGTTTAGATGAAATTAATAAGAAATTAGAAGACGATAATTTACGCTTTAGCGAACGTGAAGAGTTAGAAGCCGATAAAATTGTTTTAGAAGATGAAATCCGTGCTTTAGAAGAACAACAAACTCAACAAACTGAATCAGTAGATTTCAGTACGCTTACTTTATCCTTACGTGAAGTAGATTATTTTACTTCTGAAGGTTTACCTTTCTGGTTACCATTTGCGAGAGTCTTTAAAAACTTCTTCTTTATCTTAGCATGGGGACTAGTAATTGGATTAGTAGCTGCTTTGTCAGTGACGCCCTTTATATTTGTCGCTTCAGTGGCATACCTATTAATCCGCAAACATCAATATAAGATGTTCCATAAATTAAAACATAAAATGGGTATCAATCAAGAGTTTAATTCAAAAGAAGGATCCGTTAAGGTAGACCGCAACAACAATATTTTATTAGATGGTGAGAAATCACCAGTTGAGGAACCGAAAGAATAATTAGACTGTGTTGAGATGGTGAATTATTGCTCATCAGAGAACCGAAACTTTAAGTAGAAAGTAGGCGTTAAAATGGCAAAATTTGCCCCAACTGGACAGACAGTTGCAGAAGTAATTGAAAGCTTACCCTCTGATAATAAAAAAGCCGATGCGTATGAATTATTAGCATTATATGAGCGTGTTTCAGGCGAAGATGCTGTCGTTTGGTATCCTAATATAATTGGCTTTGGTCAATATCATTATGTGTATGATTCAGGTCATGAAGGGGATGCCACCTTATTGGCTTTCTCACCGCGAAAAGCGAAAATCAGTCTGTATCTCGACCAAGATTTTCCTGAACGTGAGGAGTTATTGGAAAAGTTAGGTAAGATTAAAAAGGCTAAAGGCTGTGTCTATGTTAATAAATTAGCTGACATTGATAAGAGTGTCTTAGAAGAGCTATTGGGAAAATCATTAGCATATACTAAAGAAAAGTATAATATTCAATAAGCCTAAAATAATAGTCAAGTTAATGCTCAAGGGATTTTAAAGAGATCCCTTTGGATTACCGATTATTGACCAAAGTTGGGAATCGATTCGCCTTACCTACAGCAACTTGCTAAATAGGGGACTGTTTTTACCATTACTTGTATCATGCATTAAGAGGGGAACCATTTCGCCTTTACCTGCATTGATTCGCAATGTTGAAAGCACTGCAGTTCGTTGGCTGATGAGTTTTGATGATTGTGTTGCCTAAGTAGCAAGCTGAGAGTGAAGGAGTGTCTATTCCAATTGCCTCTCATACAATTGAAGAAACTCAAAGAGCGCTGATGGATAATAATTAACCATTGACATAAACATTACGAGATTGGGAAAGACTTTCATTCGTTTTCCCAGTCTTTTTGTGTTTATGATGCGCTTAGCTGGCGGATAATAGGCATTATGTTTTAAGGGTCATTACTAGTATTGCCCCTGATTAAAACTAATGAATAGCTTATCATATTAGGCACTCCAACGATAAAGTCCGTATCTAAGCTACCTCTTTCGTCATCTCGCTCGGATATATTCTCCATAATGCACAAGAATTTTCATGCGAAAAATGGGACTAAATTTGTTACAATAGAAATTGTGAAATAAGCGTTTACTAAGGAGGAATAAAATGGAACAAACTAAAAAATGGTGGCAAGAGGTTGTCATTTATCAAGTCTATCCAAGAAGTTTTTATGATACCGATGGTGATGGCATTGGTGATATTAATGGTATCACTGAAAAATTAGATTATTTAAAAGAATTAGGGATTGGTGCGATTTGGTTATCACCCGTTTATCAGTCTCCTAATGATGATAATGGTTATGATATTTCGGATTATGAAGCGATTATGGAAGAATTCGGAACGATGGAAGATATGGATCGTTTAATTGCCGAAGCAAACCAACGTGATATTAAGATCGTGATGGATTTGGTGGTCAACCATACTTCAGATGAACATCGTTGGTTTATCGAAGCGAAAAAAGGCAAAGACAATCCATACCGTGATTATTATGTTTGGGCAGATCCAAATGAAGATGGTAGTGCACCAAATGATTTACGGTCAAACTTTTCTGGCTCTGCTTGGCAATTCGATGAGGCCAGTGGTCAATATTACTTACATTTATTCAGTAAGAAACAACCAGATTTAAACTGGGAAAATGAAAAAATGCGTCAAGAAGTTTATGACATGATGAATTTCTGGATTGATAAGGGAATCGGTGGTTTCCGTATGGACGTGATTGATTTAATCGGAAAATTACCAATGGAAGGTTTAACAGTTGATGGACCAAACTTACATCCTTATTTACAGGAAATGAACCAAGCAACGTTTGGCAAACATGATTTATTAACGGTAGGCGAGACATGGAGTGCGACTCCTGAAACTGCCAAATTATATTCAGGTGCTGACCGCAATGAATTATCAATGGTCTTTCAATTTGAACATATTTTATTAGATCAACAAGACGGTAAAGAGAAATGGGATTTAGCACCCTTACAAATTAAAGACTTAAAACGTGTCTTTGAAAAATGGCAAGTTGAACTAAAAGATGAAGGTTGGAATTCATTATTCTGGGAAAACCATGACTTACCTCGCGTGATTTCACGTTGGGGAAATGACAGTGAATACCGTGAGCGTAGTGCTAAATTATTTGCGATTCTCTTACACATGTTAAAAGGGACACCGTATATTTATCAAGGTGAAGAAATTGGCATGATTAATACACCTATTAGCGATATTAGTGAAGCTGATGATATTGAATCGGTGAACTTATATCATGAACGTCTCGCAGCAGGTTATGATAAGGAAGACATTTTAACGTCGATTAATACTAAAGGACGTGACAATGCTCGCCGTCCAGTTGCTTGGACCTCAGAGAACAATGGTGGCTTTACAACCGGCACACCTTGGTTAGCTTTAAATCCTAACTATACTGAGATTAACGTAGAAGATACTTTAAAAGATAAAAACTCTATCTTCTATACTTATCAAAAATTAATCAAATTACGTAAAGACAACCCAATCGTCGTTTGGGGCGACTTTGAATTATTGGATACAGCGGATGATGTCTTCAGCTATTACCGTGAATATGAAGGCAAAAAATGGTTAGTCGTAGCGAATATGAGTAATGAAGAAAACTCATTTAGTACGAATGATACTATTAAAGAAGTGATTATCCAAAATATGGATCAAGACTATACAAGTCTACAAGACCTAACCTTAGCTCCATGGGAAGCTTTTGTAGTTGAAATAGCTTAGTAATTGAATAGATAATAAATAACAGCCACCAGTTGGTCTCGAAAGAGAATGAACTGGGGCTGTTTTTAGTTATGAAAAAAGGGATGGTGGAGGAAGGAGAATGTGAAATTTTATTATAATGTTTTGAATTTTTGAAACGAAAAAGCGAAAACAGAATAGAACAGTCTTAAAATTAATGCTCCATTTTTTGAAAAATTTTTGAATATTTAAGAAAATTGTAATAAAATCTAAAAACTGTTTGCAAACGCTATTGATCCATAATGAGAAATGTGATCTAATTGAATTTAAAGAATATGTTTAAGTCTAGTGGTAATAAGTCAAGAGAAAAATAAATTATTTTAGACTCGGCTTTTGATCATTTAGAGAATTTTATGTTTGATCAATCTTTAGAAGAATTTCGAAGTACTGTTGTGCAAGATGGTGGTATTTCAGAAAGAACGATTCGAGAAATTATTCAAAATTCGATGGATGCTAAAAATGACCAAATTAACGAACCGGTGATTGTTAACTTATCAATTTCAAAAGTCGCTAAAAAAGATCTTCCAGGAATAGATGAACTTTTTTCCAGAATAAAAGAATTAAAGCCTGGTAATTCTTATTCAAAAGAAACAGTAGATCACATGAAGTTACAGGAGGATTTGAAAGAAGTATTAGTTTTGACCGCCTGTGATTCCAATACCAAAGGCTTAAGTGGTGTTGATACCATTGATGGAGGCACTTACGCCATATATGCCTATAATAAGGGTGTACATGGAAAAGTTGAAAATACTCAACTAGAAGATACACGAGGAGGTTCTCATGTCATTATCAATCAATCATCAAGATATCACTCAATTATCAGTTGATGCCATTGTTAATGCAGCCAATACCGAACTCTTAGCGGGTGGTGGGGTCTGTGGTGCGATCTTTAAAGGGGCAGGGTATGATGCGATGACAGAGGTTTGTCGTCCTTTAGCACCAATTAAAACAGGTGAGGCTGTAATGACGCCAGGTTTTAATTTACCAGCTAAGCATGTGATTCATGCAGTTGGCCCTATTTATAGCCAGTACACGCCAGAAGAAGCCAAGCGTTTATTAGCTCAAACCTATACAAATTCATTACAAGTGGCGGTTGATCATCAGTTGAATTCAATTGCTTTTCCGTTAATTTCGAGTGGGATTTATGGTTATCCAAAAGAAGCAGCTTACCAAGTCGCAGTCGAGACCATTGAAGCTTTCTTAACTGAACATTATTTAGACGTTTATTTGGTCTTGTTTCCATAATTTTAAAGCACCTCTTTTGAGGTGCTTTTTCTTTTGCACTTGTGAATCCAACAAGTTTTCTAATCCCCATTTCACTATCTTTTCGCCTTTAATTTACCTGTTCATTTCGGACCGTTTTCCAACAAAAAATTGCCATATTGAATCGATTTTAGATAAAATTTTTTATTTTCTTTGAGAACAATGCAGAAGTGATTCGAAATTGACAGGCAGTTCACTTTTTCAATCCAAATTAACCGTTTAATTAATGAAATATTAGAGCTTCCTCACAGCATTTTAATCATCAGCAATCTGGTTATGACACGCTTCACACACTTCAATTTTCTTTCCCATTTCGTTTTTCACTAAGTATTCCCAACTGAATCTTTGTGCAATCATTCAAATCATCTCCTTTGATCATATTTTGAATCATTCCCTAAAGCATTGAATATAGTCTTAAAATTAGCTACTATTAAAGATGTGAAAGCGATTAATATTTTATAGATGGGAGTGTTGACGATGGGGAGACAAGTATATACTTTAACGCAACAACAATTAAAAGTCGTGGATCAAGCCTTATTAAATAAAGAGACTGCGATTAAAGGTCCAGCGGGTAGTGGCAAGACTTTAGTGGCGATTAGTATTGGGAATCGTTTGGCTGAAGAAGATGAATTAGCACTCCCACTTGAAGGAGAACGTCTGCCGATTGTTTTAACTACCTTTACTAACGCCTTGGTCAATCATATTCGTCAGGATTATTTTTTGGATGATATTAAAGTGATGACCGTACATCGAGTATTGAGTGATTTTATTCGCAAAAATGGAGGGAAAGTTAAATTTGCTTCGCGAAAGTTAAGAGCCTTTTTAGAAAGTCATCTCGATACCAAACGTTATAGTGTCAGGTTTATGGAAGCCGAATTTGCCTTTATTTATGGCAATGGCTTGAAGAAGCGTACGGATTATTTACAAGCAGTCCGAATAGGACGTGGCCGAGGCAATCTTGATCGTGAGTATGTGTTTGATTTATTTGAACAGTATCAAACACTACTCGCTAAAAATAATGAGTATGATTTTTCAGATATTGGCAATCTAGTGTTAGAGTTCATTGCAGAAAATGACACGTCACCAACCGTAAAGCATCTTATTTTAGATGAGGTGCAAGATATACCGAAGACATGGATTTGGGCGCTACAACAGATTACCCAAGATAAGATGGTCTATATTGGGGACGTGGCGCAATCTATTTATGGCAAACGGTTCACTTGGGTGGGCGTGGTAGGTTCAACATTTAGACCATTAGAACTGCAACGCAATTTTAGAAATACTAGACAAATATTTGAGGCAGCCGATTCGATTTTAAAATTTGAATATGTGGTCAAAGAAGCCTCACGACAAGAATATTCGCAAGATATTACCGAGACTCAAGATGAAGGCAATCGTCCGCAACTCTTCTTATTACGCAATGAACAAAGCCAATTAGAACATATTATATTAAAGATAAAAGAGATTCTATCCGATTATCCTAATGAACGGATTTGCATCGGGTTTCGCAAGACGACGGCGTTTAAATTTCGGGTGTTAAAGGCATTGAGTAAAGCTGGTATTGAGTATCAAACTAATCTGAGTCAAGACACCGGCAAGACACCAGTGGTGGTTTCGAGCTTTCATTCGATGAAAGGACTCTCGTTTGATCATGTGATTTTAGCTGAGATGGATGATGCCATCTTTGAGGATGCGATTGAAGAAACAGATGCCGATGTTGAGCGACGTTTAGTCTTTGTGGCGATGACACGTGCGCGTAAGACCTTGAGTTTATTTGTTGGTAGTGACCAACCGGTTCGCTACTTAACTGAGATTTCTCCAACTAAAATTTTACCGATTGTCTGGAATCCGACAGCTTTTGATACTTTATTTAAAGAGCAGATTCAACGTTTGAATGCGCGTCGTGCCATTTTACGGGAGGAGTTTGAACGCTATACGCATCGGATTGCTGAATTAGAAAGTGAGTTAGAACAAGCGCAATCTGAATTAGCCAAAACACTCGAACAACCGATTAGTCAGGTGGGCTTTGGTAATGAAAAAATATCAAAATTAACCGTTGATATTGAAAATGAGAAGCAACATCAGCTAGAAGTTGAAGCAAAATTAATGGAAACCAAAGTGCAAGACCAGTTGGCTCATAATCAATTGGATTTAGAGCCAGCGACGTATTATTTTAGTGATAATGCGAAGTTATTAATTTTAGGTGGCGATGGTGGTTTTCGTGAGAAGCATTTACCAGGACTCTTAAAAGAATATGGATTAGCCAAAGATGCTTATGAATGGATTCCCTATGATGAAATGAAGCATTTTGATATTAGCACTTGTTATTATTCAACGAAATATTCAGACATAATCGTTGGGGCTACGCCACATAGTACAAAGGGTATTGGCAATAGTTCCAGCTTAATTCAGTTTATTCGTGAACATCAAATAGAATTACCGAAAGTGCATATTTTAGAACAAAATGGTGTGCCAGTAAAATTATCAAAAGAAGATTTTAGAAAGGTACTTCCTAATACAGCCTTATATGGGGCATTGAAAGGCATTTAATTGATTAAAGTCTCACCTGAAATTGTGATGATAAATCAGGTGAGGCTCAATGTATGGTTAGCCGGGGACGAATCGGGTTATTATAATCAAAATGTCTATTTAAATAGACAATTTAGGTTTTGTCTATTATAATAGACAAAAAGAGGTGAGGTCATGCAATATATCGCAATGATTGGCGATGTCATTGAGTCAAAGTCAATTAAAGAACTTCAACAATCACAAGATCAATTAAATAAGATTATGAAGCAATTAAATGAGCAATATCAAACGACTATTGTTTCCAATTTTACTATTACAACCGGTGATGAATTTCAAGCCTTACTGACAGCCAATGCACCATTTTTAAGGATTATGGATGAAATTTTAATGGCCTTTCGACCTTATAAAGTACGCTTTGGCTTTGGTTTAGGCGAGATGATGACTGAAATCAATAATGAAATCAGCATCGGAGCAGATGGGCCGGCCTATTGGCATGCGCGCGCCGCTATAGAGTATATTCACGAAAAAAATGACTATGGAATGACGCAAGCACGAATTGGTCATGAAAACACTGAAACGGTTGAGGATTTGAATCATTATCTAGCGTTAACCGAATATATTCGTAGTAGTTGGGTGATGTCTCAAAATGATTTATTAGCAGTTTTATTGGCTAATGATATTTATCAAGAAGACTTTGAACATCAAATGATTGCTGCACAACTTAATATTAACCCCAGTGCCCTGAGTAAGCGATTAAAGGGGAGTGGTATTAAAGTATATTTAAGAGGTCGCAATACCATTACTGACGCGGTGCATCAATTACTAAAGGAGGAAGAATAATGATGGTTGTACTAGGAAAATGAATGCCTTGTTGTTTTATACCGCTCCTATTATTTTGTATCGCTTAAATCAGGCGACTATCTTAAACCCCTATCTTTTTGATCAAAAATCAACCAAAACGCCCTTATTTTTGAAATGTTTCAAAAATATTTTTGTTATCACAAAAAGCTTCTAAAACCTTATGATATCAATGTTTTTAAGACTTATTCATTTTATCGTTTTTCATACAAAATCAGACAATAATCAACTTCATCATTCACAAATTTATCATAATTGATTATAATGATGGTAAATGAATGTCATCGGTTAGTTCAATCAATGAAAGTTGGTTGGAGGCAACAATTGAGATTTTCAGTAAAATTGTGGATTAACCTCGACATTCAAAAATCGATGAGGAGTGATACCATGTATGGTGCATTAGAAGCAGGTGGCACAAAATGCGTTTGTGCTATGTTTGATAACGAAGGACAAATTATTGAGCGAGTAAGTATTCCTACTGAAACGCCCGATATTTCTGTACCAAAAATGATTGCTTTCTTTAAAAAATATCCTGAGATGAAAGCATTAGGGATTGGGTCATTCGGTCCTTTAGGCGATAATGAAGAGTTATCTTCTTACGGTTATATTACAACCACTCCGAAAAAAGGCTGGAATAACTATAATTTCTTAGGTGCTTTTAAAGCAGAATTTGATGTACCGATGGCGTGGACTACCGATGTGAACGCGGCGGCTTATGGTGAAATGAAACAAGGGGCAGCCAAAGGATTGGATAATGTCATTTATTTAACTGTTGGAACCGGTGTTGGGGGCGGTGTCGTTGTCGATGGGCATGTAGTCAGTGGCTATGGTCACCCTGAAACAGGCCATATGTTAGTCAGACGTCATCCAGAAGATCAATATGAAGGTAAATGTCCTTATCATGGAGACTGTTTAGAAGGGATGGCTGCTGGTCCAGCAATTGAAGAACGTTGGGGCCAAAAAGCCTTTGAATTAGGAGAAGATCACCAAGCGTGGGAAATGGAAGCTTATTATATTGCGCAAGGATTGTATAATTACTATACTGTTTTAGGTTGCGAGCGATTCATTTTAGGTGGAGGCGTGATGAAACAACGCCAATTATTCCCATTAATTCGTGAGAATTTCAAAAGGTTCAATAATGGTTATTTAGAAACACCAGAATTAGAAGGCTTTATCGTGCCACCAGCATTAGAAGACGATGCCGGTATTACAGGATGTTATGAATTAGCGCGTGAATTATTATCTTAATATCGTATGCACGTTAAATTTTGTGAATGAATTGAGTCATGTAATCGACAATGAATTCAAATAAAAATGAGTGGTCATGACGAGACGGGAAGATTAACTTGTATTTCGTCTGCCACTTCCAATATTAACGATGGCTAGCGGATGCCTTAATTTGATAGTCATCGTTATTAATGTTTAAGTAAAGTGAGGTGAAAGAAATGGCAACTATGAAAGATGTCGCAGAATTAGCGGGCGTTAGTTTAGGAACTGTCTCAAGAGTCATTAATAAAGCACAAGGCATTAAACCCCAAACGCTTGATAAGGTGAATGTAGCGATTGAAAAATTAAATTATATCCCCGACCAATATGCACGTGGGATGAAATTGAATCGTACCAATACCATTGCTTTAATCGTACCGACGATATGGCATCCGTTTTTTGGCGAGTTTGCTTATCATGTCGAACAAGAATTGAGTCGATTAGATTATAAGATGCTTCTGTGTAACAGCGCTGGTCCTGAAAAGGAAGCAGAATATATAAAGATGTTACAACAAAATAAAGTAGATGGGATTATTGCGATTACTTATAGTTCGATTGAAGAGTTTTTATCTTCAGGCATCCCTTTTGTTAGTTTTGACCGGGTGTTTCCAGGAATGGATATTGCTTATGTTGCGTCTGATAATAAGGTAGGTGCTGAAATAGCGGCGAAGACTCTCATTGAAAAAGGGTGTACGCATTTTGGGTTTGTGGGAGCACATAATGAGACGGAGAACGAAACGAAAAAGCGTCGTCAATATTTTGAAAAAACGATTGTAGATGCAGGCTATAAAATTTCAATTTTAGATGAAGTAGAGCCAGTTCCTAACTTAAAAGAAAAGATTCGTAAGTTTTTAATTGCAAATCCTACAATTGATGGTATCTTTACGATTAATGACTTTGCGGCGCTTGATGTGATTGAAGTTGCGGAAGATTTAGGCATTAAAGTACCAGAGGATCTACAAATAATTGGCTATGATGGAATAAAAATGGCGATGGAACGACAATATGTTGTGTCAACGATTAAACAACCATTAGAAGAAATGTCTAAAAAAGCGGTGGAACTTATTTTAGATATTATTGATGATAAGGAGCATACGCGTCAATATTTAATTCCTGGTTATTACGTTGAAGGCAAAACCACAAAAAAATAAAAATAATTAAAATATCTATTGACAAAAAACGCTTTCTTTTATAAACTAAGAGTGTAGAAAGTTACGTAGTATTTTTTTTAGAGTATAATTGAAACGTTTCAATAGTAATGTTAAATAAATTAAAATTAAAATGTGCTGCCAAGCAATGCAGCACTGATTATTTAAACTTAATTTGAAACGTTTCAAAAGGAGGAGAAAACAGATGTCAACGGTCATCAAAAAAGAGTTGAGTACTTGGGAGAAAATAAAAAAACAAAAAGTATTATTTTTTATGTTGTTACCAGGTTTACTACTAACATTCGTATTTAAGTATATCCCGATGTACGGAGTCTTAATTGCCTTTAAGGACTACAATCCATTACGAGGTATCTTAGGAAGTGATTGGGTAGGATTTAAAGAATTTGCCAGGTTCTTATCAGCACCCAATCTGGGATTATTAGTCGGGAACACCATAAAGTTAAGCGTCTATGGATTATTGTGGGGTTTCTTGCCACCGATTATTTTAGCAATTATGTTAAATCAGTTAGCCAGTCCAAGATTGAAAAGACAAATCCAGTTAATCTTATATGCACCTAACTTTATCTCAGTGGTGGTCATTGTCGGGATGATTTTTCTACTGTTCTCGATTGAAGGTCCGGTAAATCGTATTTTAGAAATGGTAGGCATCAATATTAATTTTATGACCAATCCTAATTATTTTAGAAGCTTATACATTGGAAGTGGTATTTGGCAAGGAATGGGTTGGGCTTCGACCTTGTACACAGCCACATTGGTTAACGTTGATCCGTCACTAGTTGAAGCAGCTAAACTAGATGGTGCTAATATTTTACAAAGAATATGGCATATTGACTTACCGACCTTAAAACCGGTGATGGTTATTCAATTCATTTTGGCAGCAGGTAACATTATGAGTGTCGGTTATGAGAAAGCTTACTTAATGCAAACATCTTTAAACTTAACTGCGTCTGAAATTATATCGACATATGTTTATAAACAAGGTTTAGTTTCAGGAAATTATTCTTATTCAACAGCTGTTGGTTTAATCAATACCGTGATTAATGTTGTATTACTGATAATTGTAAATAAAACAGTGCAACAGTTAAATGATGGCGAAGGATTATAGGAGGTAAATGATGAATTCAGCAATGCAAACCGATTTTGACCGTCGAATTTTACTGATTAATAGAATCTTGATTGGTCTAATAGTTTTAATTACTTTTGTACCACTTGTCTATATTTTGATTGCTTCTTTCATGGATCCGACTACTCTATTAGCCAAAGGAATTAGTTTAAATCCGAAAGACTGGACCATACAAGGCTATCAAAGAGTTTTTTCAGATTCTTCCATTGTGCGAGGTTTTTTAAATTCGATTTTTTATTCTGTAGCTTTTTCGATTATTACAGTCGCTGTCTCAATGTTAACAGCATATCCACTGTCTAGAAAAGACTTAGTTGGTAGAAAATGGATTAATATTATGTTATTAATTACCATGTTTTTTGGGGGCGGCTTAGTTCCAACTTATTTATTAGTGAAGCAACTGGGAATGTTAAATACCGTGTGGTCAATCTTAATTCCGGGGGCGGTTAATGTTTGGAATATTATTTTAATTCGAACTTACTGTCAAAATTTACCTGAAGAATTAATTGAAGCAGCCGTTATCGATGGTGCCAATGATTTTCAAATTTTTGTCAAAATTATTGTGCCATTATGTAAGCCAATTTTATTTGTACTCTTCTTATATGCTTTTGTAGGTCAATGGAATTCATATTTTGATGCGATGATTTATTTAAAAGATCCAAAATTAGAACCTTTACAATTGGTTTTACGAAAAATCTTAATTCAAAATCAACCAAATCAAGAAATGATTGGAACGAATACCGCGATGATTGATATTCAGCGGATTGCGGAAATGATCAAATACGCTACCATTGTAGTCTCAAGTTTACCATTGATGATTATGTACCCATTCTTCCAAAAATACTTTGATAAAGGTATTTTGGTTGGTTCAATTAAAGGATAAAAAAATTTTTTGGAGGGAAAAAAGATGAAAAAAGTAAAAATGTTAGGATTGTTAATGTCCAGTGGTTTAATATTAGCCGCATGTAGTGGGGGTGGTGGAACCTCAAGTCCTGATTATGGTTTGAAAGATGTAAAATTTCCGTTAGAAAAACAGGTGACCTTAAAAGTGACGACCGGTAGTTCACCTTTAGCGCCAGAAGATCCAAATGATAAATTAATTGTCAAAAGATTAGAAGAAGATACGAATGTTCATATTGAATGGACTAATTACAATACTGATTATGCTGAAAAACGTAACTTAGATATTTCCAGTGGTGATTTACCGGATGTATTCCATAATGCTGCGGCCTCTGATGTGGATTTAATTAAATGGGCTAAAAACGGCGTGATTGTACCGGTTGAAGATTTAATTGATCAATATATGCCGAATTTTAAGAAAATATTAGATGAAAATCCAGAATATCGTGCAATGATTACCGCACCAGACGGTCATATATATTCATTCCCTTGGATTGAAGAATTAGGTTCTGATAAAGAATCGATTCACTCTGTTAATGATATCGCATGGATTAACGTAGAATGGTTAGATAATTTAGGTTTAGACATGCCAGAAACAACCGATGATTTAATTGAAGTCCTAGAAGCATTCAAAACTCAAGATCCTAATGGTAATGGTGAAGCGGATGAAATTCCAATGTCCTTTATTAATAATGGAGGTAATGAAGACTTTAAAATTTTAATGGGTGCCTTTGGAATCGGGGATACGGATGACCACGTTGTTGTCTCCAACGATAAAATCGTTGATTTTACAGCTGATAACGAAGAGTACAAAGAAGGAATCAAGTTCATGCGTGACTTATATGAACGTGGTTTATTAGATACTGAAGCCTTTGAACAAGATTGGAACACTTATATTGCGAAAGGTTCAGAGCATCGTTATGGTGTCTACTTTACATGGGACAAAGCCAATGTGACGGGAATGAATGATAGTTATGATATTTTACCGGCATTAGTAGGACCAGATGGTAAAAAGCATATTACTCGTACTAATAACTTTGGGTTTTCTCGTGACCGTGCAGTCATTACTTCAGCGAATAAAAACTTAGAGTTAACAGCTAAATGGATTGATAAGATGTACGAACCGCTACAATCGGTTCAAAATAACTGGGGAACTTATGGTGATGATACCCAACAAAACATCTTTGAATTTGATGAAGCAACTCAAACTTTAAAACATTTACCTTTAGAAGGGACTGCACCAGGAGAATTACGTCAAAAGACCGAATTAGGTGGACCTTTAGCTATCTTGGATGAATACTATGGTACTGTGACAACTATGCCAGATGATGCGAAATGGCGTTTAGATTTATTACATGAACATTATGTGCCATATATGAATAATGATTATAATTATCCACGTGTATTTATGACCGTTGAAGACTTAGAAAAGGTTGAAACAATCGAAGCAGACTTAATGGAATATGTTAACCGTAAACGTTCAGAATGGATTGTTAACGGTAATATTGATGAAGAATGGGATGCGTATTTAGCAGAATTGGATAGATTTAGATTACCAGAATGGTTAGAAATTAAACAAAAATATTTTGATGAGTATTTAGCTAACCAAGAATAGTAGGAGGCGTATCAGTGAATCAATTTACAATCGAGCGAGCAAATCAATTTATTGAAGAAAACAAACATTTAGTCAATCCACAATACCGACCTCAGGTGCATTTTACTGCACCTATCGGGTGGATTAATGATCCAAATGGTTTTATCTTTTATCAAGGAGAGTACCATTTGTTTTATCAACATTATCCTTATGATGCGATTTGGGGACCGATGCATTGGGGACATGCAAAGTCAAAGGATTTGATCCATTGGGAACATTTACCAGTAGCGTTAGCACCAGATAAAGACTATGACCTTGGTGGTTGTTTTTCAGGTAGTGCCATTGAAAAAGATGGCAAATTATGGTTAATGTATACGGGGAATATTCAAAATGAACAAGGCGAACCCCGTCAAATTCAAAACATCGCTGTCTCAGAAGATGGTATTCATTTTGAAAAAATTGCCCAAAACCCGGTATTAACCGAAGCGGATTTACCTGAAGGAATTGTGCCAGCTGATTTCCGTGATCCTAAGGTTTTTGAAAAAGATGGTAAATATTATGCGGTAATTGTGGCTCGTCATGTAGACGGTGTAGGTTGCGTCTTATTATACAGTTCCGATGATTTAATTGATTGGCAATATGAATCGATTTTCCTTAAAGGAACGAAAGAACAAGGCGAAATGTGGGAATGTCCAGATTACTTTAATCTCGATGGCGTCGATACACTCTTAATGTCACCGATGCGTTTTGAACGCGATGATTTGAGTCACCATAACTTAAATACTACGGTAGTTGTTAAAGGGAAAGTTGATTGGGAGAAAAAGGAATTTATCCCTGAACAATGGGACGAATTAGATCATGGACATGATTTCTATGCGCCTCAAACATTAGAAGATGATCAAGGACGTCGTATTATGATTGCTTGGATGAATACTTGGGGACGAAACAATGTGACCAAAGAGTTAGACCATCAGTGGGCTTTCAGTATGACAATGCCCCGTGTCTTAAATTGGCGCGACAATCAATTTACACAAACACACGTGCTGACTGAAGCGCATTTAGCAGCAGAAACGATGGATGATTTCTCAACCAATCAAGCAAAATTATTAGTCTTACAACCTAAGAAGCAAGCCGATTTTGAGTTGCGAGTAGGGAGTGCCAATGACTATGTCAGCATTCGTTATGAAAAAGATGGCAATGCGGTTTATTTAGACCGAGAAAATCTAAGAATTGATTTATCAGGTGAAGAAAATGAACCTGTCAACCAGCGAGGTTTCAGAGTAAAAGAAGCTCAATTAGCTAAACTGGAAATTATTTTAGATACGAATTCAATCGAATTAATTACCAATGATGGTACAGCAACCTTATCCTCTAATATTTATTTAGGAGAAGGAATTGAACCTGTTGTGACATTATGGAATGGAGACGTTGAAATTACAAGTTATGTCATTCAATAATTGTTTGGTTATGGTTTGTTTAGGCTTTAGGTCATAACCTCCAATAGTACCTTTGTTGACATTTGAGGCAATAGCAGGTCATGACGTTTAATAGTGTATTCATTGATATTGGTTGGTACTTTAATTAATGACATCTAATAATATCTCATTGACATTAGGTGAACCTCTATCATGACATCCAGTAAAAGCTTCAATGATTGATAGATGATTATTTAAAACAACTTAATAGGGAATGGACCAATCAAAGGTAATCAAGGGATTACTAATGATTGGTCCTTTTTGTTGGGGTAAAAATAAGGACCAATCATTAACAATCGAATCATAGGACGGTTCATGATAGTTCCTGTTGGTGTTGTAACAAAAAATATGGTCTTAATCATTAAGAAAATGTAAAAATTACTTTTTGTTTTAGAAAAACACTTGACTTAATAATAGATAATTATTACTATTTAAAACGTTGAGTTTATAATTTGAAAGGTTGAGAGAAATGAAAAAAATATGGCGAGCTTGCTTGTTAATCATATTATTATGCTGTATGTCACTTATTCAACGTTCCGTCATGATTGCGCAAGCGAATGAACCAAAAGAATTAAATATTGTCACAAGTTTTTATCCAATGTACGCTATTACCAAAGAAATTGTCGGTGATTTTCATGAAGTTCGCGTCCTGAATTCTAGAAATGGTATTCATGGTTTTGAACCTTCAGCCAATGATATAGCGGCTATTTATGACGCTGATATTTTTATTTATCATTCTAATATTTTAGAATCTTGGACTAAAAATATAGCGGTTAATTTAAAGAATTCATCGGTTACTTTAGTTGAGGCCTCAAGAGGAATGGCTATGCAGAAAGTTACTGGACTAGAAGATATTGAAGAAATCGAAGGGATGGATAATGCGGCGTTGTATGATCCGCATACTTGGTTAGATCCAATTGAAGCTAGTGTTGAAGCACAATTGATTGCGGATCGTTTATCGGAATTAGACCCAGATAACCAAGAGACTTATCAAGCGAATGCAAAACAATTTGTTGAACAAGCAGAACAACTTGTCGCTAAATATCAACCGATTTTTGAACAATTGAAGCAGAAAACCTTTGTCACCCAGCATACAGCTTTTTCATATTTAGCCCAACGCTTTAATTTGAAACAGTTAGGAATTGCAGGGGTATCGTCCGATATTGAGCCGTCATCAAAGAAAATTGCTGAAGTACAAAAATTTGTGAATGAGTATAAAGTGAAGACAATCTTTGTTGAACCCAATGTCTCTGATCGTGCTGCTAAAGTAATTGCCAATGCGACCGGCACCACCATTGTGGCATTAAGTCCACTAGAAGGCGATCCGCTTAATACTGATCCATTTTTAGTGAATTTAGAAAAAGTATTAGAAACATTAAGCAGTCATTTACAACAGGAGGAATAGTATGGATTTCAAAAAATCATTAATAGTCACTTTATTAGCTAGTGGAGTATTCTTAAATCAAAATATTGCCTTAGCCGAAGAAAGCAATTCATCAGGCATGAATTATGTTGATGGCACTGAAGAAACCAGTTCATCAGGAATGGATTATGTTGATGGAGCTGAAGAAAACCAAGCTGACAGCAATCATTTAATGACTGAATCACGCTCACAAGAAGAAGTTAATTTAGATGAAGGCATTGCCACAGAACAAATTATTGTAAAAATTACCGAAGAAGGTTATGTTACCTCTCATGGTGACCATTATCATTATTACAATGGTGAAGTGCCTGAGGACTCTATTTTCTTAGAAAGTATTGTGACTGAGGAGGACCTTGATTCTTTTGAGAAGGTTAGTGAAGGTGCGAATGGTTGGATTGTTAAAAAAGACGACCAATATTATGTTTGGTTAGAAGAGGGCAAAAAAGCATCGACTGTACGTTCAACCGATGAATTATTATTACAAGCGAATGGTATTGACCCGAAGGATGCTAAAGCAATCGTGGAATTGAGAAAAGATTATCACTTAACTGACGACAGCTTAATTGTGCCGGTTGTAGATAAAACGCCTGAAGAAGTATTAAAAGACTTAGACTTAGAAGGGGAACCGATTGTCGTTTATATTACTGAAAAAGAATATGTACTGTTAGTTGGCATTGACTTATATGTATTCAGTGGCGACGTAGCAGAAGAAACTTATTTTAGTGAATTATTATTAGCACCGAGCGATTATCAATTACAAGATGCTGATGTTAAACAAGCGATTAAAGACGGTTTTATCGTAAAAATTTATGACCAATATAAAGTCTATCAAGAAAAAAATAATGACCATATTATTGATATTGACACGATTCTTCAACAAGTTAAAAAATCGTTCGCTGAATTTTAAGAACAAGATGTATCCCAACGTGAAAAATGAGAAAAGTGAATCATGTAAAAGAAGGCGAATTGTTGGGTGGATCAGGTTCAAGAGATGCTAGTGGTAGCTATGTGACCAGTGATGGTTATTTGTTCAGCCCCTATGATGTTATTCAAGACTTAGGCGTTGGATTTATCGCACCGCATGGTAATTATTTTCATTTTATACCAAAATCAGACCTTGCTGCTGCAGAGTTACAAATTGCATTAGCTGTCTTAGGTAGAAATGGTAACACTAAACCTTCGACATCAGATAATAGCGGTCAACTTGGTATCAATCATCAAAATAACCACAATAACCATGATAATCAAAAAGGTCACGCTAATGACAACACGATCACGGTTAAACCTACCGATTCTAACAAACCTTATACACCAGTGATGGGAATGTCTTTTCCGTTGAATCCATTACAAAAGTAGAACGTATTGCTAAACATGGTAGTCACTATCACTGGGTACCTTTTACTGATTTAAATAAAAGAGAATTACAAGCGGCTCAAGCATACATTAAGAAACATTTCGATATTGATTTAATTTTAGTCAATGAAAATGGTAAGAAGGATAAAAACGAAGCGTCGTCACCGCAAGAAATACCATTTAATGCTAAAGCAGTGTTAAGAAAAGAAAAACAAAATGAACAAGTTGGTTATGTCTTAATAGCAACATGTGATAGGGTGATCTCAAAAGGCTTCTTGTAGAGGGTGACATAAATTTGATAAATTCAATTAAGTATTGCTCGGTAATTCAAAGCACAGTAGGCTTAAACTTTGTTTTAAATAATACTTACTCAACAGGGTAAAGTGGATAGATGAAGCAAAAATCATTTGATTTTCTACTTCTAGTCTCCCCCCAACTGTGCGGGAGTGAGAATACGAAGCGATAAAAATCTATGTTGCTACATTGTACCAATCCTCTAATCTATGCCAATGAATTAATATTTTATTTTATCCGTGCTATTAGACTAATCGGGCTCAATGATACCAAATAGAAATAAGAAAAAGCGTTGGAGTCCTAGTAAGTAACCTCAACGCTTTTTTAGGATGTGAAATCTTAAGCAAAATATTTTATAAATACCAAGCAACATCTCGAAAAGTTGAGCGGTTGCTTGGTTTTTATGGTTGGACTTTGTGGCGCCTCTCATAAGTGAATAATAAGCTAAAACATTATGATTTTTTTCAATTTTTTATTTAAAGTCGCCTCTTGAGAAAACCGTGTCATTCATTACATGGATGAATCAAGTTCTAGGGCGACCGTCATTGTATTCTGTTAATTGATTTTCAATATATTTTTTAAC
>NZ_FUWO01000016.1:0-13697 GCF_900167405.1 Globicatella sulfidifaciens DSM 15739
TCCACGAAGGGTTATCTGAGGTATTAGATGTCTACTTTACGCATCCCTATGCTTCTTGGGAAAGAGGAACGAGTGAGAATCAACATAAATTCATTCGTCGTTTCATTCCAAAAGGTAACTCTATGAGTGACTTAACTCAAAGGGATTGTTTGAGAATACAACAATGGATGAATGATTATCCTAGGAAAATATTAGGTTATCAAACACCTCATGAAGTCTTTACTAAAGCCTTCAAAAAAGCAAGACAAGAGGAAGCACTGACTAGATAGACCAATACAGTAAGTTAGTAGGTAACACATTGTTTACGATAAGTGGCTAACTTCAACTTGAAATTTCCGATTATTATTTTATAAATAATTATAAAAATAAAAACAAAGAGACTAATTCCCAAACAAGTGCTTGGTGGTTAGTCTCTCTTACTTTAATATTTATGATTGTTTTGCTGTTTCAATCCAATTATCTACTGTGTCACGATTGTTTTCTATCCATTCTGAAGCTGCTGTTTCAGCAGGTTGACCGTTTTCCATTTCATTCATGATGGTTTCCAAATCAGCAATATCCCATTCAAATTGGTCTAAAATATGAAATACTTCCGGCATATCTTCTTCTAAACCGATACGAGCAAAGCTGACAATTTGTTCTTCGCCACCCATTGTTCCTTCAGGATCGTCTAAATATTTAATATCAAAACGTTCGAACATCCAGTGTGGTGTCCAACCAGTGATAATAATCTCCTGTTTATTTTTAAGAGCCTGTTCTAATTGAGTGGTCATCGCTCCAGTAGAAGAGGTCTTTTGGGTCCATCCATCTAAGTTTGAATAAGTCGCAATTGTTTCATCTGTTGCTTTCGTAATTCCAGCGCCAGGTTCAATTCCAGTGATGACTTTTCCGGCTTCATCCGTTAAATCGGCGATCGAATGAATGTCTTCCATATAGGTTGGAACAGCCAGTCCTAATTTAGCACCGGTGGTATTGGGTCCTAAATCGACAATTTGGTCTTTATACTCTTCGTAAATAGCGGCATGAGTGTAAGGTAACCAAGGCACCAGTGTACCATCTGTTTCACCTGAAGCGACTGAGGAGAACATGATAGCCGGGTCTAATGGTTTAATTTCAACTTCGTAGCCCATCTCTTCAAGAATTTGCTTAACAATGGTTGAAGTGGCTAAATCAGCATCCCATTGAGTTGAAGCCAAGGTAACCGTTTGTTTATTGGCATTAGCTAAGTAAGAATAAGCTGTACTACCAGCTAGTAAAGCTAATACAGCAAAACTAATAGCTATTGTTTTCGTACGTGCTTTTTTCTTTTCTTCTTTGGTTTTAGCGACACGAGGACGATTTAATAGTTGAGTAAAGCGGTCGACGATAATCGCTAAGATAACTAGTGAAACACCATAGACAAATCCAGAACCAATATTCGCTTTTTGTAATGCCGTTAAGACACCTTCACCAAGACCAGGGGCTCCAATCATTGATGCCGTTACGACCATTGATAAGGCTAGCATTGTGGTTTGGTTAATACCAGCAAAGATGGTATCTTTAGCCATGGGTAAATCTAATTTAAATAATCGTTGAAACCCTGTTGAACCGAACGCTTGAGAAGCTTCGACTAAATCCTTTGGTACTTGACGAATCCCTAAATTAGTAAAACGAACCGTAGGGGGTAAGGCAAAAATAACTGAGGCGAACACTCCAGGAACCATGCCGATTCCGAAGAAGGCAACGGCTGGAATTAAGTAAACAAACGAAGGCATCGTCTGCATAAAGTCTAAAATCGGTGCAATTATTTTCGCTGCTAATTGATTTTTTGCCATTAAAATCCCTAAGGGAATCCCAATGATAATTGATACTAAACTTGAAATGAGTACTAAGGTTAAAGTGCTCATTAACATTGGCCATAAACCTTGATTATAGACGAAAAGTAAGCCTAAAAAGGTAAATAAAGAAATGCCTTTATTTTTTTTAGATAAGAAATACATTCCGATAGTCGCTAAAATAATAAATAATAGAGCGGGAATAGTTGTCAATAAATCGGTAATACCATTCATCGTGATTTCGCCAATTGATTGTAAAACATTAAATAGTTCACTAAACGTATTGGTAATCCAATTAGTTGCACTATTGACCCAATCAGACAATGGTATGGGTTGAGTTAGAAAATTTTGAACTGAATTCATTATTTAGCCACCTCCTTGCTTGCTGTGTGAGTATTGGCAGGATCAATCGTGGTTGCTTCTTTAACAGCATCAGTTTCAGCTGAATTCGTTGTATTGGTATCATTATCTGATTCATCAGTGTATTTTGCTAAGGAATCAATAATTTGACCACGACGGATAACGCCTATCAGACGATCGTTTTCATCGATAACAGCGATGGGAGCAGGTGATAGATTGGTTAATTCAAATAAATCACTAACCAAAGTATCTTTTTCAACGCGAGTTACATTTTCATTGATCACATCGTTTAATGGTAAATGTTCTTTTCTTGCTCTTAATAAATCATCGGCATCGATATAACCTAATAAGTGTCGTTTAGAGTTAATCGCCATTACCAATGAACTTCCTTCTTGACGCATACGTGTTAAGGCGACATGAGGACCATCTAAATCAATATTCGACGAGATAGCAGGCTCCATGATGTTTTCTGCAGTAAATACTTTTGAACGGTCGACTTCTTCAACGAAATCACGAATATAATCATTCGCTGGATTGGTTAAGATTTCTTCACCGGTTCCTACTTGCATTAACTGACCATCTTTTAAAATTGCGATACGATTACCAATTCTTAAAGCTTCATTTAAATCATGGGTAATAAAGATGATAGTTTTTTGAACTTTATCTTGTAGTTCTACTAATTCGTTTTGCATTTCGCGACGAATTAAAGGATCTAAGGCAGAAAAAGCTTCGTCCATTAATAAAATCTCAGGATCATTCGCCAACGCACGGGCTAAACCGACACGCTGTTGCATCCCTCCTGAAAGTTGATCAGGGAATTGATCTTTAAAGGCAAGTAAACCCGAGTTTTCTAAAGCTTGTTCTGCGCGCTTTGTCCGTTCTTCTGGATCAAGTCCACGAACTTCCATACCATATTCTGTATTTTCTAAAATGGTACGATGTGGGAAAAGAGCGAAGTTTTGAAAGACCATATTGATCTTATCCCTTCTAACTTGACGCAATTCCTCTTTGTCTAATTTGTTAATATCTTTTCCGTCAATATAAATTTCTCCGGAAGTTGGTTCAATTAAACGATTTAATAAACGAATTAAAGTGGATTTACCAGAACCAGATAGTCCCATTATCACAAAAATTTCATTTTCATTAATATCCATTGAAATATCATAGACACCAACTGTGGCGCCAGTTTCTTTTAATATCTCTTGTTTTGGCACTTGTTGTTTTACTAAATCAAGTGCTTGTTTGGTTTTCTTACCAAAAATTTTGGTAAGGTTTCTTATTTGTACTTTAGTCAAAACATTTCTCCTTTTCTTAAAAACTAAATAAGTGACAATCCTATGATACATAGAATAGTCACTTATTGCAAGTGATGCAAACTAGTTTTCATGAAAACGAAGTTTAGTTTTCAATGTTATTAATAGAAGAAAGTTTTTACTGATGCGATTGTTTGCGGTTTCCCAATAAAATATAAAATATCTTTTTCTTTTAACTGACTTTTTGGATTGGGAGAAAGAATCAATTCATTTTCTCGTTCAAGTGCCACAAGGGTAGCATGGGTGTTGGGCCATAGATTAAGACTCTCGATGGATTTTCCTAGATATTTAGCATTATGGTCTAAATAAATTTCAAATGGATTGAAGGGGTTATTTAATTTCATTTTATAAGAATAGTCAATCAGTTGCGTTACTTTGTCTTGGAAAACCTTCCAGGTTTGTTGTTGTTCTGATAAACTTTGAGAGATTTCATTATGTAATTGATCAATGATGATTTCGTCTTTATTATTTTTGATGTATTGCACTGCACGATCTTTTGACGCCACGACGGTTCCGGAACCATGGTAAGAATGCATGATGCCTAATTTAACGAGATAATTAACGGCTTTACGCGCAGTCTCAGGAGACACCTTAAATTCGCTGGTTATATCCGTACGTATCGATAACTTTTGTCCTTCTTGATAATAGCCTGAAGCGATGCGGTCAATCATTGTTCGACTGATTTTCTGATATGCGGGTGTTTTAGCATAACTCATCTTGTCACCTCCTATGTATGATTCCTATTTTGCACCATAAGTGACCATAATGCAATAGAAAGGTAGTCACTTAAGGCTGGATATAAAGAACCCTCTGACTAAACAAACGCTAAAATTGACATTCCGATGTTAGAATATTGTGAAGTCGAGTGGCAGTTGCTTCTGGCGGCGATGAGATCAAAGCAATGGCTGATTACATTACTGACGCGGTTGATGATGATGGAATTTATAACGGATTTAAACATTTTGGTTTAATTTAAGCAAAGGATGGTGGCTAATGAAAAGATTATTTTTAATGCGCCATGGTCAAACATTATTTAATTTACAAAAGAGAATTCAAGGAGCTTGTGATTCGCCACTTACAGCATTGGGCAAAGAACAAGCTTTAGCTGCTAAATAATATTTCGAAGATCGTCAGCTTCAATTTGATGTGGCTTTTTCGTCAACACAAGAAAGAGCCAGTGATACTTTAGAGTTGATTTTACCTAGTGGGCAAACTTACACGCGCTTAAAAGGCCTTAAAGAGTGGAATTTTGGTGAATTCGAAGCTCAACCAGAATTCTTAAATCCCAAACGTCAACCAGGTGCTAAAAGCTATGGTGATTATTTTGTCGCGTATGGCGGTGAATCGGCAGACGAAGTAGCCAAGCGCATGAAGGATACCATCAGCAATGCATTAGATAGTGTTGATGGTGAAAATGTCATAATGGTTACGCATGGTGGAGCGTTATGGGTTTTCTATTTACTATTAGATTTAGTGAAAGATCCCGTTCCAATTATGCCAAATTGTGGTATTTATGAGTATACTTATGATAAGGGGCAATTTGACATCGTTCAAATTATTGACCCTGTTGCAGAAAAGATTTATAAGATTTCAGAGGAGGAGAAAAATGTCAGAAATTAAAACATTTCCTGAAGGATTTTTATGGGGTGGCGCAACAGCCGCTAACCAATGTGAAGGTGCTTATAATGTCGACGGACGTGGACTAGCAAACGTTGACGTCGTACCAATCGGTGAAGATCGTTTCCCGATTATTACCGGTGAAAAGAAAATGTTTGATTTTGAAGAGGGGTATTTTTACCCAGCAAAAGAATCAATCGATATGTATCACCGCTTCAAAGAAGATATAGCTTTATTTGGTGAAATGGGTTTTAAAACCTATCGTTTATCCATCGCATGGACACGTATTTTCCCGAATGGTGATGAAGAAGAACCAAATGAAAAAGGATTGCAATTCTATGAAGATTTATTCAGAGAATGTCATAAACACGGCATTGAACCATTAGTTACGATTACTCACTTTGACTGCCCAATGCACTTAATTAAAAAATATGGTGGATGGCGTAACCGTAAAATGTTAACCTTCTACGAACGCTTATGTCGCACCTTATTTACTCGTTATAAAGGATTAGTAAAATATTGGTTAACTTTTAATGAAATTAATATGATTTTACATGCACCATTCATGGGCGCTGGATTATACTTTGAACCAGGTGAAGATAAAGAGCAAGTGAAATACCAAGCAGCTCATCATGAGTTAGTTGCTAGCGCACGCGCAACACAAATCGCTCATGAAATTGATCCAGAAAATAAAGTGGGCTGTATGTTAGCAGCTGGACAATATTATCCTAATACCGCTCATCCAAGAGATTATTGGGAAGCAATGAAAGAAGACCGTGAAAATTACTTCTTTATCGATGTCCAAGCACGTGGCGAATATCCAAACTATGCATTGAAAAAATTTGAACGTGAAAACATCAAGGTTGAAATGACGGAAGAAGACTTAGCATTATTAAAAGAACATACCGTTGACTTTATTTCATTCTCTTATTATTCAAGTCGTGTAGCATCAGGGGACCCAGCAGTTAAAGAAAAAACAGCTGGAAACATTTTTGAGTCACTTAAGAACCCTTATTTAGATGCATCTGAATGGGGCTGGCAAATTGACCCATTAGGTTTACGTATTACGATGAACGCTATCTGGGATCGTTATCAAAAACCATTGTTTATCGTCGAAAATGGATTAGGTGCGGTTGACACACCAGATGAAAATGGTTATGTAGAAGATGACTACCGTATTGAATACTTAAAAGCACATATCAAAGCAATGCGTGATGCGATTAATGAAGACGGCGTCCCATTATTAGGTTACACCACATGGGGATGTATCGATTTAGTTTCAGCTGGAACCGGTGAAATGAAAAAACGATATGGCTTTATCTATGTAGACCGTGATAACCAAGGTAACGGAACCCTAAAACGTACCAAGAAAAAATCATTTGACTGGTATAAAGAAGTTATCGCAACCAACGGCGCAAGTATCGAATAAAGTGCGACAAATAGCGCTTTGAAAAGAATCACTGGAGGAATTCACCAGAAGAGTGTGCACCACTCGAGGGGGAATTACGAAGTGGAGGTCTTTTCAGCTATTTGGAACCGGATTACTAAAGTGTGATGAAAGGCGTTCAGAAAGAAATCACTGGACAAAAGAGCCTGCTGTGCGACTTGCGCACAAATGAACTTTTCGAAGTGGAGGTTCTTTCTGCCTTTCAGAACCGGATTAGGAAAGTGTGATGAAAGGCGTTCAGAAAGGAATCACTGGAGAACATAGCCTGGAGATTTCAATACACTCAAAGGCAATCAACGAAAACTTTGAATTTAATCAACTCCTAAATAACAGCCTATCAAGTAGAAATCAAAGTTTACTCGATAGGTAGTTTATTTTACTAGACAGTTGAAGTTTTACATAAGACACAAAGGATTCTAGTAGGCCAGTGAGATGATATTTCTTCTAATCGCTTAATGGATGGAGTTTGAAATTCTAACATTTTTAATATTATCTGACCTCTATAATCCTAAAAATCCGAACCGCAATCACCGTCAAGACCCAAGGTGATATAACAGATTGTCTCAATTGCGATTAGTTCACTAAAGAATCGAACGATAATTGTGATTAAGCTTAAAAGGCTTATTAAAGCGATTTACAGTATATTATATTTCTTAAAAAATCATTTAAGTGGTAAAATGAAGTTATCATCTATAAGATATAAGACGTGCGTGATAGCTAACTAAATAATTGATTTAGAGAGTTTATTAAAATAATATCGAGATTTAAATATTACCATTAATACTAAAAAGGGGTACAGTGATTATGGCAAAGTTTATTTATGATTCATTTAATACTTTTGAAGAAGCGGAAATAGCAGTAGAAGAGTTAATTAAGAGTGGTGTATATCAAGGAGATATTACCATTGTTATCAATAGTCAATATGTTAAAGAAGACGTCTCTCGATCAGGAGCCATGATTCATGAAGCAGATATTTTGGATGAGGATAGTTCTTGGTGGGATGCTGTTGTGAGTTTCTTTAGTCCAGAGTTGCAAGTGGATGAAGAGCATTCTGAAGAGTTCGAAAATTATAAAGAATTAGTATTAAAAGGCGCCATACTCGTATTGGTAGAAGATTTTTATCTTCCAAACGATGCGAGTGATGAAGAAAATTAAGGAAACACTGTTGGGAATGAAGTTCGAGTGGCTTCCACCGGAGTGAAAAACGGATAACGAAATCGTTTAGTATTTCATTTTTTGTCAGCAAAGAATTGAGAGTCGCGAGATTCATTATTCTTTGCTGTTTTTTATTAGCGTTAAAGGCTGTTTTCAAGCTAAAATATGAATTTTATGGCATTGACCATTATAATAGAGGTAAGAGAATTTTTTTATAGGAGGCGCCCAATGTCGAAAACTGAATTTTTAGCATTATTTAATGAATTGGAGATTACTTTACAAAAAGTATTAAATTCCAAAGAGACAATGTTTATTTTACTTGAACAAGCGAAAGCACAGTCTAGAGTCAATCCAGTCAGTGTTCATTGGGATTTGTTGTATGCAGCCAGACAACTACGTAATTTACTGACGCATCAAACCACAACCGAAATTCCAGAAATAGCTGAACCTTCAACCTATTTAATTGAGACATTGAAGCGGATTATTACACAGTATAAATCGCCAGTTTCGATTATGGAATACCTAAAATCCCAAAAAGCTGAAACAATCGTCACTTTTAAGGTGGGTGAATCTTTACAAGCAGTGCTTTCAGTCATTAAAGAAAAACATTATTCTCAATTTCCGGTGTTTGATGATCACCAATATGTTGGTTTAATTTCAGAAAATGGTATTACCAATTGGTTAGCTGATAGGGTATCGGATGAACAAATGTTGAGTAGGGATTTATCGACAGTTACGATTGAGGAAGTGTTAAAATTAGAAGAAAATAATCATCGTGTCACTAAAATTTATAAAGAAAATAATCTATTTCAATTAATTGAGCTATTTGAGAAATCGCAATCCACGGTTATTTTAGTGTGTGAAAAGCAAAATCTTGAAATGGATACACCTGACGATATCGTTGGAATCTTGACTAATTCAGATATTAGTTTGATTTATCAATTATTTGATAATGATATCCATTTATCAGACAAAGTTTAACAAACGCCTCCTGTTCAATCTTGTTAATTTTATAATTTGTGAAAAGTGAATCATCACCTTGACTAACCTTGACTATATTTGACCAATGTATTATAATATAAATGTAGAGGAAGTAAGGAATAAAATGAAAGGGGAAATGTTATCATGCTAGACCGCTACAAAGTATCTGCTCAAGTCGATAGTGCTAAGTTTGGTAAAGGTGAATTAATAGCATACCTCGATCATGAAGATTTTGTAAAATATGCAAATCTTTCTGACCAAGACAAATTAGCCTTTTTAAAAGAACATGGCGCACAATTACAAGTCGATTTAGCAGACCTAAAAGAATCTGATATAACGGATTATCAAGTCAATCGCAATGACCAAGAACTAACAACAGTTAGATCTGAGCCTGTGACTAAGACACAATCCATTCGTAAAATGAGAATGAATATTAATGGTCAAGACACAGGATGGGTCGATGTTACAGAAGAAAATGAAGCGCAATACAATGAAATGATGAATCAATTTAATGAAATGCATAAAAGTTTTAATGAACGATTTAATAAAATATTTGGTGATGATTTCTTCAAACCATTAGTTTTAAATCATAACCAAAGATTCATTGATTCAAATTAAATTAATTAGCCTTCCCTTTTAATAACCCCCACTGGAGGAATGTCATTCATCCAGTGGGGGAATTTTTATTTAAAACAAAAAAGCTGGGCATAAAATTGATAAATTCAATCAAGTTATTGCTCAATAATTAAAAGCGCAGTGGTTGAGTGGCCTCAAACAAGTCATTAAGACGCTGTTTGAGGCCTACTCAACTGTGCGGGGGTAGGCCAACGAAGCGAAAATTATTCAATTTTCTACTTCTGGTCTACTTCCAACTGTGCGGGGGTGGACAGACGAAGCGAAAATCATTTGATTTTCTATTTCTTGCCCACTCCCGTTAATTAAAAATTGGTAGCCTTTCAGCTACCAATTCCTCTTTTAATTAATGTTCATTTGGATCGTTTTCTGCATCTTCATGTGTTGGATGCACAGTTCCTGGAACGTGATCAGGTCCAGCGTATAAAGTATATAATTTTAGTGGTTTATCACCAGTGTTAGTGACATTATGCCACATATCTGCCGGTACTAAAATAGCGAAATCAGGTCCAACTTCTTTTTCAAAGTCCAAATTGTCTTCGGACGGACCCATTTGGCATAGTCCTGTTCCTTCTTCAATACGTAAGAATTGATCAATGCCTTCATGAACTTCTAATCCAATATCATCACCTGGCTGGATAGTCATTAAAGTCATTTGCATTTTGCTACCAGTCCATACAGTTGTACGGTAATTCTCATTTGCGCTTGTCCATTCCTCGATATTCTCAACAACTGGCTGTTTGCCACGATCTGTCATATCAAAAGTCATTCCTAATCGCTCCTTTTTTATAATGATTATAATTAAATGATATCACTCTTTCGGCAAAAAGTAAAATGAAACACTTAAGAGATTTACTTTCTTTTATTAGCATAAAAGGTTAGAAAAGGAAAAATTGAATAATAAAGATGATAATGATAAGAATAGTGGCTATTTCTGTTTATCATGACTTATCGATCTACTGTCATTAAGGCTTTAAATATCATCTTTTCAGATAAAAAATAAGGTAGTTTAACTTGATTTATAGAGAAGACAATAGTAGAGAGTCAATATCAGCTCATTTTCTTCAATTAACAACTGAGATTAATCATAGGATTCTGTTTGCGAGGTAACTGGTCTAATAAGTCATTCAATGAAACTTGAAACGAGTGGATGCTGTTACTATATGAAGTATATATAGCATGGATAATATCTTTCTGGCTAACGTTGTAATTGTTGGTTTGATTAGAGAGAAAATTTCTTTGAACAATACAATCCCAAACACAATATTTTATGACGTCCAAATGACAAATAAAAGAGTAGAACGAAGTCACTATTTTTATATTTTTGTTTTATAACAGGTTGAAAAATGCCGAAAAAATTGTAATACAGTATTAATACAGATGTTGAACAGAAAAAACCAAATTATTCACTGATTTTAACCTTATTTTTGAATAATTTTAACTTATTTAGAATGAATACTGATACAGTATTTATAGTCTGTTTTTAAAAATATAATATTATATAGAGGTCAATTTTATGATTTTTCAGTAATTCTTTATACAATTTTGTTATGAAAGCGCTAAATAGGGCAAAAATATGAATTTTCATTGAAATTTTAATAGCCAACTTTAAAACAATGTGCTAATCTATTGCTTGTGTGGAATTATTACTAACATTTTTTAGGAGGAGACTATTCAATGAGTCAAGGTAAAATTACTGCTTCTGCAGCTATGTTAAATGTCTTAAAAACTTGGGGTGTTGATACTATTTATGGTATCCCTTCAGGAACTTTAAGTTCTTTAATGGATGCAATGGCAGAGCAAGATGATATTCGTTTCTTACAAGTTCGCCATGAAGAAACAGGTGCCTTAGCAGCTGTAATGCAATATAAATTTGGTGGACCTTTAGGGGTTGCAGTTGGTTCTGGTGGACCTGGTGCTACTCACTTAATCAACGGGGTTTACGATGCAGCGATGGATAACATTCCATTTGTCGCAATCTTAGGTTCTCGTCCAGTTAATGAATTAAACATGGATGCTTTCCAAGAATTAAACCAAAACCCTATGTACCAAAGTGTGGCTGTTTATAACAAACGTGTAGCTTATGCAGAACAATTACCAAAAGTAATTGACGAAGCTTGTCGTACAGCAATTGCTCGTAAAGGGCCAGCTGTTGTTGAAATCCCAGTAAACTTTGGTTTCGCTGAAATCGATGCAGATTCTTACTATGGTTCAGGTTCTTACCAACGTGAGTACTTAGCACCACGTTTAAATGAAGCAGATATCGATGCAGCAGTTGAAATCTTAAAAAATGCTGAACGTCCAGTTATTTATGCTGGTTTCGGTGGCGTTAAAAACGGTGAAATCATCACTGAATTATCTAAAAAAATCAAAGCGCCAATCATTACAACTGGTAAAAACTTTGAAGCTTTCCAATGGGATTATGAAGGCTTAACGGGTTCAGCTTACCGTGTTGGTTGGAAACCAGCTAACGAAGTGGTATTCGAAGCAGATACAGTATTATTCATGGGATGTAACTTCCCGTTTGCTGAAGTATATGAAGCATTCAAAAACGTTGATAAATTTATCCAAGTGGACATCGATCCTCATAAATTAGGTAAACGTCATGCTTTAGATGCAGCTATCTTAGGTGATGCTGGAGAAGCAGCGAAAGCTATCATGGATAAAATGGACGTTGTTGAGGATACACCTTGGTGGAGAGCTAACATTAAGAATAACCAAAACTGGCGTGACTACATGAACAAACTTGAAGGTAAAACTGAAGGTGAGTTACAATTATACCAAGTATATGCAGCAATCAATAAATATGCTGATGAAGATGCTATCTACTCAATTGACGTAGGTAACTCTACTCAAACTTCAATCCGTCACTTACACATGACACCTAAAAATATGTGGAGAACTTCTCCATTATTCGCGACAATGGGGATTGCTTTACCTGGTGGTATTGCTGCTAAGAAAGACAACCCAAATCGTCAAGTATTTAATATCATGGGTGATGGTGCGTTCAACATGTCATACCCAGATGTGATTACAAACGTACAATACAACTTACCAGTTATTAACATTGTCTTCTCCAATACTGAGTATGCGTTCATTAAGAACAAATATGAAGATACCAACAAACACTTATTCGGTGTTGACTTTACAGACGTTGACTACGCTAAAATTGCAGAAGCACAAGGTGCTGTAGGTTATACTGTAACAAGAATTGAAGAAATGGATGAAGTAATGCGTAAAGCTGTTGAAGACAACAAAAACGGTCGTACAGTAGTGATCGATGCGAAAATCACTCAAGATCGTCCAATTCCAGTTGAAGTATTACAATTAGATCCAAAAGTAGCGACTGAAGAAGAAATCGCAGCTTTCAAAGAACGTTACGAAGCTCAAGATTTAGTACCATTCAGATTCTTCTTAGAAGAAGAAGGTTTACAATCTCGCGCAATTAAATAATCATTTTAAATGATCGAAACCGTCCAAACAAAAGTTTGGGCGGTTTTTTTAGCTAGTTTGATTAATTAATATGATTTATGAAAACGCATTGAGAATCGGTAAAAAAAGATATATAATTGTAATATGAATGTAATATTTATATATATTAGAGAGGGAGAGTTCGATGGGGAAGAAATTGATGAAAAAACGTAAAGGGCAATGGATTGCAGTGGGGGTTATGGCCCTTACCTCTTTAACATTAGTTCAAAACGTTCAAGCAGAAGAGCAAGCTTCAGAGGTAATGGATGGTGAGACAACAATTGTAGAAGACGCGCCAAGACTAGAAGCATTACAAGAAGGGGTGGTCGAACATTCAATAGAGTTCGAGAATGACATTTTAGAGGATGCAACAACTGATGCGAAATCAGAAGTCACAACTTTAATGGACGAGTCAAAAGAACTCTTGACTGAAGTAGCACCATTAAAAGAACAGACAGAATCAACCGATAAATCAGATGATATCAATATAACAACTGATGAATCAAATATAGAAAAAATTGTTGAACCAGAAACCACGCAAGCACAACCTCTAGATGCTGTAAGCACCGAAGTGGATGATCAGACAGAAGAAGATTCCAATAAAAAAGCCGATGTTATAGCAGTGCCTACCAAAACATTAGGAGACACAAAATTAGTACCAAAGCCGGTGGTTAATCCTATTTCGGAAGTAAAAAAACATCGAATTACCTATGGAGATACCCTATGGTCAATCGCTAAACGCTATAATGTTACACTGAATAATTTACGTCAATGGAATAAGATTACTGGTAATTTAATTCTTCCTAACCAACAAATTATCGTAGGAAAGGTTGCACCTAAATCACCGGTTGAAGAAACTAAACCGAAGGAAGAAACCAAACCGACAGAGAAAAACGAACCTACTAA
>NZ_FUWO01000016.1:14077-53511 GCF_900167405.1 Globicatella sulfidifaciens DSM 15739
TAAACAATATACGATTGTTCGTGGTGATACTTTAAATAAAATTGCCGCTCAGTATGGAGTGACGGTTAGTCAGTTACAACAGTGGAATAATATTTCAGGTCATTTAATTTATCCAAATCAAACCATCATCGTTAAGCAAATAACTGGAAACAACAAAGGGGACACAACAGTTGTTGGTGGCGTTAATCAAGCGGTTCAAAATGTGATGAACCGTTATAAAGGACAATCTGCTTATGCTTATTTTGAAAGTTTAACTGACGGACAAACTGCAGGGATGTATCAAAATTCATTGATGTATGGTGCGTCTGTACCAAAAGTAGTCTTAATGGCTTATACGCAAGATTTAATTGAACGTGGACTTTTATCTTGGGATACGAAATGGTGGTATACGGATGCTATTTATAACCATCCTGAATCTTATCAATGGGGTGGTTCAGGGACAATCCAATATGAGAATTTTAGAAGTAAACCTTATACGGTAAGAGAAGTTTTACATCGAGTGGGACGCGATTCAGATAATTTAGGATCAAATATGCTTTTACATTATGTTGGTTACCGTGATAAAGCTGATTTTAATCGTTTTACGCAAAAAGTATATGGTGCGCCAAAATTCTCACTAACTGTCACACCAAAACAAATGACAGAAGTGGTAAAATATATGAATGCTCAAAAAGAACGTCAAGCTATGACCACATTAGACAAAACAATTTATGATGGCACTAAATTAGATGTTTTACCAGTCAATACGTACCAAAAGATTGGAGCTTGGTGGCCATATTATAATCACACAACTGGAATTGCTAGTGGTGATAAACCATTCGCTTTAACGGTTCTAACAAATTATTGGTCCGATTCGAAAATTGGAGGATTTGTCAAAGAGGTTTACAATGCTTTTGTAAAATAAATCGAATTATCAAACTATCCAAATTAAGACGATTCATTTCATAAAATTATTGATAAAGTTGGGAGAAAATCTTATCGGTGAACTGAGTTGGTAAATAGATTTGAGTTGAATAAGTTCACCCAAAGGGTAAGACACAGAATGACGGGACATTCTGTGTCTTTTTGCATAAAAAACATAACAGGACGCCATTATGGGCGTCCTATTGTATAAGGAATGACTATTGTTATTTTTTCGGTGTGTAAACTAAGTGTTCATTGACAAAGGCTGTAAAGCCAAGTTCACTTAATTCACGACCATAACCAGAGTTTTTAATACCACCGAATGGTAATTCTGGTAGAGAGGCCCAACCAGAATTAATGAAAGACATTCCAGTTTCAATTTGGGCTGCTACTTCATGGACGCGGTCAATATCAGTACCAAAGACAGTTCCGCCTAATCCGTAACTTGAATCATTCGCAAGTTCAATGGCTTCTTCTTCAGTTGCAACTTTATAAACAGATGCCACTGGACCAAAAATTTCTTGATTGAAAATAGGATTATCTTTGGTAATATCCGTTAAAATGGTTTGCATGACAAAGTTTCCAGGGTGGTCAATGGGTTCATTACCATACAATACTTTAGCGCCATTATCAACAGCTAATTTGATTTGGGATAAGACATCTTCTTTGGCTCCTGCTGAAGAAAGTGGTGCAAGAGTTGTTTCTGGATCCATTGGGTCTCCCCATTTAGCACCTTTGAAGCTTTCTAATAAAATTTCAAGGAAAGCATCATAATTTTTCTCAGTGACGATAAAACGTTTAGAAGAGGTACAGACTTGCCCGGCATTATATAAACGCACATCGGGTAATAATGATTTTAACTCTTCCAAATTCGCATCATCTAAAATAATGAAAGCATCATTGCCCCCTAATTCTAAAGTTGTCTTCTTCAAGTTTTTACCGGCTTCTTCGGCAATCGATGCACCACCACGTTCAGAACCGGTTAAACAGACACCGGTAATACGAGGATCAGCAATAATGTTAGCAACTTGGCCATAGCTCACAAATAAGTTAGTGAATGAACCATCTTCCGCGCCTGCTTCTTTGACTAAGTCTTCAAAAGCTTGTGCTGAACCCGGACAGATTGACGCATGTTTTAATACCATTGGATTACCCACGATAAAGTTAGGTGCGAATACACGCATAATTTGATAGAAAGGGAAATTCCATGGTTCCACCGCTAAAATAACACCAGTAGATTGACGTAAATAATATGCGTCACCCGTATCAGTTTCTAAGTGTCTTGGCGTTAAGAAATCATCGGCATTATCAACATAATAGTCCGCAATATCAGCACATAGTTCGATTTCACCTTTGGCTTCTATGAACAATTTACCCATGTCTTTGGTCATAATTTCTGCGTATTTATCAACATCGCGACGTAAGATTTCAGCAATTTTATGTAATTGTTCTTTACGATTTGCTAAGGCATCTTGCTGGCGCCATTTTTTATAGAGAGCGTGACTTGTAGCTAATATATCTTCGATTGTTTCGTCAGAAATATTATCGTAAGAGTTTAAAACCTCATTTGTAAAAGGATACTTTGTTTCGTATGCCATTAAAATTCCTCCTAAAATTAATGATAAGTTAATTATATCATTTAAAGAAAACGGTTTCTAATATTTTGGTTTGAATATAAAAATGATGTCGCATAATTAAAAGTTTCTAGTTGTTTTATATTGCGTGTTGGAACATGAGATTGACACTGCTATAAGTGGCATAATCAAGTTTCTAACACAAGAACATAACTATCTTAAATTTTAGACAGAAATCATCAAACTTAGCTATGGAGTAACTTTTCAGACAAATAAGAAGAAGCGTGCTATAATCAAGGCAATAGGAGGGATGAAAATGATTGATATACAATCTTATAATCAGTATGATGAGCTATTGAATAATGAGGATTATTTTATCGTATATACTACTGCGCCTGGATGTACTGTTTGTCATGCGGATTATCCAAGAGTTAATCAGTTAGCGAAAGAACACCAATTTCCAGTCTACCATGTCGATATTAGTCAAATCCCAATATTGACAGGACAACTGAATTTATTTTCTTCTCCAACGGTACTGATTTACTTAAAAGGTAAAGAGTATCATCGACAAGTACGAATCATTGACTTTGAAGAACTAGCTTATCGACTCGCTGAGATTAAAGAGCATTACGGAGTTAAATATTAATAATATTTCTTGGCTAATTGGAAGCCCATAAGGATAATAAAAACGCCCTCCATCATTGAAAGGACTTGCAGCTTACAAGTGCACTTTTCATGGTGAAGGGCGTTTATTTTGATATTATTTATTGTACGTAGGAACCAAATCTGTTTAGACAATATTGCTTGTTCATGATAGCTAAATAGATTTTGATAATACTGGTTTTTCATGAGAATCAGATTGGGTTTAAAACTTTTGAACAGGCGTGATATCTTATTTGGTTTAAATGATAATTATTTTGAAACTATTCACGAATAAATGGTGTGTTGTAATCTGATAGACATGATAGTGACTTAATTTTACGAATATGATATTAGTATTCCTTAATTATTGGCTCGATTTGGCAGCGTCCAATCGTCCTTTTAAATAGCCTTCAGCTTCAATATAATAGCGATCTAAGTCACCAAAGTAGTTCGGTAACCATGGCTTGTTTTTACCGATATAATGAATGATATGGCAGTTTTCGTCAATCCATTCTAATTTGCCGCCTAATTGATTCACTTTTTCTTTAATCCACATACGTTCGGTAATATTATATTGTGAAGCTTCAATTTTAATGATTTTATCGGGATAGAGTGCGGATAAAACATCTTGGTCAGGTAAAAATAATAAATCTTTAAATCGTTCCACATAGTGAGCGATTGCGTCAACATCTTGCTCTGCACGTAGTAAATTAGTATTCATTAGTAAAACGCCTGAATTGACATAAATGCCATTTGAATAATTCAAGCGAACTTGATTAATTTTCTCAAGTGTTTTTTCTACATGGGTTGCAGCAGCAAAAAATTGACCGTTGAACTGGATATTATAAAGTTCATCAATTGGATTAATAATGACTAAATCAGGGTCTAAATATAAAACTCGGTCTACTGAATCCGGTAAGAAATGCGCAGCCAATAGGCGGTAATACATGGTGTAGGGATAGCGTTCAGTAATCGGAAAGTTCTCAAAAAACTGATTGTCGATTTGGATAGGATGCAAGTTAATTGTCACGATTTGCAAAGTTTCGCTCAGTTTTTTAAGTGCTTTTTCCGGAATTTTTTCGTGCAATAAATAAACATCTAACTCTTCTTTGGGGTGATGCCGTCTTAAACTAAACATCATCACTTCAAGCTGCTTAATATAATTTTGATCAATCGTAACTAGAATATTCATAATTACCTCCAAAGGCTTAATATCAATATTATACTTAATTTTGACTAAAAGACAAAAAGTGAGTGTGAGACCATGAAAGTCATATCCTTCAACCGGTCTCACCACTCACTTATAACATCGTTTGCTTTCTTATAGTCTCTTTTTAGCAAACCAGCTGATTCACAAAAATCATTTGCATATAACATGCTGCACTGCAATTTTTAGCTGACTCAAATGCAAAGGGCTATGATATTTTGAATGGTTATAGAGTTATTCCATCAAATCACGACTATTCCACAAATAATAAATTATATTGTGATTGATATAAGTGATAATATTTGCCTCTTTTCGCCATTAATTCCTCATGGGTACCTCGTTCTTCAATCACGCCACCATCAATGTAAAAGATTTGGTCACTGTTACGGATGGTTGATAATCGGTGGGCGATAATAAAGGAAGTACGACCTTTAAGTAGCTCTTGTAAACCTTCTTGTAATAGTTCTTCAGTATTGGTATCGATACTTGAAGTGGCTTCATCCAAGATTAAGATATGTGGATCGGCTAATAGTGTTCTGGCGAAAGCTATTAATTGTCTTTGTCCGGCTGATAAAGTACTACCACGTTCCTCTACGACAGTATGATAGCCATCCTTTAGCTTCATTATGAAATCATGTGCGTGGACTACTTTGGCTGCTTCCATAATTTCTTCGTCAGTAGCATCTAATTTACCATAACGAATGTTATCAATAATGGTTCCAGAGAAAATAAATGTATCTTGTAACATAACCCCCATTTGGCGACGTAAAGATGCCAGGGTGACTTTATCAACTGGATGGCCGTCAATGGTAATAGCTCCTTCACTCACATCGTAAAAGCGACTTAATAGGTTGATAATAGTGGTTTTACCTGCCCCCGTCGGTCCGACTAAGGCAACAGAGGTGCCAGGTTCTAACTCAAAATTAATCCGTTTTAAGATATCACGGCCAGGTTCATAACGGAACACAACCTCATCAAATTTAACGTGTCCCTTAATTTCGGGTAAGTCATAAGCATCAGGTGCATCGACGATATCGGACTTCGTGTCTAAAGTTTCAAAAATACGCTCTAAATAAGCTGAGGCGGTAATTAAACTATTGTAGAAGTTTCCGATATTTAAAATAGGGTTCCAAAAGTTATTGACATAAGCGATAAAAGCGATTAAGGTTCCGGCTGAGACGTCGACGCCAATTTTCATAATCCCAACATAGTAAATAATCGAAGTGGTTAGGACTGAAATATTTAACACGCCCGGCCATAATAAGAATTGTATCATGACAGCTTTCATCCAAGAACGGCGTGTTTGGTCGTTGACATCATAAAAGATTTCTTGATTCTTTGGTTCACGGGCAAAAGATTGTGTCACTTTAGCACCCGCAATACTTTCGTGAATGTATGAATTCATTGTAGATTGCTTATTACTTAAATCTTGATAAGCAGTACGTTGATATTTACGTATTAACATTGAAAAGGCGAATAATACTGGTAACAGAATCAAACTATATAAGGTTAGACGCCAGTCAAGGCTCAACATGACAATGAGCGTTAAGACGACATTTAATAAATCAGCAATTAAGTTGATTAATCCATTACTTAATAAATCACTTAAATTATTGATGTAATTAACGACTCGAATTAAGATTTTACCATGCGGTCTACTGTCGAAATATGAGAAGGGCAACGTTTGTAAATGCGTGAAAATATCATAGCGCATATCTTTTAATAAATCTTGACCGATCTCGGTAATTTTGTATATACGATAACGTAAACCATAGGCAATAGCTAAGAGTGAAAATAATGCAATGCAGCCGAATAACATTAATTGCCCTAAATCTTTATTGGGAATCGTCTCGTCAATCGCCAGTTTGGTCAAATAAGGAATAACCAAACCAAATAAGTTGGTAATAATGATACTAATAAAGACAATCAAACTGGGTCTTAAATAAGGTTTTAAATAACGTGCTAAGCGTTTGAAGTCATCAAAGTGAAATTCTTGCTCTAAATATTCATCCTCTAAAGATGTTTGGCGTTTTTGATTGACATCCGGTTGCACTTTATCTTTGACTTCTTTAGGTTGCTTTTTAAATAATGCCATTAAGGGTCACCTCCTATAATTCAGCTTGAGTAGGCGCTACGCCCTCAATCCCTAATTGTTTTTGGTATACATCGTAGTATAAACCACGTTTAGCAACAAGTTCAGCATGGGTTCCTTGTTCTACGACCCGACCTTTGGACATCATTAAGATTAAATCTGCGTCACGTACCGAAGAAATACGATGGGCAATAATGATGGTCGTTTTTTCATTGGTAATTTTAGTCAATTCTTCTTGAATTTTGGCTTCGGTTTCCATATCTACTGCAGACGTCGTATCATCTAAAATTAAAATACTTGGGTCTTTTACCAACGCACGTGCTAGACTAATCCGTTGTTTTTGCCCACCCGATAATCCGACACCTCGCTCACCGACAATGGTATTATAGCCATCAGGCATTTTATTAATAAAAGTATCCGCATCGGCAATTCGAGCCATTTCTCGAATAAATAACTGATTAACAGAGGGATTACCGAAAGCAATATTTTCAGAAATGGTATCAGAGAATAAAAAGATGTCTTGCATGACCATCGAAATGTTATTTCTCAAACGTCGTACTGAGTAGTCACGTGCATCTTTCCCATCGATATAGACCGTTCCTTTGGTAGGATCGTAAAAGCGACTAATTAAGTTCACTAAGGTTGATTTACCCGAACCTGTTTCACCCAAAATCCCTAAAGTTTGTCCGGATTTAATTTCAAATGAAATATCCTTTAAGACAGGGGTGTTCGGATCATCAGCAAATTCAAAGTTAACATGTTCAAAGCGAATATCACCTTTTAATTTCGGCATATCACTGACATCTTCTACCGGAATCGCAGGTTCATAATTTAACATATCCATAATTTTAATCGAAGAAGCTTGAAATCGTTGGACATCATTAATTAACCAACCACTCATGCGCATCGGGTTGTTTAACATCCATAAAAAACCATTAAAGGCAACAAGGTCACCAATCGACATTTGGTCTTTAATCACTAAATAACCACCAAAAATCAAGGTAATGACACTCAATGAATTCGCTAAGAAATCAAGTGTAGGTAAATGATCACGAGTCACTTCAGCAGACGCCATATTTTTTTGTTTAAAATCTTCATTGTGACGATTGAATTTTTCAATTTCATAGTCTTCACGGACAAACGCTTTGACCACGCGATTTCCAGAAATATTTTCTTCTACCATTGAGTTTAGACGGGCAAAACTTTCTCGAATATCCAAGAAACGCGGCATACTTTTTTGCGTCATACTGCGAGCCAGTAAGTAGATAAAGGGCGTGACCGCAACGAGTGCTAGCATCAATGGCCATGAAATATAGGCCATGACAATAACGGCTGCCAAAAACCAGACGATACATTCGACAATATTGTAACTGACCCAAGAGACAAAGTGACGGATGGCATCGGTATCCCCAGTCATACGAGCCATAATATCCCCAACTTTTGTATGGTTGAAAAAGTTGAAGTCCATCTTGTTTAATTTATCATACAGTTCATTACGTAATGTAAAGACAGCATCTTGACCACTTTTTTCGTATAACATTTGATAAGTATAACGAACAACCGTACGAAAAAAGGTAATTCCAATCATTAAGAGTAAGATTTTTCCGAGACGTTCCGGTTGGTTTTGACCGATTACTTCGTCAATTAAAATCCCACTTAAAAATGGGTTGATAACGACTAAGACCGCATTCAAAATTAAAAAGATAGAAGCGATTATTAGGCGTGGGGTATAAGGTTTGACATATTGCCAAATCCAAGTAAATGGGTTCATTGTAGATAACTCCTCCTTATTTAATAATTTCATGTTCTATCTTACTATTTACGAATCATTATTAAATGGAATATGTACAAAAAAACATGGAATATCCCATTTGTTTTTGTGGTAAAATGAAATGGAGAGAAAAAGGGAGGGAAATCCATGCCGATTATCAATTCACATACTTTTAATCCAGAAATTGTTTATGCTTTCGATTGCTGGAATAGTGAAGGTCATTTTAATGCCCCACATTCACATGAATATACAGAAATTTCAATTATGTTGGAAGGTGAAGCTTTATATACGATTGAAGATGAAAAACATTTAGTGAAGGCAAATACCGTAATGGTTTTTAATCCGGGAGTGGTGCATTGGGAAAAGCAACCATTGAATACTAGCGCCCATGAATTACATATAGGAATTCGTAATTTTTTATTAACCGGGTACCCCAAAGATACGATGCCGAATAAAGAGACGATTTTATCGCCTCAGGGTAACCACCATAAAATTATGGATATTGCTTGGAATATCGTCCATGAATTAGAACAAGAATCTTTAGAGTTTCGAGCAATGACCAAAGCTTTAACGGTACAATTAATCGTCCAAATTATTCGAAGTTTAGAAGCTTCTCAAGGCTTAAATTTAATCAGTATTAATCCAACACTTTCTAGAAAACAAGACTTAGTGACGGATGCTTTGCATTATATCGATCGACATTATAATGAAGAATTAACCATTGATCAAATTGCACAAGAATTATTAATTAGTCCGACATATTTATCGCGTATTTTTAAAGAAGTACAAGAAATTTCGGTCATTAATTATTTAATTGATATACGGATGAAGCACGCTTCAACTTTACTAAAAGAATCCAATTTAGCGGTAAAAGAAGTAGCGCAATTAGTCGGTTATCAAGACCCTCTCTATTTTAGTAAGCAATTTAAAAAATATTTCGGCAAAACTCCAAGTCATTATAAGACGAGTTAACCTTCGCATCATATAAGTGCTTGTTTTAATAATGAGATAGTAGGGCGAGTCTTATTGTTTGAATATCTTTTATATTTTTATTACACTTGGTCTATCAAGTAGAAGGAGGAACAAACAATGAACAAGAAATTAAAAGACCCGAGAACGTTGTATCATCCAGGCAAGTTTCAAGATCAAGAACAAGACACTCCAGCACTACAAGATGAAATGTTACCAGAACCTGATTGCGGTGAAACATCTTATAAAGGAAATAACCGCTTAGCGGGCAGAACAGCTTTAATTACTGGAGGAGACTCTGGAATCGGCCGCGCCGTTGCGATTGCTTTTGCACGTGAAGGTGCTGATGTTGCGATTCAATATTTCCCAGGTGAAGAACAAGATGCATTAGAAGTAAAAGAAATTATTGAAAAAGAAGGACGACGCTCATTATTGCTGCCAGTTGATTTACGCGAACAAAATGTTGCGACAGAGATTGTTGAGCAGACCGTTAAAGAACTCGGTAAACTTGATATTTTAGTTTTAAATGCGGCTCAACAAATCGCGGTAGAAAGCCTTTCTGAATTAAGTATTGAACAAGTAGAAGACACGTTCAAAGTTAATATTATCTCGATGTATGAGACGGTGAAAGCAGCTGAAAAGCATTTACCAACAGGGGCAACAATTGTAACGACTACTTCGGTACAAGCAACGAGTCCTAGTCCACAATTAATGGATTATGCCGCTACTAATGCAGCAGTCACTAATTTCACTAAAAATTTAGCTCAATATTTTGCTAAAAAAGGTATCCGAGTCAATGGGGTAGCACCGGGACCAATCTGGACACCCCTTCAATTAGATGACGGTCAATTAGAAGGAGAATTACCTGAATTTGGACAAGGTAGCTTATTAGGTCGTGCAGGACAACCAGTTGAATTAGCACCGGTTTATGTCTTTTTAGCTTCAGAAGAATCGTCATATGTCACATCACAAATTTATGGTGTCACTGGCGGTCAAGCAATTAATTAAGGAGGCTGGGCAAAAACTTTTTAAATTTTGTTCAGACATATCTATTTAATTCACAGCGCAGTGGTTGAGTGGCCTCAAACTGCGTCTTAATGAGGTTAGGCATCAATTTGATAAATTCAGTCAAATTAGTGCTTATTCATAAATAGCGCAGTGGTTGAGTGGTCTCAAATGGCGTCTTAACGAGGTTAGGCATCAATTTGATAAATTCATAATTAAAAGCGCAGTGGTTGAGTGGTCTCAATCTTCGTCTTAATGAGGTTAAAGATAAATTTGGCAAACTCAATTAAGTTATTGTTATTAAATTAAAAGCGCAGTGGTTGAGTGGCCTCAAACTTCGTCTTTCGACTTGTTTGAGGCCTACTCAACTGTGCGGGGCTAGACCGACGAAGCGAAAATCATTTGATTTTCTACTTCTTGTCCACCCCCAATTTTTAGGAAAAGTTCAGTAAGACAGCTCGATGTTTTACTGGCTTTTTTTGTGCATTCAGCGTTTTTTAAGAGTGAGCTTTGGATTCATGTTCACTAGGTAACATTATGTAATTGTGCTTGAATATGTTGGGCATTCAATTTTGAAGCTTCTGGTATTAAGCCATAATAAGTGATTGAGTTATTTTGTATCATGCAGTTATAGGCTATTGAGTTTGACTTTTGTGTATTGCACGATTTTAGTGATTGATTTTGATGACGTGTTGAATTAACTAATTTCCACCTGATAAAGTTTATTTGGCTATTATTTTTTCTTTTATAACAAAATTTTCGTATAAATAAATAACATAATCAATTTTGTTAGCATTTTCATAAAAGCAATATTATACTAGAGGTGGAGTAGTAAAATTCGAGGAGGTTTCTCATGAACGAAAAAAAGTTTATTATGGCGATTGATCAAGGTACGACCTCATCACGCGCAATTATTTTTAATAAAAAGGGGGAAATGGTGGCTTCCTACCAAAAAGAATTTCCTCAAATATTCCCTAAAGCTGGTTGGGTAGAACATGATGCAAATCTTATTTGGAACTCAGTCCAATCCGTTATCGCGGGAGCGTTTATTGAAAGCGGCGCGAAACCTAGCCAAATTGAAGCGATTGGGATTACTAACCAACGTGAAACAACGGTGGTCTGGGATAAAAACACCGGTTTGCCTATTTATAATGCGATTGTCTGGCAATCACGTCAAACAGCTTATTTAGCAGATGAATTAATTGATGCGGGGTATAAAGAGTTATTCCACCAAAAAACTGGATTAGTGATTGATGCTTATTTCTCAGCAACTAAAATTCGTTGGATTTTAGACCATGTTGAAGGAGCGCAAGAACGAGCAGAAAGAGGCGAATTGTTATTTGGTACGATTGACACTTGGTTAGTCTGGAAATTGACCAATGGTGCGACGCATGTCACTGATTATACTAATGCCGCCCGTACTATGTTATTTAATATTAATGATTTACAATGGGATGAGGAGATTTTAGAAATCTTGAATATTCCAACCACAATGTTACCGGAAGTGAAATCTAACTCAGAGATTTATGGTACCACTGCTTCCTTTCATTTCTACGGTGGAGAAGTGCCCATCTCAGGAATGGCTGGAGACCAACAAGCTGCTTTATTTGGCCAATTAGCTTTTGAAAAAGGAATGGTTAAAAATACCTATGGAACAGGCTCATTTATCATTATGAATACCGGTGAAGAGGCCTTAATTTCGAAAAACAATCTCTTAACCACGATTGGTTATAGTATTAATGGCAAAGTGAACTATGCACTAGAAGGGTCTATTTTTGTAGCCGGTTCGGCGATTCAATGGCTTCGTGATGGCTTAAAAATGATTGAATCATCACCAGAGTCCGAGCGTTTAGCGGAAAAATCGACGAATAACGATGAAGTCTATATTGTGCCGGCATTTACCGGTCTAGGAGCTCCATATTGGAATTCAGATGCACGAGGCTCAGTCTTTGGATTAACCCGGGGGACGACACGTGAAGATTTCGTTAAAGCAACTTTACAATCGATTGCCTACCAAGTCCGTGACATTATTGAAACGATGCAAAGTGACTCAGGTATAGAGATACCGGTCTTAAAAGTTGACGGTGGCGCAGCGATGAATGACTTTTTATTACAGTTCCAAGCAGATATTTTAGGAATTGAAATTGCACGTGCCACTAATTTAGAGACCACGGCTTTAGGTGCAGCGTTATTAGCTGGATTAGCGGTTGGTTTCTGGCGTGATATGGACGAGATTAGATCTTTAAATGCTACCAGTCAATTATTTAAACCTGAAATGAACAATGCCCGTAAGGAGCAACTATATCGTGGATGGCAAAAAGCGGTAGCGGCGACGCAATTATTTGCTGAACGCGATGAAACCAATATTGAATAAAATTATCAAAGTATTCAGCTAAAATAGTATCTTATTTATTGGCATAAGGGTGAGCATCAATTTGATTAATTCAATCAAGTTATCGCTCAATAATTAAAGCTCAGTAGGTGAGTGGTCTCAAGCGACGTCTTAAAGTGACTGAGAATAAACTTGAAAAATTCAATCAAGTTATTGTTCATCAATTTAACGCGCAGTGGTTGAGTAGGTCAAGCTGCGTCTTAAAGACTTGTTTGATAGCTACCTAATTGTGTGAAGGAAACAGACGAAGCGAAAAACATTCGATTTGTTAATTCTGATCCACTCCCAACTGTGCAAGGTTGGTCAGGAGAAGATAGAACCCATTAATTTTCTAGTTCTGGCCAACTCACTAACACAAATAGTATGTTGATTAATTTTGCAAATCGGATCAACACTATGAAAATTATTATAACGGACAACCCCATTATTTTATTCAAGAATGTCCGACCTAATTTTCATTTTTAATTGATTTCGCAAATATACAATAGAAAGGAATCAAGTTATGAAATTATCATTTGAATCAAGAAGACAATCGATTGCGAAGATGCAAGAACAAATCCTAGATTTATTGATTATCGGAGGAGGTATCACCGGGGCGGGTGTGGCGTTACAAGCAGCAGCTTCAGGTTTACAAACGGGCCTAATTGAAATGCAAGACTTTGCTGAAGGGACTTCTTCGCGTTCAACCAAATTAGTGCATGGTGGGTTACGTTATTTAAAACAATTTGATGTTGAAGTCGTATCAGACACGGTTTCCGAACGAGCGGTGGTACAACAAATCGCTCCTCACATTCCTAAAGCCGATCCGATGTTATTGCCGGTCTATGATGAACCAGGTGCTACTTTTAGTCAATTCCGCTTAAAAGTAGCGATGGATTTATATGATTTATTAGCAGGGGTGAATAATACACCTTTAGCCAATAAAATGTTAACTAAAGCCGAAGTTTTAGAACGCGAACCAGATTTAAGTCCAGAAGGCTTAGTAGCCGGTGGGGTGTATTTAGACTATCGTAATAATGATGCGCGTTTAGTGATTGAAAATATTAAGCGAGCGTCACAAGATGGGGCTTTTATCGCCAGTCGTGTAAAAGCAGTCGGCTTATTATTTGATGACGAAGGGCAAGTCATCGGTGTTGAAGCTAAAGATTTATTGAATGACACGACGTTTGAGATTAAAGCGCGAGTGGTGATTAATACGACGGGACCATGGTCTGACACTATCCGTCAATTAGATGATCAACATCAAACAGCGATTATGCGTCCTACTAAAGGGGTTCATTTAGTGGTAGATGAAAGTGTCATTAAAGTGTCACAACCTACTTATTTTGATAGTGGCGAAGGTGATGGCCGTATGATTTTTGTGTTACCACGAGAAAATAAAACCTACTTTGGTACTACCGATACGGATTATAATGGTGATTTAGCTCATCCACGAGTCACCCAAGAAGATGTGGATTACCTTTTACGTATCGTAAACCGTCGTTACCCTAAAGCAAATATCACCTTAAGTGATATAGAATCTTCATGGGCAGGCTTACGTCCATTGATTTCAGGCAATGCCGCCTCTGATTATAATGGTGGCAACTCCGGTAAAGTTTCCGATGAATCGTTTAATCATTTAATCGATACGGTTAAAGCTTATTTAGACGGCGAAGCAAATCGTGCAGCTGTTGAGTCTGCAGTGGGGTCATTAGAAGGATCTGTCTCTGAGAAAACATTAGACCCTTCAGCAGTCTCTAGAGGGTCAAGTTTAGAATTAGATCCAAATGGTTTATTAACTTTAGCGGGTGGTAAAATTACCGACTACCGTAAAATGGCAGAAGGAGCCTTATTAAAGATATTAGATATCTTATCAGAGCAACACCAGTTACATTTTAGAATGATTAACTCGAAGACCTATCCGGTATCAGGGGGAGAATTTAACCCAGCGAATGTCGATGAAGAGTTAGAAACTTTAGCAGAATTAGGAGTTAGACGTGGTTTATCAAGAGAAGATGCCCGTTATTTAGCTAACTTATATGGATCAAACGTACCTAAAGTCTTTAACTTAACGAATAAATATCCATTTGGCCACAAATTATCATTGAAAGATTGGATTTCTTTACAATATTCAATGGAAGAAGAATTAGCGTTAACACCAGTGGACTATTTATTACGTCGTACTAATTATATTTTATTTATGCGTGAGCAAGTTGATCAAATGGTCGACCCAGTATTACAAACCATGCGTGAATATTATGATTGGGATGAGGCTACTACGCAAAAATACCATGATGAATTAATCGCAACATTGAATGAAAATGATTTGAAACACCTCAAATAAGAGAAAAGAGGAGAGGACTATGTCTTTTTTTGGAAAGATAGATTTTAATCGATTATCAGAGACAGAAAAGGTTTTGTATCATTATATGTCGAGTAATATTGAGAAAATTCCTTATATGCGAATTCGCGAAGTGGCAACGGAATCACATACATCGGCTTCATCGGTGATGCGATTTATTCGCAAATTAGGATTTGATAGTTATGCAGAATTTAAAATTAATGTCAAAACGCATCAACCAGGTGACAAGTCTGTTATTAATAGTGAAGGGCTTATTTCGCCAAGTACGTTTCCGAGTAATACTGAGTTTACGATGCAGCAGATTGCAGAAAAGATGCTTGAATCAGAAAATGTTATCTTTTATGGGATTGGGGCATCGGGTACGATGTGTGAGTACGCAGCTAGAAGATTTGCTACCTTAGGAATTAATAGCTTTGGTTTGGTGGATAATACGTATCCAATTTCTGGAAAATTACGTAACACGACAGATAATATGATTATTGCATTATCCGTTACTGGTAACACGAATGAGGTTACTGAAATTGTAAATGGATTTCGCAATCGCCCCGATTTTACCGTAGTAGCGATAACCAGTGATCCAACAAGTCAATTGGCCATCATGGCTGATTTTGTTTTAAGTTATGAAATTGATATTTGGCGGATTAATTTGCATGAAGATTTTACATCACAAATACCCGCAATATTCCTTATCGAAGCTTTATCAAAAGTCTTATATAATACGATTAATCCTGAAAAATGAAGATATTTAAATAGAACAAGTGGAATTTAAAGAATAAACATTAAGTTGGTACATGGCGTACCATCTTGATGTTTATTCTTTTTTTATAGCAAACGTACCAATAAACCTTATATTAGTGAAATGTAAGCGGTGTATCGATATAATGAGAGGTGAAGAGGGGGGATATGAATGAAACAAATGCCAGAAAACTTTCTTTGGGGAGGCGCTGTAGCCGCTCATCAAATTGAAGGTGGATGGAATGAAGATGGAAAAGGTATCAGTACAGCTGATGTCATGACCGCAGGTAGCAATGGCGTTGCCAGAGAAATTACTGATGGTATTCTATCTGAAAAATATTATCCAAATCATGAAGCGATTGATTTTTATCATCGTTATAAAGAAGATATTCAGTTGTTTAAAGAATTAGGTTTAAAAGCGTTTAGAACTTCTATTAATTGGACGAGGATTTTTCCTAACGGCAATGATGAAGAAGCAAATGAAGCAGGTTTACAATTTTATGATGATTTATTTGATGAGTTATTAGCTAACGACATTGAACCAGTCATTACTTTATCACATTTTGAAATCCCATATAATTTGTATAAAGAATTTGGTGGTTTTCGTAGTAAAGAAGTCATTGATTGTTTTGTAAAATATGCTGAAGTTGTAATGAACCGCTATAAAAACAAAGTAAAATATTGGATGACCTTTAATGAAATTAATAATCAAGCCGATGGTCAACATGAACTTCATACATGGACCAATTCAGCCATTCTTTTTGAGGAAGGAGAAAATCGAGAAGAAATTATTTATCAAGCTGGTCTAAATGAACTCATTGCATCAGCTAAAGTCGTTAAGTTAGGTCATCAAATCAATCCGGAATTTCAAATTGGCTGTATGATGGCTTATGTACCAGTTTATCCCTATTCAAGTAATCCAGATGATCAAATGGCTGCCTTAAAAGTAATGCAGAGACGTTATTTTTATAGCGATGTCCATGCAAAAGGGGAGATTCCTAATTATGTTTTAAATGAATGGGCAGATAAAGGATATGAAATTGACTATTCTGATGAAGAACTTAAGGCTTTGAAGGGAGGCACAGTCGACTATATAGGATTTAGCTACTATATGTCAGGAACTGTTACAACTTTACAAGATAAAGGTGGTTATGAGATACCAGATTATAAAAATAGTAAATGGTTATCAAATCCATTTGTTAAAGCAAGTGATTGGGGATGGCAAATTGATCCGGTAGGCTTACGATATATTTTAAATGTCATTCATGAGCGTTATGATTTACCATTGTTTATTGTTGAAAATGGTTTTGGCGCTTATGACAAAGTTGAAGCGGACGGCAGTATCAATGATCAATACCGCATTGATTACTTAAAGGCTCACATCGAACAATTAAAAGCAGCAGTATTAGAAGATGGGGTTAATTTATTGGGATACACACCATGGGGCATTATTGATATTGTCAGCTTTGGTACAGGAGAGATGGAAAAACGTTACGGCATGATTTATGTTGATAAAGATAATCAAGGTAATGGCACCTTAAAACGTTCGAAGAAAAAATCGTTTGCTTGGTATCAACAAGTTATTAATAGTAATGGTGAGGAATTATAAGATAATAGCCTTTCATGAAAAAAGTCATTGAAAGGCATCCTTTTGAAGTGAAAATAAAAACGTTTTTATCGTTAAAAAATAAAAAGGAGACCATAATGGAACAAGAAAAGTTAAAAGATTTATTGAAACAAATGACTTTAGAAGAAAAAATAGGTCAAATGACTCAACTTACACCCACTTTTTTCTCAGAAAGTGGAGAAATAACTGGACCAATGTTAGAACTGGGATTAAGTTTAGAACAACTTAATACGATAGGAACAGTATTAGGAACTCATACGAAGGAAGAAGTCATTAATATTCAGAAAAATTATTTAGAACAAAGTCGTCTAAAAATACCTTTAATTTTTATGGCAGATGTCATTCACGGATATGAAACGATTTTCCCGATTCCATTGGCATTAGCGAGTTCTTTCAATCTGAAATTGGTGAAGAGAATGGCTCATTTATCAGCAAAAGAAGCTGCAGCTGCTGGAATACATGTTACTTTTTCACCAATGGCTGACTTAGTAAGAGATGCACGTTGGGGACGCGTTCTAGAAAGTAATGGCGAGGATCCTCATCTAAATACCATTATGACCAAGGCCTATGTCGAAGGATATCAAGGAGATGGATTGACTAATAAGCAAAATATTGCGGCTTGTGTCAAACATTTCGTAGGTTATGGTGAATCTCAAGGTGGGAAGGATTACAACACCGTCGACATGTCTGATGTGGTTTTGTTCCAAGACCATTTACCAAGTTTTAAAGCAGCAATCGATGCCGGAGCAAAATTAGTAATGTCTTCTTTTAATTTGTTTAGAGGCGTCCCAGTAACGGCAAGTCATTATTTATTGACGGAAGTGTTAAGAGACTATTTAGCATTTGATGGAGTGGTCATTTCAGATTGGGCAGCTGTAAGTGAATTAGTTCAGCATCGGGTAGCTGATTCAAAAGCTAGTGCAAGTAAAAAAGCTTTCGAAGCAGGTGTTGAAATTGATATGATGACGGATTTTTATTTAAATTCATTACCAGATTTGGTGAAATCAGGAGAGGTTTCAGAACAAATGATCGATGAAACTGTAATGCGCATTTTAGAATTAAAAAATGAACTAGGACTCTTTGAAGATCCATATCGTGGCTTAAATGATAATTTCACAATAGAAGAAGATTTAAGATTAGAATCCAGAAAAATTGCAACAGAATCAATGGTGCTATTAAAAAATAAAGATCAAGTTCTACCACTTAAACCTACTGAGAAAATAGGTTTAGCAGGATCAAAGGCGACATCAAGAGATACCTTAGGGGCTTGGTCTTGGATTGGGGAAATTGATGCAAGTATTGCTATTGCAGAGGCTTTTGCAGAAACAGAAATGATAGTTGATTTAGCAGAGCAAATCGTGGATTTCGATCGATTCCAATTAGTGGATAAAGTGGTGATTGCAGTAGGTGAAACCGGAACAGAAGCCGGAGAAGCAGCAAGTAAAACCAATATTAAATTAACTCCTCAAGATATCGAAACTGTAAAACAGGTTTATCAATGGAATAAAAATATTGTACTAGTAGTATATTCAGGCAGACCACTTGATTTAACAGATATCGAGCCATATGTGAAAGCAATTCTATATGCATGGTTTCCTGGAAGTGAAGCGGGACGAGCAATTGTTGATGTTTTAACTGGAAAAACGAATCCATCAGCAAAACTCCCCATAAGTTTACCACGTTCCGTTGGACAAATGCCATTGCATTATAATCACTATTCAACCGGACGACCGTTTAACGAAGAAAATCCAACTATTCGTTATATGTCACGTTATTTAGACGTCATGGAAGGACCACTCTATCCTTTTGGACATGGATTAAATTATAGTGAAATAGAACTTATAGAAGCTAATATCGTAGATAAACAAAATAAATTTATCGTGCACTATACTTTAAGTAATAAAAGTGATGTTGATGGGCAAGAAGTAGTTCAATTTTATATTCGTGACTGTGTATCGGAAGTGGTACGGCCAGTGAGAGAATTAAAACATTTTGAAAAAGTCAGTGTGAAAGCGAACGGATTTTACCAGGGAAGCTTTGAAATTACGATAGATAATTTAGCTTATGTTCATAGTGATTTAAAACGATTTACGGATCCTGGAAAATTTGAATTATATTTAGGCTTTGATAGTAATGCACCTAAGTTAGGTGAGTGGGAATACCAAGGTTAAGGTAGAAAGGAAGGTTAGAGATGTTTTTAGGTATTGACATTGGAGGGACCTTTATAAAATATGGTTTAGTAGATGAAGAAGGTAATATTACGCAAAAGGATAAAGTGCCAACACCATTAGAAAAAGAACCCTTTATAGAAACGCTTGTTAAAATTATTAACCAATTTTCAAATGAATCAGTTGAGGGGATTGGGATTAGTATGCCTGGAGTCATTCGAGAAGATGGGTTCTTGATTACTGCCGGCGCTATTCGTAGTATTTATCAAATTAATTTGATTGATATTTTGCATCAATATACCGATTTGCCGATTACCGTCGATAATGATGGGAATAGTGTCGCAATCGCAGAAAAATGGTTGGGAAATGCACAAGACTTAAGTAACTATATTTGTATGGTATTGGGTACAGGTATTGGCGGTGGTTTTGTCATTAACGACCAAGTTTACCGTGGTTTTAACGGGATGGCCGGCGAGTTCGGGTGGATGATAATGGAACATGTACCAGAAGTAGGTTCAATAGAATTGAATTCGAGCTTAAATTATCATGGGGCGGTTATTTTAGGGTTGTGTGGTGTCTATAATAAATTACATAAAGAGCAAGATCCTAATTTTGAGGAAGTCACTGATGCACGAATCGTTTTAGAAAACGAAGATAATGATCCATTTGCTAAACAGGCAGTCGAAACTTTCTATTCCGCTCTTTCAAAAGCGATTATTAACCTAGATAGTTTATTTGATCCGCAAGCTATCTTAATTGGTGGGGGTATTACCGAGAATCCGGCTTTTTATGATCGCTTAATGAAAATGCATGCGAAAATTGTAGAACGTCATGAAAGTTATCACTTTATGGTTGGTAAAACAGCTTGTGATGTTAAACTTGCGAAGCTTAAAAATGATGCAGGTTTATTAGGAGCCGTGTATCAAATTAAACAAAAAGTACAACAACTTAATGCAAACTAATTTTTTATTTTAGCAGTAAACTTAATTAAGTAGCTCTCTTAAATTTTTCGAGATTTAAGAGAGCTTTTTTGCTTCAATCTAGCAAAGAATATCTAACTTACGACACATCCGCTCAGTGACTTTTTTGCTTCAATCTATAATAAGGGGACTTTTAGAACCTTCCGTTCATTAATTTTATTAGTCGAAGGCTTTGTTCACACCCGTAATCGCAAGCGATATTTGATGAATTTGTTAGGATTTGCTCTTATTACGGAAATTCCCTTTAACTTGCTAATATCAGGATCTTGGCAGTTTCCATATTATCAAAATATTTTGTGGACCTTTAGCGTGGCAGTAATTGTCCTAATGGGGTTTGAATACTGTTTGAGTAAGCGACAATGGCCTTACACACTATTAGCTGCGGTGATTGTCTTAGCAGGTTGTTTAGTCGCATATTTGGGGTTAGTAGATTATGGTTACACCGCAATTTTAACGATTGTAGCACTCTATTATTTTCATGATCGTCCAATATATGGTCTACTAGTGGGGATATTCATAAACGGTGATTCATTATTCGCTAGCTTGGGTTTTCTATTATGTGCTTTTTATAATGGGCAAAGGGGTCATTTAAATAAATGGATAGGGTATAGCTTTTATCCCTTACACTTGTTGTTACTTTATTTCCTACAACTCTATTTGTTTGGATAAAATCTGCATTGTTCTATTAATTAAAAGCGGGCCTATAATATGTACCAAAATTTCTAATGTTTATTATTCGCAACTTTGAAAGAGTTATCCTATACTAAAGTGGGATAGGTCGTTTTGTAAAATAGGAAAGAAGGAATCGTGATGCAGCAAGAGATTAACTGAATAATGGCGATGGAAGGCATATTGGAAAATCAAACTGTCTTAGTCCATGAACTGAATCAGTTATTGGACCAGATTGAAGAGACTCATTCAAATCTTGTAAAATTATGAACTTATTATGGTAGCGAAGAATTTCACCATGATGTGGAAATGCATCAACAAGGAAAATTTCCTGATGATTTAGACCGCTTGGTTCTATCAGAAGATGGCATCTATAATGTTATTACTGGACATTATCAAACTTCCATTCGGATGATTGAATTGGCTACTAAGAAATTAAAAGACTACTAATGGAGTGGGCACAATTTATTGATAAAATAATCAATCAATACTTAAGTTTATTGCGAATCTTTTAAAATGTTTAACGCATTAAAAAGAAACTCTCGTTCGATTCAAATTAACTAAAATATGAAGTGGTAACCCTGTTAAAATATTGATTTAATAGGGGTTTTCTTTGTCGCGGAATTATTTAAAATTTTAATAAATAAAACTTATCTTAAGCACTTTTCTTTGCATTTGAAAGCAGTTTTACTTTAAGATTAAGGTGTAGTAAAAAGATTGAGCAAACAAAATTTGGGAGGATGAGACTAATGAGAAAATGGACAAAACTATGGTTAGCGGCAATGACAGCAGTCAGTTTAAATGCCTCTACCTTAAGCGGTGTAAATGCTGAAACAACAACAGTCGATGAAACGTCATTTGAAGTCAATGGACAACAATTTGATCTCTATGAATCAATATATCCCCAAGTAGAATTTGAAATTGGCGAGGGTGAAAGTATTCATGATCGAATTATTTTGAATGAAGACACTTTATTTGCTTCGGTAGATGATGCCTTATATGTATCAAATCCAGGAAGTAATTTTGAATTTGTTAATGAAATCACTGGAGGCAAAAGTTATCGTGATTTATCTACCTTTGCTTGGTTGTATCTAATTTATGATAATGGCGATATGCAAATCATCTCGCCAGCTGTGGCTTCAGCCGATTTATTAGATACTTTTAGTTTAGAAGAATTAGTCGAAGCGCAGTATCAAGATATTAATTTTAAATTGCATGGATCTTACTTGAATCATTATACGGATGATATTTATGAGATGTATCACTATACGAAAAACTTTTCACCACAAATAATTGCGGATGCCTATGCAGATGTTCGTCGTGCAGAAATTTTACAAGAACAAGATCCATCTAACCCACGGATTCAAGAAATATTAGATAGTATGTACGACTCTTATAATTTATTAGTAGAACGTTATGATATGTCAGTCAGCGAAGAGAAAGCCCCATACTTTGAATACTTTGAAGGGGTGGAAGAGTCAGCTGAACTGGATGAAAGAGAAAGTATTATAGTAGAAGCTTTCCATAAATTACCGTTAGATTTCCAACAACGTTTAGCACGTTTTGGTTATATGACGCATACGGATATTAATAATATTATCGATGTCGGTGACTTTGACTTAAGTGCGATGGCGTATCCAGCAAGAGAAATTCACTTCTCGGAAGAATATGAAATTGAACCGGTCATCATTTATCATGAAATGGGGCATATTATTGATTATTCTTCTCGTGTTTATAAAGATCCGGCTTTAGAAGAATATAAGAGTTTCTCAGATTCTGATGAATGGATGAGTGTCCATCAAGCAGAGTGGGAAGAAGAAGGTTCTTATTATCATGAACCATCAGAATCGTTTGCTCAAGGTTTTGCGGCTTATTGGATTAAGAAAATTGAAGGCACGCAGACCAGTGACTATGGATATGAAAATACCGACATTGCGGACCGTCCTGAGACCGAAGCTTATTTTGAAGACTTATTCGCAAAATTAAATATTGAAGGATAAAGTTATAAAACAATAGCAATAACACCTTACTCAACGATGAACGAGTAAGGTGTTTTTGTAATGAATATAAAATTATGGCTCTCTACTTTTTGGTGTAGGTGAACAGAAATGACTCTGTTCACCCACACCATTTGACAAAGAGCCGATTTTCTACTCCCAGTGCTATTGCTGATCAATAATAACAATAAGATAATTAATTTTATTTGAACCATGTAACTAAACGTTGCCACCAACTTAGTATTGGTTTGCTTTCAACTACCGCAACTACTGGTACTAGCGCTTCACGCTTACTTTCAGCTAGTCGCATTAATTGGGTTTGAGAATTGTTTTGAACCATTGTCCGATCGGGTCGGGTATAGGTGCCATCAACTTGAAGTTCACGGGCTTTCATAGTGTCAGCTAATTGATAGTCTAAGATGTCGATAATTTGTTTTTCAATCTCTGTTGATAAAATAGGAAACTCAATTTCAACACGACGAACCATGTTACGCGTCATCATATCGGCTGATGATAGGAATAAATGATGCGCACCATTACGATTAAAGAAGTAAATTCTAGAATGTTCTAAAAAGCGTCCGACGATACTTCTGACATGAATATTGTCAGAAATACCTTCTACACCAGGTTTTAAGCAGCAGATACCACGGATAATTAATTCAATTTTTACACCCGCTTGACTTGCTTGATAAAACTTCTTAATGATTGCTTTATCGGTTAAGGAGTTCATTTTAGCAACAATGCGTCCATTACCAAATTGATTTTGGTAGGCAATTTCTTCATCGATATAATCAATTAACGAGTCACGAATTTCAAAGGGTGACACATGTAAATGTTTATAATTGGGTCTTTCAGTAAAGCCACTTAAGTGGTTAAAGAATTTAGACGCATCTTCAGTTATTTCTTCATGACAGGTTAAAATCCCCATGTCTGTATAAATACGTGCGGTCTTATCATTATAGTTACCTGTCCCTAAATGGACATAGCGTTGAATTTTATCGTCTTCACGTCGGATGACTAAAGTAATTTTACTATGAGTTTTTAACTCTGATACACCATATAAGACATGACAACCTGCTTCTTCTAGTTCGCGTGCCCAATAGACATTGTTTTCTTCGTCAAACCGGGCTTTTAATTCCACTAAGACGGTGACTTCTTTACCACGTTCGGCAGCTTGTTTTAAGGCTGCGATAATCGGGGAATGTTTAGAGACACGGTATAAAGTTTGTTTAATGGCGATTGTTTTTTCGTCATTGGCAGCTGTTTCGATTAAGGAAACGATTGGCTTGAACGAGTCATATGGGTGGTTAAAGAACAAGTCTTTTTCACGGATCGCCTCAAATAATTTTTCCCCCGTATGTTCGGGATTTAAAAATGGCTCAAACGGTGGATATAAGGCTTCTGGATGGTCGGCTCCCACTTGATCATGTAATTTAAATAAGAAGGTTAAATCCAATGGTCCAGCAATTTGATAGAGGTCAAAATCTTCTAATTGTAAAATATCCATCAAAACATCTAAATGATGAGATTCATAGACTTTTGAAATAGACGTATCGACTTCAATACGTACAACTTCGCCATTTTTACGCTTTTTCAAGGAGTCTTCAATCTCGATTATTAAGTCCGATGCCCCTTCTTCACGAATATCAAAGTCAGCATCACGTGTAATTCTAAAAGGTAATGAGAAATTCACATGATAACCTTTAAATAATTCATCGATAAAATGGACAATTAAATCCTCAGTGAAGACCAATGTTTTTGTGCTAGTATTTTCAATCGTAATATAACGTTCCACAAGATTAGGAATGGGCACAATGGCAGTCATTTGATTGCCTTTTTCATTTTGCAAGCTGACTAAAATATTAATCGCTTTGTTACTCAAGTGTGGAAATGGTCGATACGCATCAATCCCAATTGGGGACAATGTTGGTAATATTAATTGTCTAAAACGATGCTCTGCAATTACTAATTCTTCTGGTGTTAATTCAGCACTGCGTTTAATTTGATAATCATAAGTAGGCAAAATTTTAACCAGTTCATGATAACGATTATATTGTAATTCAATATTTTCAGCACTCTTTTTACGAATTGCCTGCAGTAATTCAAAAGGGGTCATTTGCGTTTTATTTTCTGCAATTTCGACATTGGCGCTATACTGATCATAGACACCAGCCACTCGTATCATGAAAAATTCATCGGCATTGGAACTGGCAATTGCTAAGAAGTTTAATTGTTCTAAAAATGGATTATTTTGATCATAGGCTTCTTCAATCACACGTTTATTAAAGTCTAACCAGCTTAATTCACGGTTAAAATAATAATCAGGTGAGTCATAGGGATCTTCTACAATAAAGTCGTTCTTTTTAAAAGAATGTTTTTGTGTTTTTTCAGATTTTTTTTGACGTTTAGGCATAATAATTCCTTTCTTATCGAACAAATAAAAGTGTTAGAGCTTCGATAGCAATTCTTTAAAATCATATCTTGGTAGATGCTAGTAATTGAGTTGATGATTAGGTCATAAACCAATTGCTAGTAACCGAGCGGATGATTCAGTCATTAACCAGTTGCGATTAGGGAATTGTATTGTTAACTTCAATAAAATCCTCAACACTTAAGATTCAAGTTCGATAAATTTTAGTTCTAAATTTCCATCTAAGACGCGGCTTAAATGTTTTAAATGACGATTGGTACGGTAAGCTTCGGCTACTACTGGGGCGGTATGATAGATGACTAATTGATACTTGTTTTTGGATTTTTTGATAAAGTTTAAGTCTTTAATCGGTTGTGTTTGCGAATCATTCAAGGCATCACTTACTTTTATGATTCCTCCTAAAATTAAGAGTTCTTTGATCTCGTCTTCAGTTAACCAATCAGGAAAATCACGCAAGTATCGCATCATCATGGATTTGCTCTTGAAACTACTTAGTAAAGCTAATCGTAGGCGATCATGATGTGAGAAGCCTAATAAATCCATATTGGAAATAATATAGAAGGTATGTTGTGAATCAGCTTCTGAACTGATCATTGAACCAAAGCGATATAAATAGCTGGCAAATTCTAATTCATTTTTTAATTGCTCATCGTAGCGAATAACATCAGCTTCACTCAATGCTTGATATAGTTTAATGGCATAATTAACCCGCAAAATACTACCTTCAGGTAAAATATTCATCTTATCAGCTACTTGTTGGACCGTTCTTAGTTTATTATTGCGTGCATCGATAGGTGAGTGATAGTGCTCATTAATATAAGTTAAAACAAATCCTTCTCGTAGTCCCTGATTAGATAAAATAAAAATCGGTGCTTTGACCGTATTTAATAATTCTAAAAAGACAATGTTGGCCGGGATGATGATGTCGACACGGTCATTGCTGAGTCCATCAATATTTCCCATATCCTCTAAATCGGTGGCCATAAATAAATCCAAGGTTTGGTTCAAACTAGCTTCTGTCATATGATAGCCTTGAATTCCCGCAATCGGATATTCATTTAAACGCTGATGTACATAGGCGATATTACGCGCAGAACCACTCATCGCGACGATCGGTAGTTTGGCTTTTTTCAACCAAGGCAAGCTTTTAAATTGCTCGCGTATGTATTTACGCACCGCATCCACGGCGCTGGCATCATTATGCTTTTTATTTTTAAAGAATTTTTCCTTTAAAGTGACGTTACCAAAAGGAAAACTATGGAATTGTACCATCTTTTGATTTTTAAAGAGCGTCACCTCACAACTGCCACCCCCGATATCAATCGTAATACCATCTGGTACATCAACCGAATGCAAAATCGCATATTGACCGAAAGTTGCTTCCTGCTTTTCTGATAAAATAGTGATCTCGATACCTACTTGTTTTTTGACTTGAGCTAAAATATCGTCACGGTTATCAGATTGGCGAATCGCTGCGGTTGCGACCGGGAATAATTTATCTACACCGGCTTTATCAGCCACGATTTTAAAGGACTGCAATACTTCGATTAATAAATCAATCCCCGTTTGGCTCATTACAACTGATTTTTTGCTTCTCTCTAAGTATTGTGAAAGTCTTGCGGGTGTCTTGATGTTTTGCAATTCGGTGATATTAAATCTATGGTCAATCGCATAAACGACCAGACGGATAGTGTTTGACCCGATATCAATTAACCCAATTTTTTCATTATACATATTGGACTTCCTTTCTGAATAACATTTACAAATCGGTAGTTTGGATAATGAAAAGTGAGTATAGGTTATTAACCTGGTAAAGTCTTAAAATAAATCGTCTTATTTTTATAAACCTTCTTCATTATAACGAAGGCTAGACACACACTCCATTTAGGATTTGTAAAAAATTTGTAAACATTAAAAATACATGATATTCTTATCTAGAATATATATTATATGGTATTTATTATACCATTATTGAAGGTGGAACTGTATGAAATTTATAACAAAAATGGGAATAGCTGTTTCAACAATCGGCTTAGCCTTATTCACAGCGAATGGTCTCAATCAAAAATTAGTCGTGAAACATTATAAATATCAACATCCGAATGTGAAAAATAGTGTGAGAGCAGCCGTCATTACCGATTTGCATAGTAATTTAATTGGTGAAGATCAAACAGACTTGATGTCCTTAATTGACAATCAATTTCCGGATGTCGTCTTTCTAGTGGGCGACATTGTTGATGAAAAATTACCTCAGAGTCAGGCAGAATTATTTTTAAATCAAATCGTCGTTAAATACCCAACCTATTATGTAACAGGCAATCATGAATCATATACAAAACGTGGCGAGCAAGTAAAACAGATGATAGAAGCCAAAGGAATTGAAGTGCTAGCCCAAGAATCAAGTTTATTTACTTATAATGAGACCACCTTACAAATTACCGGCATTGATGATCCAACATTTCTTCCACCAGATATTGCCTTATTTGAAGCAATGCACAATCACCAATCCGGACCATATGTCAATGTTTTATTAGCCCATCGACCAGAATTAATTGAAGATTATTTAGCTTATCCCTTCGATATTATTTTCAGTGGTCATGCACATGGTGGACAATGGCGCATTCCTGGTTTAATCAATGGACTTTACGCGCCTCACCAAGGATTATTCCCCAAATATGCTGGTGGCGAATATAATTTTAATCATACTAAATTAATTGTCAGTCGTGGCTTAGAAAATCAAAAGTTAGACCATATACCACGCTTCTATAATCGTCCAGAAGTGGTAATCGTGGATTTCTTACCGATGGAGGAGTAATGGGCTTGATGCGGTTAATGGCGCACCCCTTTAGGCTAAAGCAAATCATTAAAGTCAAATGTCGTCAGTGATACAGTTACAACCAAAACGAAAAATAAAAGTGAAAACAGAAGGTAATAGACCGACGACCAAAAGAATTGTATAGGGCAACATTTATACCACTTCGCTCAAAGCGAATCATTTCAATAAAAGTGATAAAATGCATAAACATAAGTGTCATTCAACGAGGTATTTAACGACCAATAGGTTGAGTTGGCACTTCCTTTTTGTGTCAATAATTAAAGTAGGAAATAGATGAGACTAGATAAATTTTTAATCAAAACATTACAACTATCGAAACAACAACGAAAACGTTTATTAGCTGACCACCAAATCTTAATTGATGGCCATCAAGCTCTTTCACTAAGACAAAATATAGATAGTGAGCTACAAAAAATTACGGTCAGAGGCCAACAAATCATCAGTCCAACCGAAAAATATTATATGATGTATAAGCCAGAAGGAGTTATTTGCGCTGTTAAAGATGACCAGAAGCAGACGGTAATCGACCTTCTAAGAGCTGAAGATCAAATAGAGGGCCTATATCCTATTGGACGTTTGGACCGTTATACTAGTGGATTATTATTGTTGACGAATAATGGACCACTGGGTTATCGCCTATTACATCCGGATCATCATGTGGAGAAGCAGTATCGAGTTAAGGTAAATGGTGATATTAATGAAGAAACGGTCGCGCTGTTTGCTAGAGGGGTGATAATCGATCAAGATACCTTATGCAAACCTGCAAAATTGATTATTTTACGTCATTCACCAACGGAAAGTGAAGCGCTAGTTACCCTCTCGGAGGGCAAATACCATCAAGTGAAGAAGATGTTTTTAAGTGCAGGAGTCAAAGTAATTGAACTAGTACGGTTAACCTTTGGAGAATTCTCACTTGATCAAATGTTAAAACCAGGTGAATATCGCGAACTCAATCAAGCTGAACGTCAATTAATTAAACAATATTTATCGGAAGATATTCATGTCTAATGATAAAAAACACCTATTATTACGTAGTGGTGAAATGTCCTATCTCTTGAACCGGATTCAGATTTAGAGGACAGCACAAAACTATAGTAAAATAGGTGTTTATTTATTACAGAAAGTATCATCGGAACGAAGTTAGGACTAGGTTCCTAAGATAGCTTTTGAACTTTATTTTTAATTAGCGAGTACCAAATTTAGTCAAGGCTATATTATTATTCATCTTTTGACCAATAAAGTGTTGAAATGATTTGGACGACCCCAAATGGAAATTGTTGTCGAACGGGTTGAAACAGAAGAAATGTCACCTCGGTTGAAAGCCGTTGGCATTTGTTTGCAACAAGGAAGACTGTTTGGTATGGGAGAGCGACATGTTAAAGCAGAAGAAGCTTTAACTTAGTAATACATGATGTGGCTAATAGGAAAGCATTAAAAAGTAACGGCACCAGGGAGTAGGCAGACGAAGCGAAAATTATTCGATTTTCAACTTCTCGTTCACTTCCATCTTTGCAGAGTAGGCAGACGAAGCGAAAATCATTTGATTTTCTAATACTTGCCCAATCCAAGAATTGTTACTTACCGTTAATAATGCTGACTATTGGCGCTTTTTTACAGTCCAAAATACAAAAGAGGTTAGATATGCGGTTGAAATTTTACTTCAAAAATTTCGTCTAAATCCTTTTGTTACAAAAAGGTGCATGCTAGCCTCTTTTATTTTAGTTGGGTTTTATATATTAAGCTTTTGATTTAAAATAACCAAAAGCTCGATGCATAATCTCGGTAACTAATTCGTCATCTTGGTTATAAATTTTGGCTTCCATTAAGCAAATCCCTTGTTGTGGTTTCGTTTTAGAGCGTTTAATTTCTTTCATGGTGAAGATACTATAAATACTCTCTCCAGGATAGACAGGGCGTACCCATTTAACATCTGCTCCGGCTCCCATCATGGCACCCGGTGTTAATGGCAATGTTTCGACTAACATTTTCATATTAACTGCAAGAGTATGCCAACCCGAAGCCACTAAGCGTTTGAAGATTGTATCTTTAGCGGCAACCGGATCGGTGTGGAAAGGTTGTGGATCGAATTGTTTAGCAAATTCTATGATGCGCTCTTCGCTCATTAAATAAGATTCGCTTTGAAATTGAGCGCCTTCCTTAATATCGTCTAAATAGGTAACTAATTGAGTCATGTTAAATCGTCCTTTCATGTATTGATAGTTGGCAGTTAACCAATTTATTTTGTCTGTTAATTTCATCATAGCACGAAAGGATAAAATTTTGTAAAGAAATGGTTCCGTTTTCAATTGAGAAATATTTATAGTTACTATCTCTTTTATTAATAGCATCAGTAAAAATAGTATTTTATATAAAAGTAATTGACTGATAGGTAAACGTTCTATGAGTAATTATGAGGCGACCACATTATCATTTTATGATAGACTTCGTAAATTGCAATCTAATATAAAGTCTATCACGGTATCGTATTAGCTAAAGGCCCTCTAAATACCGACTGCATCAAAATTAAAGGGCGCGTCACTAAAAATTCTACTTCATCATCATATAAAAAGGCACACTAGAAAAATTATCTTCTGTGTGCCTTTAAGCTATAGGACTCATTATTGTTCAGTAGGGTTAGTAATCGAACCGGTCATTTCAATAAGGGTGAAAGGATCAGCATGAGAGACGGTGTAAACGACATTTCCTACTTGCCATGTAGCGACATTATCTTCATAAGTTAATGAGTCATTCATTCTTAATTTAATTTGACCGACTACTTCAGGAGCTGGCAAAGCAATTTCTTCTAAATATTCAACGATTTGTTTCGCTAAATCAGGAGAAGAAACACCTTCTTGATTGGGTGCTTGGATTGCTAAACTCCAGTTGCCTTCTTGCCAATTTAAATAAGTAGATCCCATACCAGCTGTTAAATAACCGGTTATGCCATAACCTAAGTCTATTTCTTCACCTTGATTATCAATCACTTGATTAACCGCTTTTTGAGCGGCTGCTTCATCTTCGTAAACGGCACGTTGAAAAGCAGCAATCGGCGTTTTATTATTGAGCTCTTGATTGTTGACCTCATATGGCTCATTTTCTGCATAATAAAAGATATTAAAGTTCTCGGTATCCGAAACTTTTGTGGTAGCGGCAGAAAAATAGACAGGGGATTCTGCGGTTAATACTTTTGTTGGCAGGGCTTCATTTTCAAAATAACTTTGTAATTCTTCGACGACTTTCATTGCGTGTTCTTTTGGCGATGTTTCTTGCGCAGTTACAACTGATTGATTAAAAATTCCATTTGACAGCGGCAAAACGGGCGAAAATAAAACAATACTAAGTGCTAAATACTTTCTAAATTTTCGCATTTTTATCATCTCCTTACTTTAAGCATATGAAAAATGACAAATAATTCAAATCATAAGACTCAATTTAAGAAAATTTTTATAAAATAATAGGTGGGAATTAAGATTAATCCTATTTGAAAGCAAATATTATTGAATTAGCGTAAAAAGCTACGGATTATTATCCAAGTCTTAATCCTAAATGGACATTAGAATGTTTTAGTTTACACCCCTAACGAACCGTGAATCGTTCTTTTTAATGCGCATAGAAATTGACAAGGCTTTAACAAATAAATTGCTTTGCTCATTATCCAAGTATTGACTTCACTTGGATTTAGTTGACAAACCCTAACGAACCGTGTATCCATCTACCTAATGCTCAAAGACATTCACAAGACTTTATCTTTCAAATCAAACTAAATCATTTCCATGTATTTCGCAATTTAAAACTGAGCCACTTTCATCTTTTAATTAGCTTTTATCCGAGGTTTGGCAAAAACTTTTTAAATTCTGTTTAGGCATATCTATTTAATTCAGAGCGCAGTGGTTGAGTGGTCTCAACCTGCGTCTTAACGAGGTGAGGTATCACTTTGATAAATTCAATCAAGTTATTGTTATTAAATTCAAAGCGCAGTGGTTGAGTGGTCTCAACCTGCGTCTTAACGAGGTTAAAGATAAATTTGGTAAACCCGATCAAGTTATTGTTATTAAATTAAGAGCGCAGTGGTTGAGTGGCCTCAACTTGCGTCTTAACGACTTGTTTGAGGCCTACTCCACTGTGCGGGGGTAGGCCGACGAAGCGAAAATTATTCAATTTTCTACTTCTATTCTACTCCCCACTTAATCGCTTAGCGGTAATCTAAAATTTTCATTCTTTAAGCTATAAAAAAAGAAGACCAAGCACTTGGCTTGATCTTCGCTGCTTAGGATTTATTAAGCAAATTAGAATTGGTTGTGAATTACACGTTGTAAGATATCATTGATTTGATCTTGAGTTGCTTTGTTTAAGTATAAAGCATAACCTGATACACGTAATACAGCGTGTGGATTTTCTTCAGGATGTTGTAAGATATCAATTAATTTTTCACGGTTTAACACGTTAACGTTTAAGTGATGTCCACCTTTTTTGAAGTAACCATCTAACATAGTTGCTAAGTTTGCTTTACGGTCAACATCGTCACGTCCTAATGCTTTTGGATGGATTGCAAATGTATATGAGCTTCCGTCACGAGCATCTTCGAATGGAATTTTAGCAACTGATGATAAAGCAGCTAAAGCTCCTGATTTAACAGAGTTATATTGTGGGTTAGCACCTGGCGCAATTGGTGTCCATGGTTCACGGTAACCAACTACTTCAGGGTTAGAACCTGTAAATACATTACCTAATGCTTTACCATACACAATGTTTGAAGTGATGGTTAAGATTGATGTTGTAATTTCAGCATTACGGTAAGTAGGTAATTTACGTAAACGTTCCATATAGTCATGTAAGAAATCAGTTACTAATGTATCAACACGGTCATCGTTGTTACCGAAAGTAGGGAATTGTTCACCTTCAACCACATAATCAACTGGGAATCCATCTTCGTCACGAACGATACGTACTTTAGAGTATTTAACAGCTGATAACATATCCCCAACTAATGCTAAACCAGCAATACCTGTTGCAAAGTAGCGGTGTGGATGTGAATCTAATAACGCCATTTGAGTTGATTCATAAGCATAACGGTCATGTTGACGGTGGATAATGTTTAATGCACGAACATAAACTTTAGTTGTCCAGTCCATAACTTTATCTAATTTTTCCATTAACTCGTCATATTCTAAGTAGTCACCTTTAATTGGTTCTAAACCTTTAATAACAGTCTTACGAGTTTTTTCGTCAACCCCACCGGATACAGCATATAATAAGGCTTTAGGTCCAGAGAAACGAGCTCCGAAGTATTGGTGTTCTTTACCCATAACTGAAGGGGACACACAACATGCGATAGCAGCATCTGTGGAATGCATTACATTAGCCATTACTTCGTCGTTTTCATATTGGATAGCTGAAGTATCAATTGAAACTTTCGCACAGTATTCACGGTAAGCGCGTGGTAATTTTTCGTTATAGAAAATAGTTAAGTTTGGTTCTGGTGATTCACCCATTGTATATAATGTGTGTAATGCACGGAATGATGTTTTGTTAACTAATGAACGGCCATCATTGTTCATACCAGCGATTGATAAAGTCACCCAAGTTGGCATACCTGAGAATACTTCGTTGAAGTCTGGTGTACGTGCGAAACGAATCATACGTAATTTCATTACGAAATGGTCAATTAATTCTTGAGCTTCTTGTTCAGTAATTAAGCCAGCTTGTAAGTCACGTTCGATATAAATATCGAAGAATGCGTCCATACGACCTAAAGAAGTAGCCGCACCGTTAGTTTGTTTTGCACCAGCTAAGAATGCTAAGTAAGTCCATTGGATGGCTTCTTGAGCTGTTTTTGCAGGTTGACGTAAGTCAAATCCGTACATATCACCTAATTGAGCAATTTCTTCTAAAGCACGATATTGTTTAGAAATTTCTTCACGTGTTTGCATTTCTTCTTCAGTATACATTTCACGTTCCATTGCATTCCAGTCATTGAATTTTTCTTTTTTCAAGAAGTCAGTACCGTATAATGCAACACGACGGTAGTCACCGATGATACGTCCACGTCCATAAGCATCTGGAAGACCAGTGATGATTTTGTTTGAACGAGCAGCACGGATGTCAGCATCGTAAACATCGAATACACCTTGGTTATGAGTTTGGATCCATTCTGTAAATTGCATTTCAACTTCTGGATCTAAGCTGTATCCATAAGCTTCTAATGCTTGTTTAGCCATACGAACGCCACCGAATGGGTTTAAGCCTTGTTTTAATGGTTTATCAGTTTGTAAACCAACGATTTTTTCTAAGTCTTTGTCGATGTATGAAGCAGGGTATGCTAATACAGTTGAAACAATTTTTTCTTCCATATCGACTACGCCATGTTCAACTTCATAAGCTAATAAATCTTCAAAAGTCTTGTTTAATTTTTGAGTTGCTTCTGTTGCTTCAGCTAAGAAAGATTCGTCGCCAGTATATTCTGTGTAGTTGTCTAAAATAAATTGACCAACGTCAGTATTCTCACGCCAAGCGGCACCTTTAAAGCCTTCCCAAGCATTTGTCATTGTTTCTGTCATTTCTGTTTCCTCCTGTTTTTGAAAATTGATTCACAATGTTTTTACACTTACATTGTATCGGAAAATAGCACAGTCCGTCAAGGCCAAAACAGTCTTTAAACGCTGATAATACAATAATTCTGTTTCAAAACGTTGGAACAGTTACTATAAAAAGTTTTTATCTGTACCACTTTGATAGGGTTTTACAAATAATTTTCATTTATAAGTTTGTGAAATTGGTTTTCTTTTTCACAATGTATAAACAGTTTTCCTTTATTAATATCATTCTTTTATGAAAATAATTTATACTAAATTTGAGTAATCTTTGATAATTTCATAGCGTCGTCGGTCTATCGTCTGGTTTTCATGACTGATACAGCGTACTTTTAGTTTTTTCGTGTAAAAAAAGAAAATAATTGTAATGACTGTAAGGATTGACACCGCTAAAAAAAGAAAATGCTAGTCATTAACATTAAAGATGTGTAATAAAGGACAATTTGTTATAATGGAGAAGAGAAAATCAAGAAGGAGATTATTATGGCCCAACGAAAAATTGTCTTAATAGACGGAAGTAGTTTAGCATTTCGTGCATTCTATTCGATTTTAGATTTGGAACGCTTTAAAAATCGTTCAGGATTGCATACTAATGCTTTATATAGTTTTAATCGCATGTTAGATAATGTTTTACAACAATTTGAACCGACCCATGTATTAGTAGCGTTTGATAAAAGTGAGCGGACGTTTCGTACTGAAAAATATGCAGAATACAAAGGTGGACGTCAAAAGACACCAAGTGAATTTAAAGAGCAAATGCCCTATTTTAGAGTGTTACTTGATGCTTATGGCATTAAACACTATGATGTCTTAGGCTATGAAGCAGATGATATTATTGGGACTTTATCCAATCAAGCAGATGAGGACGATCAAGTCGTGGTGATTTCAGGCGATAAAGACTTAATCCAATTAGCCAGTGAGAATACGACAGTTTATGTTACACGACGTGGGGTGAGTGATCTAGAACCGTATACCCCTGCCGTAATTCGTGAAAAATATGATATTACCCCTGAACAAATTATCGATATGAAAGGCTTAATGGGCGATTCATCCGATAATTACCCTGGTATTACCCGCATTGGTGAAAAGACGGCGCTGAAATTATTACATCAATTTGGTACCGTTGAAGCGATGTATGAACGTGTAGATGAGTTAAAACCGTCAAAAATGAAAGAAAACATTATTAACGATGAAGCAAATGCCCGCATGAGTAAAGACTTGGCTCGTATTTTATTAGAAGCCCCGATTGACATTTCAGTAGACGATATTACGATGAATGAGAAAAATATTGACGATTTAACAGAGTTTTATCGTCAAATGGAATTTAATAGTTTCCTATCAGCTTTAGGCAGTGAAGAAGTAGTCAACGATGCATCAGAAGTGATGGAATCCGATTATGAAGTGGTTTATTTAGAAGAGATTAAAGCAGAGCATTTACCTGATCAAACAGCGATTCACTTTGAAACGATTGAAGAAAACTATCATTTTGCCGATGTGATCAAAGTGACTTGGTCAGATTTAGTCTCTCATCAAGTCTTTGTGACGGAAGCAAAAACGGCTTTTGACTCACCTTTATTTAAAGAGTGGTTAGCCAAGGAATTAACCGAAAAAATTTCCTATGATACCAAAAAGGATATGGTAATTGCAGCTCGTTTTGGTGCTTCTTTACAACATGTGACCTTTGATGTCTCGATTGCGACTTATTTAGCGGAACAAAGCCAAGACCAACGTATCGAAGCTATTCAAAGCTTTTTAGCTTTACCGGTAACGGTGCAATCGGATGAAAGTATTTATGGCAAAGGCGCTAAATTAGCCGTCCCAGAAGACGCTGAAATTGTTAACCAACATGTAGCTAATAAAGTCGAAGCATATGAACAAGTGAAAGCCCCGCTTTTAGCAAAATTAGAGGCAGTAGCGGCTACCGAACTTTTCTTGACCATGGAACTGCCATTGGCTGTTGTCTTAGCGAAAATGGAAATTGAAGGAGTTAAAGTCGATGCGGCGGCCTTAGACGAGATGAATACTTTAATATTAGAACGCCTTGCCGATATGGAAAAAGAAATTTATGAGTTAGCTGGCCGTGAATTTAACATCAATTCGCCAAAACAATTAGGCGAAATCTTATTTGATGAATTGGGCTTACCCGTGATTAAAAAGACCAAGACTGGTTATAGTACAGCAGCGGATGTGTTAGAAAAATTAAAATATCAGCACCCGATTGTTGAGAAGATTTTGGATTATCGCCAAATTGCGAAATTACAAGGCACTTATTTAGCGGGCTTACCACGCTTTATTAAAGAAGACGGTAAAATCCATACGCGTTTTGTTCAAACACTGACCCAAACGGGGCGTTTAAGTAGTACTGATCCTAACTTACAGAACATTCCGATTCGCATAGAAGAAGGTCGTAAAATCCGCAAAGCCTTCGTACCAAGTCATGAGGGATGGCAGTTATTTGGAGCGGACTATTCACAAATTGAGTTACGCGTGTTAGCCCATATTTCAGAAGATGAACACATGCGTCAAGCCTTTATCGATGATGAGGACATCCACTCAGCGACCGCCCGCCGTGTCTTTGGTTTACCAGAAGGCGAACCGATTACCAGCAATCAACGTCGCCAAGCGAAAGCTGTTAACTTTGGCATTGTCTATGGTATTAGTGATTATGGTTTATCACAAAACTTAAACATCACACGTAAAGAAGCGAAAACATTTATCGATACCTATTTTGATAAATATCCCGGGGTAGCCGAGTATATGAAAGAGATCGTTAAGCAAGCCAAAGAAGATGGCTATGTAACGACCTTATTTAACCGTCGTCGTTATTTACCGGATATCCATTCTTCCAACTTTAATATTCGTTCATTTGCTGAAAGAACGGCGATGAACTCACCGATTCAAGGTTCTGCTGCTGACATTATTAAAATTGCAATGATTCGCTTAGATGAGGCCATCACGAAAGAAAACTTACAAGCCAAATTATTATTACAAGTGCATGATGAGTTAATTTTAGAAGCGCCAGCAGAAGAAATGGCACGACTAGCGGAGTTAGTGCCGGAAGTAATGGAAGGGGCAGTTGAATTAGCAGTACCATTGAAAGTGGAAGCCAATCAAGGTGAAAACTGGTATGAATTAAAATAGGCTCTTTGTCAAATGGTGTGGATCACGGAATTTTTGGTCGTTCAACACAATTGTGTTGAACGGCTGTTTTTCTAATTATGCGGTTTTCTCTGTCTTTGATTCTTTTTCTTGACTAAAATATAAAGGGCGATAGTCTTGGTTTGTGCAGTTCTTACTTAACAAAATATAGCGTGCTCTTAATCTTAAACGTCTAAAATTAGTATAACCGTGTCCTGTTCGTTTGATTGTTTTAATGATATTATTGGTTGCTTCTAAGTGACCATTTGACAACGTGACGGTTAAAGCATTGGTGATATACTCTTGATAGCGTGTAATCGTGTTAAACGCTGTACGAATCACTTGACGATAGGAATATTTTTTTATTTCTTGAAGTTCATAATGAAACAATTCGACGTCGTGTGTCATAATGGCATATTTGAAATCATTTATTTTTTCATAGGCATTTCTTAGCCCTATATCAAGCGAAAGTAGATATTCTACCATCATTTTTTCAGTCACTAATCCATCGAACAGGCGATGGGTTTGATAATTCTCAAAATCTAGATCTTCTCGGTTTTTAAGAAGTAATTTCCATAATTTTTTTAACTTATTATAATCACATTTCGAGGGTTTCTTTTTATATTGATTCATTACTTGAATCCTTAGGTTATTAAGGGCTCTATTGAGTAATTGAATGATATGGAACCGGTCAATCACAATTTTAGCACATGGGAACAGTGTCTTGATCATGCTAATAAAGGGAAGGTTCATGTCCATCGTAATCCATTCAACTTGACGTCGAGCGTCCAATGGGAAACGGAAAAAATGTTTTTTGATATCGGCTTGTTGACGACTATCTAATAAATCTAATACTTGGTGAGTAGAAGCATTGGCATAAATAAAGGACATTTCTGCTTTACATGATTTCGTTGTACGTAGTTCGTCAAATGATAAAGTGGTTGGCAGGGTATTCGTTTGTGGTTTCATCTGCTTTTCCAAGGAATCGAGTACTCTAACGACCGTACTAATTGATACATAGGTATTTTTAGCAATCAGTGAAGCAGATTGTACGAGTCTCAATTGTTCTTTTACGAGTTGTTTTTGTAAGTTAGAAATCTGACAATTTGGCTCTACTAAATTCGTTTGTGCCATAAAGGTTTTCTTACAAGCTTTACATATAAAACGTTGTTTTTTTAGTAGAATTAATTTAGGACAGGAAAGAGAACAAGCATATTTCACTTTTACTTGCTTAAAGCCATGCTTCAAAATAGAGTTATTAATATTTTTTTGATGACAGCAGGGGCAAGCCACTGGGTCATAAGAAAGCGTGGCAGATACTGTCTGGTAAAGGACACCGTTCAATGTGATGGCATCTTGATCCAAAC
>NZ_FUWO01000017.1:0-37254 GCF_900167405.1 Globicatella sulfidifaciens DSM 15739
AAATACGCCTGTCAGTATGATTGGAGCGGTAAAGTCGCTATCTTACACTATTCCAATAACACACGGACTCGCCAGGCTTTTGGGACAATCGCTGGTTATTGAAAACCAATAGAGCGAGGCCTTTATTCATAATGACAGCTAGAGGCAATGAAGTGAATGTTTGATAGCGAGCAACGGCATGGTACTGGCGTCTAGCGAGACTGGATTGGCCATAGGGAATGCCTCCCTAAAGACTTTCAGATCCTACCATGCCGATGGAGGATCGTTATCAAGGATAGCGGTTAAAATATGGAATCCATGAAAAAGCGTTCAGAGAATTAGTAAAAAGTATGGTAGAGGAAAACCAACAATAATTTGACACTATCTATGTAAAGCAAAACTTTTGTTATAAAATTAATAATTTGCTATGATATAAGTAGTAATGAAATAGGAGTGAAAACATGGCACAAACATTATTACACGCGTGCTATCGCGTTTATGATTTAGAAGCATCAATTAAATTTTATACAGAGGTATTTGACTTTACTGTTAGTCGTGAACGTCGCTTCCCAGAACATGGCTTTGATATTATTTATTTAGTAGTACCTGGTTCAGATTTTGAATTAGAGTTAACTTACAATTATGATTCAGATCGCTATGAAATTGGAAATGGCTTTAGTCATTTAGCTATCGGTGTAGATGATTTACAAGCAATTCATGCAAAATGTAAAGAATCTGGATATGAAACAACAGAGTTAAAAGGTTTGCCTGGTTCTGAACCATCTTACTTCTTCGTAACCGATCCAGATGGCTATCGATTAGAAGTAATGCGTAACAAATAATTTATTACAGGATCATTGAGCTTTAGCTTACCCTAATAAGGGTGCCAGAGCTCTTTTTTATTCTTTCAGTGAGTTAATTATCCATTATCTTTTATATTTACTTAAACATTAAAGATAATGATTAAATATGTTATGCTTGGACATCCATCATCTAGATAAATTCAGTTAGGTGATTGCTTTCGATTGAAGAATATGATATAGTGTCTATATGCGATGAGTCGAAAGCAGTCTGGTAGACTGAAAGACAGTATAGCATGAAGCCAGGATGGCGCTATATGTTATCATGTTGTGAACCGTGATAACTAATACTTTGGTATTCTGTCGTTTCGTAGAGACTAACAATAAAGTTTTCTTTATTGTTAAGTCTCTTTTTTTGTTATTAGCCGATTGTATAATAGTTGTTCGATATTATATGTTCTGTCCTAGTATTAATAACTAATGATTACCATTGACAGTCAAATGATAAAAATTATACAATCAAGTTAGTAACGGAATAGAGAAGAGGGATTTAATGCAAGAGTTTATTAAAAAGTATGCGATTGATAGAAAGGGCACTCATTCTGTAAAGTGGGATGGTCTCCAACCAATCTTTGGTGCCGAAAATTTGCTTCCACTTTGGGTCGCAGATATGGATTTTAAAGTAGCGGACGGAATCAATCAAGCGATTACAAAGCGTATTGAACATGGCGTTTATGGTTATTCTTTTTTGGATGATGACTACTATGAGCCGTTTTTTAAATGGATGCAAGAACACTTTAATGTACGATTAAACAAGGATTGGATTCGTTTCACTCCAGGTGTAGTAAAGGCTTTGTATCATTTTGTAAATGCTTTTACAAAACCAGAAGAGGCTGTTATTATAATGCAACCCGTTTATTATCCTTTTAGTCATGCTATTGAACATACCGGTCGGAAATTAGTATCAGCGGACTTAATCGAAACAACGGACCATCATTTTGAAATAGATTTTGAGGCATTTGAAGCCAAAATTATTGAACATCAAGTTAAACTCTTTATTTTATGTTCACCTCATAATCCAGTAGGACGGGTATGGAAGGAAAAAGAATTAAGAAGATTATTAGATATTTGTCAAAAACACCAAGTTGTGATAATTGCGGACGAAATTCATCAAGATTTTGTTTATCAACCCCACCAACAAATCGCATTATTGAGCCTCAATCACCCTTATATTCAAGAGGGTGTCATTGCGGTAACATCTGCATCTAAAACCTTTAATATTGCAGGTTTAACTCACTCCATGGTTATGATACCTAATGAAACATTACGTTCACACTATGATCAATATGTTAACCGTGTGGGCGACATCGGTGTCAATTTAATAGGTTCTATCGCTACTGCGGCAGCTTATGAAACAGGTGAAGCATGGTTAGAATCTTTACTACAAGTGATTCAATATAATGATCAACTAGTGCGTCAAAAATTGACAGATCATGCACCAGAAATTATCATATACCCATTAGAAGGAACCTATCTTCAATTTATCAATTTGAATCCTATTTTAAAGGGACGTGATTGTAAGGCGTTTATTCAAGATCAATGTGGCTTGGCTGTTGATTTTGGAGAATGGTTTGGGAAAGGTTATAATGGTTACATTCGTTTGAATTTAGCAACTTCACCTGCGATTATTGAAGAAGCTGTTCAAAAGATATTAGACCATTTGTAAAAGATAAATAAAAACTCCGAGATAGTATCAGTCGATTAATACTGATTTCTTCTCGGAGTTTTCTGTTCTCAATTAACCTGGAGCAACGGTTGTACTAGCAGGTGGTTCTGTAACCTCTGGTTGAGTTTCAGGAGCTGGCGTTCCACTTTCATTTGGTGTTTCACCATCAGTTGTCGTTTCACTAGATTCCGTTGTCGTTGTTTGAGAGTTATTTCTTTGTTGTGCTTCTCGTTGTTTACGAGCCGCTTCTTGAGCTTTAGCAATATAAGAAGCCCAGAAATTCTGTGCATCTTGCTCAGTTCCATTAAAGATAAAGTCGTATTTTAATTCAGGTGCAGGTCTAGAAGTTTTGAAAATTTCTTTAACCAGTGGCTGGGTAACATTAATGTTAGTACCGTTCACTGTTATAGACCCTGGTAGTGTACCTGTCTCTTGAAGGACTTCTGTTTCTTTAACACTATCTGGCATGACGAATATTTCTTCGGTACCAAAGATGTCAGGATATTGAGCATAAAGTTCATTCATAATATTAGCCCAATAAATTTGGATACGCTCGGATTCACGTCCGTAACCATCGTTAATATCAATATAATAATCATAATAACGATTGTCATAACCTATCCAAGTACCAGTAGTAATTTTAGGGGTTGAAGCTAAATACCAAATATCACGTGAATTTTCACTGATACCGGATTTGGCGATCCAATCACCACCCATTTGCATATGAGCAGCTGCTGTACGACCTGTACCTTCGGTATTAGTATCTCTCAGCATATCCACTAAAATATAGTTGGTATCTTCTGAAAAAACTTTTACAGGTTCTACGTCATGTTGATATATCACATTTCCATAAGCATCTTCAATACGCTCAATAAAATACCCATCAATATATTGTCCATTATTTGCAAAGGTCGTAAAGGCTCTTGTCTGTTCAAAAACGGTCGGACCAGTCGTGACTCCACCTAAGGAGAAGGCTAAGTTTTCGGTATCTTCTTTAGTATATGAATCATTGATATCAAAGCCCATTTTTTTCATATAATCAAAAATTGGAATGTTATTTTCGACTAATTTTTGATAAATACGAACGGCTGGTAGGTTATCTGATTTCAGTAAAGCAGTACGAGCAGTCATTAACCCTCCACTGACCACACCACCGTAGTTAGTTGGGGTCCATGTGCTACCATCTTCAAAGGTAATTTCAAAGGCGGTATCCGGAATAACAGTTGATGGATTAATCAAATTATTTTCAACAGCCGGACCATATACTGCCAGAGGCTTAATGGTTGAACCCGGTGAACGTCTCATACCAAAGGCATGGTCAATTTGATTGTTTTCATAATCTGTACCAGCCACAAAACCAAGTACTTTACCTGTTTTATTTTCCATTACGACAATACCAGCTTGAACAGTTTCAACATAGTATGTTTCTTCGCCTGAATCAGGATCTGTATAGACACCATCATATGACACACCTAATTGATCTTTGTATTTAGCAGCTAGTGTTTGTAATGAATCATAAATATCTTTATTGATAGTTGTATAGACATGGTAGCCACCAGTTCTTAATTGTTCAAGAGCTTCAAAATAAAATTCGTTATACCAATCTACATCAGCATTAACTTGATCCCAAGTTAAACCTTGGTCGGCAATATTTAAACGCATAATTTGTTCAATTGCACCATTCATCATGGATTGATATAAGTAAGTTTGTCTTTCGACACTCTTTTGTTCAGTAGGAATAAAGTCTTTGGTGATGTCATACTGTATCGATTGCTCATATTCCTCTTTGGTGATTTTTTGTGCACGGTACATTCTAAACAGTACTTCTTTCATCCGTTCGATTCCTGCGGTTTGATCTTCATTAATTTCACCATATTGATTATAAGGCGTGTAATTATATGGATCTTGTGGTAAACCAACTAAGAAAGCGGCTTGAGCTAAGTTTACTTCATTTGGACTTTTTCCAAAAATACCTTCAGAAGCACTTAGAATACCTGCGACGTTTTCGCCATTGTTATTGCGACCAAAAGGCGAAATATTTAAATAAGCAGTTAGAATTTCATCTTTACTAAAATAATTTTCAACCCGTAAAGCTACTAATATCTCGTTAGCTTTACGGAAGAAGGTGACATCATTCGTCAACATTTGTTGTTTAACTAATTGTTGCGTTAAGGTAGAACCACCAGTACCAGTACCAGACAATAACAACTCTTGTAAGGCTGCTCTTAAGATTGCTTTTGGCACAATGCCTGGATGTTCATAGAAATATTCATCTTCAGTTGCAACCAATCCATCTACGATATATTGTGAAATATCACTTAGTTGAGTGACATTTCGAACTACATCGGCTCTAACATTCGCAATAGGATTACCATTGGCATAGTATAGGGTACTTTGTTGTTCGACACGATTAATTTGTTCTGCCATCTCTTCCTTAGAAGGAGGGGGTGTCTTGGAAACCAAATTGGCAAAGTAGCCTAGACCAATACCGCCCGCTAATGCACCTATTAATAATCCGATTAATAAAATATAAATTGCAAAACGTTTTAGAACGTCAAAGAAAACATTAAAACCAAAAATTACTTTTTCTTTGGTTGAAAGATTAGAGAGTGAATAGATATCACTTTCTTTTTTACTTTTACGTTTCTTTTTATTATGTTTTTTGGCTTTGATTATTTCAGTTTTATTTTGCGACACTGAAGATGCCACCACTACCTCGTCAAAGTTATCAGTGTCATCATTAATGTGTTCAGAATGAACTTCATTTTTTGATGTAGACTGGTTTTCTGTTTCATTTTCAGTATGATCATCCATTATTAGAGGAACTGTAGGTCCATCTGCATGATCTTTAGCTCCTAAGTTGGAATAATCAGATTCAACATCGGCTTTATCGGATTCAGCGTCTGATTTCATAGTTTCAGAATCGGATTTGTCAAGTTCAGATTCTGTATTGTCAATTTCAGAATCGGCTTTGTTAATTCCAGAGTCGTCTTTCACAGCTTTCGAGTCAGAATAATCATAATTGCCTATCGTACCTGAAGCTTCTAAATCAGACGCATCATTATGAGATAACGATCTATTTTGTTCAGATAATGCGTTTTGATTGTCTTGACCCGCTAATTGATTTTGTAACCGGTCATTTTCATCAACTTTTGCCATTGTGTCAGCTTTAGTCGATGTTGAATCAACTATGTTAGAAGCCGATTTTGATAGGAAACTCGCATCACCGGTAGGTGATATATTATCAATAGTGACATTACTTTGAGCTGAGTAACGACTATCCTTACTTTTAGAGTATTCATTTGATAGAATCGTAGATGATGAAATCTCTTCATGATCGACGTTGTTATCAGAAAAAACATTACTTGCTGAAACTTTATTGTTTTGTTTATCATCGATTGATGAGTCAGATTTTGAATTTTTAGAAAGATTATCGGAGTGAATCGTTAAAAGTTCTTCACTCGAATAGTCGATTTTGCTAGACGACGTTCCATCAACATTATCACCCGATTGAACGTCGTTTTCTCGGTGCTGTTTTCCCATTGTATTCACTTTTGAAGGAGTTAAGGAATCCAAGATAGGTGGATTCGCTAGAGCTTCTTCATCTGGAGGTTGAATAGAATCCATTTGATGAGAGTTATCATCGACCATCAAAGCTTCATTATAAGAATTGGTTTCATGATAAGTTGCATCTTCCTGTTGGCTTTCTTTATGGGCATACTTTGATTGACGACCAGAAGCAGCATTCGATTTTTCATTCAACTGATCATTATGAACGGGATTAATATCAGAAAAATTATCAATATTTGAATCGGCTATTTCTTCATTTGGGGAGTTAACAGTTGACCCAGCATAGAGTGAATAATCTTCCTTAAGATTACGTTCATGGAAAGTTCTTTCAACTTCACTGGCATCAGCAATATTTTCTAACTCTTCAATGCGTAGACGGCGACGACGCTCTCTTTCAGCTCTAATTTGTTCGCGAGTAGGTAAGGGCATCTTGGCCATCTTATCCCGATTTTTTTCACGTTCATAAAAATCCATCTTATCATTTTTCTTATATGGATTTTGGTGAGGCGACTGACTATCGACTGCTTGAGTGAAAAGTGATTGAAGACGGCGGATTGAACGATCAATGTGACTAGAAGTTTGGCTTTTAGGCTCTACTTCTTTAGATTCATGAGGCAACTCCGGCTTTTTAGGTTTAGGAGGCTCATGATAGTCAAAATCAACATCGTAAAAATTGCCGTTCTTTTTATTGTTTTGAGGAATCTCATCTTCAAACTTACTCACTATCACACCTACTTTCTTCTATTATCGTCCATACTTAATTAGCTAATTTGATTATAACTTACGCAGTAGCGGAATCTTTTAATGACTCACCAATTGCGTTTAAACGTGCTTCCCATTCTTCTGTTGATAATTTATTTTCCACAATGTATCGATTACGAGGATGGCGACGGCATTCAGCACAACAACCACGCACATATTTGTGCTCATTGTCTTCTGAACATAGGATTTGTTCATTACAGAATGGGTTACCACAATTGACATAGCGTTCACATGGTGTACCGTCAAAATGGTCTTTACCAATAACTGTTGGGTTTACATGGTTAATTGGAACTGCAATACGCTCGTCAAAGACATACATTTTACCTTCCCATAAATCCCCATGTACTTCTGGATCTTTACCGTAAGTATCAATACCGCCATGCAGTTGACCAACGTCTTTGAAACCTTCACGAAGCATCCAACCTGAGAATTTTTCACAACGGATACCACCAGTACAGTAAACTACAACACGTTTTTCCATGAATTTTTCTTTATTATCTAGAACCCATTGAGGTAGTTCACGGAAATTACGAATATCTGGGCGAATGGCACCTTTAAAATGACCTAAGTCATATTCATAGTCATTACGAGTATCTAAGACAATGGTATCTTCGTCTAAGATAGCGTCACGGAATTCTTTTGGTGATAAATATTGTCCAGTAGTAGTATGTGGATCAATATCATCTTCTAAGTTTAAAGCCACAATTTCTTCACGTCGTCTGACAAACAATTTCTTGTGAGCATAGTCATCTGCTTCATCTTCTTTAAACCATAAGTCTTCAAAGCCAGGTAATGAATGGACATATTCTTTATATTTTTCAGTTTGTTCAATTGTTCCTGAAACAGTCCCATTAATCCCTTCAGTTCCGACTAATACACGCCCTTTAAGGCCGATACTTTTTGCAAAAGCTAAATGTTCTTGACAAAAAGCTTCTGGGTCTTCTATGGTTTGATATTTATAGAAGAGTAATACACGGTAATCTTTTGACATAATTTATAATTCCTCCTTGTAGTTGCATGCTACAAATTTTTTTGCTATGGATAGCCTTTCTATTATATAATATTTTAACATATTTCTCCAATTTAGATAATTTATAAGCATAAATTTAACCTAGTTGTAACGATTTATGTAATAATTGACTTAAGAGAATAGCGAGTATTGCTAAGAGGAGTGATTTTATGTTGAAAAAAGTCTTAGTAATTGCAAATCCAGGATCAGGTAAAAATAAAGCAGTGGAGTATGCAGGAAAATTAACACAAGTTTTACTAGAAGAGTATCAAGCAGAGGTAACTGTAAGAGTAACTGAAAAAGTGGGAGATGCGACGGAATGGGCCGCACAATTTGAAGGGGATAGTGTCCTTTGTTTAGGTGGAGATGGTACTGTTAATGAAACAGCACATGGTGTTTTGAAAAATCCTCGGCAACCTAATTTTGGTTTTATTCCTCTTGGAACGGTCAATGATTTAGGTCGGGCAATAGGGTATGATTTGAATCCTGAAAGTGCGATTGAACAATTTCGCAATGTTCATCCACAGCCACTTGATATGGCTCAGGTCAATGATGTTTACTTTATTAACACTTTAGCAGTTGGTTCAATTGCAACTTCAGTGATGGAGACTGATTCTGATGACAAAAATACTTTAGGATTCTTTGCATATGTTAAAGATGCTGTGAGTTCATTTTTTGAGTCAGACGCATTGAAGTTAACAATTGATGATGGAGAAAATGAATATCCTATTGACACTAATTTAGTGGTTTGTGCTTTAACCAATAGTGTGGGTGGTTTTGAACAACTTGTACCAGAGGCGACAATTGATGATGGAAAAATTCACCTATTGGCAGCTAAAGGAAGTGCCCCGCAAGATTTAGTTAAAGCAGCCATAGATGGCGGATTAAAACTACAAGATTCAGAGCATTTACTGATCTTAGAAAGTGAACAATTCAATATTCGTTATACTGATAAAGATGATGACCACGAAGTTTATTGTAATATTGATGGAGATAAAGGACCGGCAGTGCCATTATCAATAAAATGTCTACCACAAGCGATTAAGGTATTGCAACCAGTAGTTGAATAATTAATAATAGCTGTTACCGTCTAATCGAATTTATTTTGATAAAAATTAAATAAACTGCGAATAGTTGATTATCGGGCTATGACGAAAAAATTTGCAAAAAATATAATAATTCTTATGAAGCCAACGCTTTACTTTATTGCGCAGTGGTTGAGTGGCCTCAACCTGCGTCTTAATGAGATTGGGCCTCAACTTCGTAAAATCAATCAAGTTAATTCTCATTAATTAAAAGCGCAGTGGTTGAGTGGGATCAACCTGCGTCTTAATGACTTGTTTGATACCTACTCAACTGTGCGGGGGTGAACAGACGAAGCGAAAATTATACAATTTTCTACTTCTGGTCCACTCCCAACTGTGCGGGGGTGAACAGACGAAGCGAAAATTATACAATTTTCTACTTCTGGTCCACTCCCAACTGTGCGGGGGTAGGCCGACGAAGCGAAAATTATTCAATTTTCAACTTCTAGTTCACTCCCTTTTCATAAAAAGTGACTAAGAATTTCACCTTAAAATTCTTAAATAATCAGTTTTTGAACTTAATTCATAGTCTCAATAAAAACCCTAATAAAACATTGAGAAAATTCCCTTTACAACCTATTTATAAGTGAAAAATAGTATTGATGATGTTCATTGAAAATATAAGCCATTATATATGCTCATTTTAAAGCCAAATCAAGCTAAAGATCTTGAAAAGTGCAAATTGAATGCGTTTTTCTTTTAAATGTGGTATAATAGATTTAGTTGTAGGCGTTCTTGTCAATTAGGAAGAGGGTACGATATGACAAAGAAACTTAACATAAAAACCAAGAAAATAATTGAAAAAGAGTTACGTCGAGGGACAAGTAAATCACGAATTGCCGCTATTCTCCAAGTAGAATTTGATGAAGCACAAGAAATGATTGAAAAGGTAAAAAAATCGATTAGACCTGAATTGAACGAAGTCATTACTTTTGAATTTAGGGATAATATGATGCGTGGGACAATTATTAAATTATTGACAAATAGCGCCGTTGTAAAAATTAACTGGGATTATTCAGACACTACAATGAAAGATATTTGTGAAGATAAGACCATTGTTAATTTTAAGGATATTATTGATTTTATAGGCTAAAAGGTAGCGATTTGGCATTTATTTAAATGCTAAATCCTATTTTTTTTGTTTTATCTTTTGAGAAAGTATGTTAATATATTTAAGCGTGTTAAATAACGACATGAGGCATAAATATGGGAGGGTTTATGACACTAAGAGAGGAGACGACGTATGTCACGAAAAGCAGAATCTTTAAAAACTTATATTGCTTTAAAACGCAGCATTAATGAAATAGAATCTAAAACTCGTAAATTTGTAGGGAGTTTTGGTTTAAATTTGAATGAATTTGCGGTCTTAGAAATCTTATATCATAAAGGAAAACGAACGACGCAACAAATTAAAGAAGGTATTTTGATTGCTAATAGTAGTACAACTTATATCGTTGATAAATTATGTGATAAAGGATTAGTTAAACGTGAATTTGCTCCAGAAGATCGTCGAGTAATCAACGTAGAGATTACGGAAAGTGGACGAAAATTAATGGATGAATTATTCCCAACTCATGCGGAGCAACTAACTGCTAATTTTGATAAATTAAGTGAATACGATATTACTGAAATTCGTCAGTTATTAAAGAAAATGAATGGTATAAAATCTTAATATAAGCAAATAACTTTTTTATTATCTTTAAAAATGTTAAACTTAAGTTAAAATACTAAGGAGGATTCTTTATGACTTTTGAATTACCAAAATTAAACTATGAATATGCTGCTTTAGAACCCGTTATTGATGCTCAAACAATGGAAATCCATTATACAAAACATCATAACGCTTATGTTACTAACTTAAATAAAGCAGTTGAAGGTACAGAATATGCTGACAAATCAATTGAAGAATTAGTTAAAGGTTGGGCAGAATTGCCAGAAGATATTCAAACTGCTGTCCGCAACAACGGTGGTGGTCACTACAACCATACATTATTCTGGGAAGAATTAGTAGCGCCTTCTCAAGCAAAAGAGATTCCAGCAGATTTAGAAGCAAAACTTGTTGAAGCATTTGGTTCTGTAGACAAATTTAAAGAAAAATTTGCCGCTGCTGCCGCTTCACGTTTTGGTTCCGGTTGGGCTTGGTTAGTTTCTAATGATGGTAAATTAGAAGTAGTTTCTACTCCAAATCAAGATAACCCATTAACAGATGGCTTAGTACCTTTATTAGGTTTAGATGTTTGGGAACATGCATACTACTTAAACTATCAAAACCGTCGTCCAGATTATATTAAAGCATTCTGGGACGTAGTAAACTGGGAAGTTGTTGCAGATCGCTTAGCTTAGTCTAAGATTATATAGTTGAATTAATTTTCGTCTAGCATTTTACAATGTTAGACGATTTTTTTATGTAAAATTATCCGCTACAAGAGGCGTAAACAAGCATTTTTAAGGCTGTTGGTTGCAGATATTTCACTTTGTTACAAGTTTATAATCTTCTTTTTCAAAGGTTGTTAGTAGGGAATTAATCAGATATAATACAAAAGAGATAGGGGGAGAGTTTGATGAAATTTAAAAGAAATTGTCTTGTGACTTTAAGTGTATTATTGCTAAGCGGATGTGTTGATTTAAGCCCAGTTAATCCCATTAAAACGACTAGTAATATTTCTGAGTCAGTTGACGATAGCAAAGTCAATGTAATGGAAGACCACCAACAAAGTACTACCAAGAAGCAACAATTGCAACAATTAATAGCTAAACGTTTTGAAGCTCTTGAGAAAGTGAGCATGAATTTGGCTGTTTCCACTACAATTAATGACCAATTATATAAAGTCAAAGAAAAAACAGAGGAACTTTATGAAGAAGGTCAACTTAAGGGTTATTTGGTGACTAATCAAATTGAGCAAAACTCTCACGAGCTTGAAGAGCAAATTTACTATACTGGAGAAGAGTATTATTATCGCTTCAATTCTAATTCGTGGCAAAATTTGTCAGGAGATACTAAATCGACCATTCTTTATATTTCCTTAATGAAGTATTTATTTGAAGGAAGCGATGAATGGCAGCTTGATGAATCAGAAAACAACGTAATGGTTAAGCGTAATATTGAGGATGAACAACTATTAACAATTGCACCTCAATTATTTAGTTTACCGATGATGCTTTCTAAAAATAATCAGATTGAAATGGATGCACAATATCGTGTAGATACAGAAAATGGTGATATTACTTATATTGTAATGAATATGGTGATCAATGATTTAGATTCTCAATACAAGGTCAAAATCGAATCTAATATTAATTCGAAAGCTGAGTTTGAAAACTGGCAAATTGATACGAATCAAACAGTTAGCTTGGTAACCTCACAAAAAGAACAACAGCAATTGATTGCAGAAGCTAATCCTTATCAATTGATTAATTATCTTGAAACTTACCGAGATGATCAAACCGAAACGACTTTAATAATGGGGAATTATTTAAATGGTGAACCTTATAGTTTAATTGAAGGTGTATTGAAAGAACAGTCATTGACTAATGTAAGTTTTTGGAAAGCAAATCGACAGTACCAAGAAATAGAAGGAAATGTTGAAATTCAAGAAGTTAAGCAAAGTAATCGCTATGCACAATTTGTTCAGCGCTTAGACGAACAGTACGATCTGTTAGAACAATTAGAAGCAACCGAAGAGTCAACTTTTATTACTTTGAGGGAGTTTTTTGAACAAGATTATGAACAATTTTCATCAACCTTAACTGAATTAGATAAGGAAGTATTCAATCAAGATAACAAGGTTTATGGAATTGATTATCTGATTAATAAAGAAACGTATCAATTAATGGGTGTCATTTTATGGAGTGCCGATGCCATTACGGCAGAAGTGGGAGCAACGATAACACTTAATTTTGATAACTTTAATGTATATAATCCGAGCTTATTAATGGATCAGGTGAGTGATCAAATTTTAGAAAAGATAAATGAATAAGGGGTTTGGTGAATGGATCAAAAAAATCAATTTTATAAAACAATGTTAGCAATTGCGATACCAGTTGCGATTCAAAATTTAATTACTTCTTCTTTAAATATGCTAGATACGCTCATGATTTCTTCATTAGGAGATATTACGCTAGCAGGTGTGGGGTTGGCGAACCAAGTATTTTTCTTTTATATTTTGATATGTTTTGGAATTAATACAGGGTCATCAGTGTTAGTATCACAGTACTGGGGAAGAAAGGATACAGCCAATGTTCAACGTGTAACAGGCTTTGCAATTGCATTGTGTACCGGTTTTGGTTTATTGTTTACAATGATCGCTTTATTGTTCCCAAACTTTATAATGGGCCTACTCACTCGTGATCCAGAAGTCATTGCTAGTGGCAGTCGCTATTTGCAGGTGGTTAGTTTATCATATATTATGACGAGCGTTAGTTTTGCTTTTGGTACCTCATTAAGAAGTACCGGAGCACCTAATCGACCACTATATGCTTCGATTGTGGGCTTTTTTACGAACGGTATTTTTAATTATTTATTAATTTTCGGGATTGGTTTCTTCCCACGTTTAGGTGTAGTAGGGGCTGCATTAGGAACGGTTATTGCACGTTTTGTAGAGTTTATGATGATACTTTGGTATACCTTCCGTTATAAGGGACCGATTAATGCTTCTTTTAAACAATATTTTAATTTTGACCAAACGTTTATACAACAATATATTGAAATTGTGAGTCCGGTTATTTTAAATGAAACCTTTTGGTCATTATGGCAAGTGCTTTACAATATTGCTTATGCGATGACGGGGACAGAATCAACTGCTGCTGTTCAAATTGTTGCTTCTATACAGAACATATTATTTGTATTAGTACGAGGATTGGCTAACAGTTGTACGATTATGATTGGAAGTTCCGTGGGACGAGGCGAAACAGAAGAAGCCTACGATTTAGGGCTTCGTTTCATTAAAATTGTCATTATACTTGGAATTATCATCGGAACATCGGTTGTTCTGGGACGAGATATTTTATTAATGGCATTTCCATCCTTAAGTCCAACAGTTCGACATATTTCAAGTCAATTACTCATTGTAATTGGGTTATTCTATGTATTAAAAGCCTTTAATTCCATTATTGTAGTGGGCATCCTTAGAGGTGGTGGTGATACAAGATTTTCAATGTTTATGGAGACTTTTGCAGTTTGGTTGGTAGGAGTTCCTTTAGCTTTTATTGGAGCTAAATTTTTAGGATTGCCAATCTTATGGGTGATGTCAATGGTGTTAATGGATGAAGTAGTTAAAGCAATTGTCGGGTTCATGCGGTTTAGGTCTCAAAAATGGATTCATGTTATTAAGTAGTCTTAAACTAATATTTATTTTAATGAAAGCGACTCGTTAAAAACGAAGATGCCAATTCGATGCAAGTGATATTGATTATTGAGAGATATGGTAGAATGGCATCAATCAACGAGTTAAGGTCTTGAGGAATTTTGACTCATGGTCTACATTCTAAAGCGATAAAAATAAATAATGTCACTCGATATTACTCATTTTAGTAATCGGCTGTTACCGTATAATATTTTAATGGTCGAACTTTATCTTTGGATAAACTTAACTATATAATACAACGAAATTAAATGTATTTGGATATACAAAAAGACTGAACAGAAATGATGGATAGCTCTCTATCAGTTAGATAGAAGGCTGTTCATAATAAATTACTGTTCAGTCTATTTATTTGTGATTAATTAGTATAAAAGTCATCTAATAAAATTATTTTTCATTTGAAACGTCAAAAGTAAGAACGAGTCATTAATTTTAATTATGGATTGTTTTTATTTATATTTTTCTTCTAATTGAGACATCCACCAACCTAATAGCGTACCGCCTAATAATGATAATAGGCATGCAAAATATTGGATAAAACCAAAACCAGCATAATCTGTCGGTATGATGACTATCGTCGAAGCAATGACAACACCTACAATAAAGTGGAAGAAGCCAGAGTAATTACGATCAAAAATATAAGCAATTAATTTGGATAATAAAACAATGGTTGCTAAGCCACCTAAGGCAATCGGAATAATAACACTAAAGTCTAATGTTTTAAAACCATCTGACATTTTTTGATAAAGCCCCATATACATAATAAAATTAGAAGGACTAAGACCAGGTATTAAAATTCCAAGTGCAATTAAGGCACCAGAGATAAACCAACTAATAAAATTAGCTGCAACTTGACCTTGGAATAATTGTTGGCCAAAGACTAATAAAACAAAACCAAAGATAAATGCAATCACCATTACGATGATGTCTTTTTGCTGACGTCCTTTTTTGCCTGCCTCTGCCCATAATGAAGGAGCAGTACCTACAATACATCCGACAAAGAACCATCGAACGATTGTTTCATAATTTTCTAAAACCCAACTTACTCCGAAAGAGAAGAAGACAATACCAGCCAAAGCTCCGAACCCTACCGGAATAAAGTAGATAACATTTTCTTTAAAGTCTTTGGTTATATTGGATAAAAAACGAATAATACGTTCATACATACCAAAGATAGCTGCTAAAGCTCCGCCACTGATTCCCGGAACGATAAATCCTGAACCAATAAACATTCCTTTAATAAATCGTAAGAACCAACTTTCTGTTTTTGCTATTTCATTTGTTTGCATTTCATTCCTCCATTTGTGTATCTAAAAATTATGACACTATAATAGTGTATAGTGCTTCACTATTTTTATCAAGTAATTTCCATATTTTGACCTTGAAAATAATGAATAGGGGCAATGAGGGGTGCTAGAAACTTTTAATAATTCGTTTGTTTCATCTGTTTATTTTATAGCACAGGGGTTGAATGGTCTCTCTTCGTCTTAAAGAGGAAAGGCATAAACATTGTAAATTCAATCAAGTTATTGCAAGTTAATTAAAAGTGTAGTGGTTGAGTGATGGATGGACGATGAAACGAAAATTATTAGTTCTTGCCCACACTCAACTGTGCGGGGAGACAGACGAAGCAAGAATCATTTTATTTTTAACGGATAGTTCACTCCTTCAACGGTTCTTTTTTATATAAATACAGGTTAAAAATAAAATCGGTCTGTTATTTAATATGAACTGATTTGCTGTTATTACGAAGAAAATTTTGTAAAAGTACCATTCAAACTTTCATTTATGCTATAATAATGAAACTGAGAGGAGGCCATTCATGAAATTAAATCAAACAAAATTTAAGCTATCTTTCAAGAATGGAAAAGGGTTACAATGGCTTAAAAATGGATATTTGGCCATACGCAATTATTTTTTAACCTTAGATCATATACTGTTGTTAATGACGTATATCTTAGTGATTATTGGAATGATTTTTGTCTTTAGTGCCTCTATGTATCAGACAAATAGTAATGGAACCAATGAAGCAGTAAGTTTAGTTTTTAGCCAGTTTAGAGCGGTCATAATTGGTTCAGTGGGATTGTTTTTGATGCCTTTAATTCCTAGTAAATGGTATCGCTCATTACCATTAATCTTGACTATCTCAGGTTCGTTCATGTTAATGATGTTATATACTGCATTATTTGAGGAAGAACGTGGTGGTGCAGCAAACTGGTTATCAATTGGCGGTTTTTCATTCCAACCTTCCGAATTATCAAAACTAGCGTTAATCGCCTTATTTGCGTGGTATGCAAGTTTTAGCGATCTAGATTTGGTTACTAATACAGTTTTAAAGATTCCAAGTTTACTAAAACAGCCATCTGAAACCTTGAATGACATAATCGAAGAGATAAAAAAAGAGCCACTTCATTTAATAAGTTTTATTATATTATCTATGACTTTAATTGCATTACTAAAAATGCCTGATTATGGGACTATTCTAATTATTGGTCTAATTTTGATATTGATTTTTGGCCACAGTTGGTTTTCCAAGAAAGGAATCGCGATAATTTATGGCATCCTGATGTTAGGCTATCTCATGTTGCGTTTGGTGTCGAATATTTATGGTCCAAATTTAATTGCATCGGGAAATTATGGTAAAGCACGTATTGGTATTTTTACTAATCCTTTTATCGATGAATTAGGTTCAGGTTATCAGATTATTCAATCACTGACCGCTTTTAGTAATGGTGGGTTATTTGGTAAAGGACTAGGAAAGGGACTAGTCAAAAGAAATCATTTACCGGCTGCGCATACAGACTTTATTTTTTCAATTATGGGAGAAGAGGTAGGACTTATAGGCATTAGTATTTTCTTAATCTTTTTCTTTTTCTTAATGATTTATATACTTAAAATAGCGACCACCTTGAAAGATAGCTATCGTCGTCATTTAACAATGGGGATTGCAATTATGTTTTTGGTGCAGTCGATTGTTAATATTGGTGGTGCACTAAGTCTATTGCCCTTAACGGGTGTGACCTTACCGTTTATTAGCTATGGTGGGACCAGTATCATGGTTAGTTTGATTGCAATCGGAGTAGTAGAGGCAATGTTCATTCATGAACAAAATGAAGAGCATTCACCTTTGGTAATTAATAATAATCGTAAAAAAACAATACCAGCTAATGAAATTTATTCAGGAGAATCAATGGAGAGAAAACAATCAACAAGTTTTGAGAATGAGATGGATGATGATTCATTAGTAGACTGGAGTGATGAGAATGGAATTTGAATTAATTGAGCGTCAAGCGCTGGTTGTGTGGCTCTATACCTTAAAACAAGTAAAAAATATTCGAAAATATGGGCATGTTCATTTCATTAGCAATCGATTACGTTATGTTATCTTATATGTAAATCGTGATGAACAAGATGAGATAATTGAAAAATTAAATAAATTACATTTTGTTCAAAAAGTCGAAATTTCTTACCGCGATGATATTGATATGACTTGGAAGGATGCAATTCCCAATCGTAAAGATAAAGATATACTCCAAGAAAAATCGGTAGTTGAAGCAGAGGAAGATACGGTAACTGGTGATGTCCATTATGATTCATTTTTAAAATCATTACGTGATTCACTGTTAAATAAGGATGATCGCCAATGAGAGTCGTAGCAGGAAAATATGGCAGCCGTCCTTTAAAAGCAGTCCCAGGACAAAATACGCGTCCGACAACGGATAAAATAAAAGAAAGTATCTTTAATTTATTAGGAAGTCGTTGTCAATCGGGCATCGTTTTGGATTTATATGGTGGCACAGGTGGTCTAGCCATTGAAGCTGTGTCACGAGGAATGGATCATGCGGTTATTTGTGAAAAACATCGAGCAGCAATTGCAACGATTAAACATAATATTGGAATGACTAAAGAAACTGAGCGTTTTACCTTATTAGCTGGAGATAATTATGCGAGTTTGAAAAAATATCAAACGGCACATCCAACCGTTATTTTTGATTTAATCTTAATTGATCCGCCTTATAAACGAGAGAAAATTGTTGAGGATATTAAATGGTTAGGACAACACGGTTTTATCAATCAAGATACGACTATTATGTGTGAAACTGATAATGAAACAACTTTACCTGAGACAATCAATCAATGGTCTAAATATCGTGAGAAGCAATATGGATTAACAGTAATTCATTTATATGAATGGGAGGATGAAGTAGAGTAAAATGAAAAAAATCGGAATTTTTCCAGGTAGTTTTGATCCTTTGACCTTAGGTCATTTGGATTTAATTGAACGTGGCAGCAAATTATTCGATGAATTAATTGTCCTCGTTGCAGTTAATACAACTAAAAAAGGGCTTTTTAAACCGAATGAACGTGTTACCTTAATTGAAGAAGCTGTTAAGGGAATTAAAAATGTTTCGGTAGAAGTTTATTCTGATGGCTTAGTGGCAACCTATTATCGTAATAAAAATGCAGTCGCTTTATTAAGAGGCGTACGCAATGCTCTAGATTTTGAATATGAAAGCAATATTGCGATTATTAATCGTAAACAATTTGAATCTCTGGAAACAGTGTTAATGTATGCCAACGAAGAATATCGTTATTTAAGTTCAAGTATGATTAAAGAAGTGGCTTATTTTAAAGGTGATATCAGTGATATGGTACCACCTAATGTGCGAATGGCCATTGAAGAAAAATATGGCACTTTAAAAGATATATAAAATAAAAAGGTTTGGCATAATGGAAGTTTTGCCAAACCTTTTGCAACTATATATTATCATTTCGATTGCCAATAGATTCGAATTGAATGTGCTAGAAATAATAATTACGCAAGGACAATATTGACACATTCTGGTGCTAAGGCCGTAACTTTAGCTTTTTTCAATAAACCAGATTTTGTATCACGATTTAATACTGTAATCATATTGGTGTCTTGATGTGGAATCAGTAAAAACTTTTCAGTTTCATCCAAGATAAAATCGCGAGGAATTTCACCATAAGTTGAAATTCTTTGGATTTCACTTAACATTCCAACAGAGTCCACTTTGAATGCGGTAATTAAATTTGAAAAACGAGTTGAACAATACAAGAATTGACCATCTTGAGTAATACGAATAGCTGCACCAGCTGAGGTCTCTACTTCAGAAGCGTCCACATTTGGTAAAGTATTAATGACGGTTAAGGTTTTATCTTCATTAATTCTTACAACTGAAGTCGTGTTACCCAGTTCACCAATGACATATGCTACGTCTAAGGTTGGGTGAAGTGTGATATGACGTGGTCCAGTGCCGGCTGGAAATTTCGTTACTGAAAATTCTGACAGTGAACCATCATTTTGAATATCATAGACATACACTTCATCTGTTCCTAAATCACAAACATATAGTTGTGATTGATCTTTACTAAAATGAGTCATATGAACATGAGGTGATTGTTGATTTTTATGAACGCTTGAGCCAGAATGAGTGACTTGCTCAATGAAAGAGAGTTCTCCTGCTTCGCTATAACGGTAAATATCGATGGATCCATGGTGATAATTCGAAACATAAACAGTACGTGTTGCTTCATGATATGAAATATGACACCCAGGAATATCAGTTGCAAAGCATTCTGATTGCGTAATAAAAATACCATTGGCATCTTTTTTCAGTACTGTCAGACCACCTTTATCTGCTTTACTAATCGCAAATAATGTATCTTTATTTTCATTAAGGGTTAACCAAGTTGGATTATTGAGCGCAGAAACAGGGATAACTGGTCCAAATTTAGTCTTGCTTGGATCAAATGTGACTGAGGATATTCCTTTATTAACTCTTTTTGTGTATCCGCCTAAAAAGTAAGTTTGTTGCACGTATGTTCCTCCTAAAAGCAGTATTTGATTATTTATAGTATAACATCTGATTAAAAAAATTCAAAACATTATTAAAATTTATTAATAAATAGCCTTTAGGTCTTTAGTAGTATCTCTTTTTAGTTAAAATATGGTAAAATAAACGTATCGCTTTATAAAAGGAGGATTTTGATGGATCAACGTCATAAAAAATCAACAGATGCACGCCATCCTTTATTTTGGCATAATTTTTTAAACAGTAAAATGGTTACGACTTTAATGATTATTTTATTAGTTTTAATTATTATTTTCTTAATGACCAAATTAGCTTATATATTTACCCCAGTTTTAACTTTATTCGAAATATTTGGTTTTCCAATTGTTTCGAGTGCGGTTTTATACTATTTGTTTTACCCGATAGTCAATCAATTACATAATCGTGGGGTAAAAAAATCGATATCAGTATTTGGAATTTTTATTTTCTTAATTTTAGCAATCAGTTTAAGTATTGGTTCCATTGTTCCGATTGTGCGTGACCAAGTCAATACCTTCATTGAAAATGTTCCTAATTATTACGAAACTTTAATGAAAATGTTTAAAGATTTACCATTTTCTTTTAATGATGCTTTGCCTGAATTAGGCATTGACTTACAGAAAGTAATTGATGGTTTCTCAACAGAAGGATTTAGCCAACGAATTGATAGTATTGTTTCCTCCACCTTTGGTGGATTAGGAAGTTTTGTTGGAACGGTAACTACCATATTTACAGGACTTTTAACAATTCCAATTTTTACTTATTATTTATTAGTAGAGTCCGATAGAATTCCGAAAAAAATTCTATATTTTATACCGACAAAATATCGCCAAATAGTCAGTCGAATGCTATATCAAGGTAATTATCAAGTATCTCAATATATTCGTGGACAAATTATTGTGGCAATTTGTGTGGGAATAATATTTGCGATAGGATATGCGATTATTGGTCTTGAATACGGAACAACGCTAGCAGTGCTTGCGGGTCTATTAAATATCATTCCTTATTTAGGTTCGTTTATTGCGATTATCCCGGCATTAATTGTTGGTTTAATAACATCACCCATCATGCTGATTAAAGTAATTATTGTGATGGTGGTCGAACAAACGATTGAAGGTCGATTTATTTCACCGCAAGTATTAGGCAATAGTATGCAAATTCATCCTGTGACGATACTGATGGTGTTATTAGCCAGTGGTAAGTTATTTGGAGTGGTTGGCGTGGTTATAGGAATACCGACTTTTGCTGTCTTAAAAGTAATAGTTTCAGAAATATATACATGGTATCGTGAGAATAATCCTGCTTATCAAGAACCAATTGTTGACTATTCAACCGGTAGTACACCGGTGATTGACTCAATGATGGAAAGCAAAAATATTAATGAAAGTACAGAGAAAAAACGATGAGAATAAAGCAAAATAAACTCTTACTATTACCTATAGTAAGCATGATACTGAGCGGTTGTGACTCAGTTAATCAAAAATACAATCAATTTATTGAACAAAAAGCTGAAGAAAGCACAGTAGTTGAAAGTGAAGAAACAACGGAAGTTCCAGAAAAATTAGTCGACATTCGATTAGTTCCTGAGTTTATACAAGTAGAAGAAGCGGTAAAAACCATTGATAATTTAGAAGTAGGGGAAGAAATTTATCGTACTTCGAAAACTATTACACAATCACAAGATAAATTTGATATTTCTGTTAATCAAATGGTGGTTTATGAAGCGAAGTCGGATGATCAACTATTGGGTATCAAGTCATCAGATAGTGATGAAGGAGCTATAGTAATCGTTAATATAGCTATTACTAACAAAACGGCTGAAACTTTCTATTTCCCAATTGATGAACTAAAATTAAGCTATCCGAATGCACCGGTTGCCCGTTTGGCGACTTCAGGATTGTATCCTTTGCAATCAGGGAATTTATATGAAATTTTATTAAGTGATAACCAAGGTGCTATCTTGCCAACTTCCACTGTCGAAGGGTATTTAGTTTATAGTTTAACTAAAGAGGATTTTGAGCATATTAAAGAGCAAAATTCGTTTAATTTAACAGTTGTACCACCCAGACTGGATGCCGATAGTATTGTAGGCCTTAGCTCAACCGATTTAGGGTATGTCTTACCTTTATATTTACCCCTCACTGACACGGTTGAACAAGAATTATTAGACAAGAATAAGCAGATTCAAGATCGGATTTCTGCTGAATGGTGGGGAAAAAAAGAGCTGTTAGCTGATGAAATCCTTGAAGAAAAAGATACGGATGGTGAAGTTAATTTTACTTTAAAACGTATTGAAATTTCGGACTTTACCCCAAATGAAAATTATAAAGAATCATTCCAATATTTCCCTAATGGGCAAGTGATTGTTTCATTACAAATCGAAATTGACAATCAATCCGATCATACTTTATTACCTACCGATAGTTTAGTTAATTTAGTCATTAATGGCGACACTATTCAAAGTGATTATATTTTAATTAACGAATTATATGGCGAGCATTTAGATCCGGGTGAAAAAACAACAATCATTAAAACTTTTGCTCTAGATAAATATACGTATCAACAAAATTGGCAAAATCAAGATATACAAATTTATATTCAGGTATCTCCCGATGATTCAATAGACTATCAGGACGCAACTACAACGGTTGAAGAATCAACTGAAGTGGAACAAGTCGAAGAGTTTATGACGGGCGATGAATCGGAAATTATTGTAGAAGAAGAAATAGGTGAAGCGACAGAGTTGATGTATGTGGGGAATTTTGTATGGGAACCGAAATTGGTAAAATATATTAACGAAGATTTAGAAGTAGTTGATGAATTAGCATCAGAAGAAGCGGATAATGAGACGACAGAAATGGATAACCTTGATGACGTAGATGCTATTCTAGAAGAAAACACAACAGAAGCAATGAATGAATAATGTAACACAATCATAAAAGGTCTTTTGTGTTAACATAATATAATGAGATTTTACTTGAAGCAGGGCAACATTTTTTATCATTGCCTTGCCTATTTTTATATGGTATCGATAGTGAATCAAAGTGATAGAATACATCGAATAAGATAAGTTCAACGAGTTTCGATATAGAATGATGCTATTTATTACGAAAGAAAAGAGGTTGTATCGGTGACTGAAATTAAAGGTTTATATCGTTTATCACCCGAGCAAAGAAGAGCAGTGTTAAAGGGAAATTTTCCTGATGTTTTTATAGAATCAGATACGCAATTAACGGAAACAACGGCAGATGCGATGATTGAAAACTATTTTCAAAATTATTCCTTACCAATGGGAATTGCGCCAAATTTTCAAATTAATGGACAACTTTATCATATTCCTATGGTGATAGAAGAACCTTCCGTGGTTGCAGCGGCTAGTAATGGTGCTAAAAGGGTTGGGAATATTATCACTACAAGTCAGCCACGTGAATTAATTGGGCAAATTATTTTGAAAGAAGTCATAGACCCTGAACAAGCGACTGCTGTGATTGAAAAAAAAGAACACTATTTACTGGATTTAGCTAAATCATTTTCCATCAATATGGTAAAGCGCGGTGGTGGTCCTACTCGTATTTGGACTAAAACTTTTGAATCGTACTTTACCGTTTATCTTGGCTTTAATCCTTGTGATGCCATGGGGGCAAATGCGATTAATCATGTATTAGAAGCACTGAGTGAGGAAATCGAACAGTTAGTCAATGGTGTTGCTTTGATGCGTATTCTATCGAATTATCAACCCGAATCATTAGTAACGGCTAAGGTTAAAATTCCTATTCTCTCTTTAGCTAATAACCAAGCAGACAGTCAGCTATTAGCGCAAAATATAGTGGCAGCTAGTGAATATGCACATTTAGATGTCTATCGGGCAACCACTCATAATAAAGGAATAATGAATGGGATTGATGCCGTTTTAATGGCGACCGGTAATGATTGGCGAGCTGTCAGTGCCGGCGTACATGCTTATGCGAGTCATACCGGAGACTATCAATCATTAACTGATTGGAAGATTGAAGAAGATTATCTAGTGGGTAAAATTAAACTACCATTAGCGGTCGCCACAGTGGGTGGAACCTTATCGGTGCATCCACAGGCAAAACAATCATTGGCTTTGTTAGGTAATCCTGATGCACAACAGTTAAGTGAAATAATCGCTGCAGTTGGTTTAGCGCAAAATTTTGCTGCGTTAAGAGCTTTGGTTTCAGAAGGTATTCAAAAAGGTCACATGAGTTTACATGCGCGCCAGTTAGCGATTCAAGCAGGGGCTAATGAGGCAGAAGCTCCACGTTTAATTGAACTTTTAAAAAGGCAAGAAAAGACTATTAGTATTTCGGTGGCTACTGAATTACTTGCAAAAATGCGTCAAAACCGATAATATTTTTCAAAAGATAACAAATTTTTAAAATAATATGTTAATATACTATAGTGGCTTGAAGAAGTACATCATAGATTAGGAGGATATTGTGAAAGAACTAGAGGTAGGAATTGATAAAATAGGCCTATATGTGCCTAAGTATTATATCGATATGAAAGAATTAGCAACCTATCGTGGTGTAGATCCTAATAAATGGACCATTGGAATTGGTCAAGAACAAATGGCAGTTCCAACCTTAGCTAGCGATGTCGTTGCTTTAGCTGCTAATGCAGCCAACCAAATTATTACAGAGGAAGATAAAGGTTTAATTGATCAGGTTATTGTTGGTACCGAATCCGGTGTAGACCACTCAAAATCAATTGCGACTTTTGTACATGGCTTATTAGAAATAAACCCTTTTGCTAAAGCGTTCGAAATTAAACAAGCATGCTATGGCGCAACTGCTGCCTTGCAATTAGCTTGCGATTATGTACGTTTAAGACCAGAAAGAAAAGTATTAGTCATAGCGACTGATATCTCACGTTATGGATTAGATACCAGTGGTGAACCAACTCAAGGGGCAGGAGCCATCGCAATGTTAGTTAGCGCCAATCCAAAAATATTGACCATTCGTCAAGAAAGTTTCATGCATACGAATCATCAATTCGATTTCTGGCGTCCTAATGATTCTGAATATGCAATGGTTGATGGTCATTTTTCAACCAAGCTATATCAAGATGAATTTGTTAAAGTATTAGAACATGTTGAGGCGATGAATCCTTCATTATTAGAGCGTATCGAAGCGATGACCTTCCATTTACCGTTTACTAAAATGGGATTAAAGGCATTAAATGCTTACGAAGAAGCCAAAGGATCACATCCTATAATAGATAAATGGCGTTCTCATTATGATGCATCACGTGTTTTAAATAGACGAGTAGGGAACATTTATACAGGTTCGCTCTTCTTAAGTCTAATATCATTATTAGCTAAAGATGATACATTATCAGCTGGAGAAACAATTGGCTTATTTAGTTACGGTTCAGGAGCCGTTTCTGAATTGTTAATTGGTCAGTTACAACCCGATTATCGTCAATATGTTAACTCAGAAGAGATTGAACAACATTTAGATCGACGAGATGCTTTAACTGTTGAACAATATGAAACCATCTTTTTAGAAAAACAGTTAGTCAACGATGGCCAATCAGCACCTTTAACCGCTGATGAAGTTGGTTTTTACTTTGCAGGTATAACAGATTATAAGCGTCAATATCATTATCAAGCATAACTGACTCTTCATTAATCTAAACAACGCATTAACCGCTGAATATCTAGAGTAATAGATAAATTCGGCGGTTTTTTATTTGATTGTTAGGTAAGGGGAGCAAATGATTAAGCCACTACAACTTTTAGTGTAAACCACAAGAATTAGGTTTTTTGTTGGACTACTAAAGATTGAGTGCGAGCAAACGATTGAGTTTTGCTTCGTCTTGCTTTCCTGCAGCGTTGGAGGGGCTTCAAACAAATCTTTAAGACGCAGATTAATACCACCCAATCCTTGGTTTTTAATGAGCGCGTATTAACTTTACTGAAGTTATCAAATTTATGGGAGTGGGCAAGAAGTAGAAAATTAAATAATTTTCGCTTCGTCTGCCCCCCGCACAGTTGGGAGTAGACCAGAAGTAGAAAATTGAATAATTTTCGCTTCGTCTGCCTACCCCCGCACAGTTGAGTAGGCCTCAAACAAGTCATTTAGACGCAGTTTGAGGCCACTCAACCACTGCGATTTTAATGAATAAGCACTAATTTGACTGAATTTTTCAAATTTATGTTCAATCTCGTTAAGACGCCATTTGAGACCACTGAACCACTGCGCTATTAATTAATGAACAATAATCTTAACTAAATTTATCAGGTTTATGCCCAGCCTCAACATCTATTGATGTTATTTCAGTTGATGAGAGTCGTTTTCATTGAAAGTATATTATATTTTCATAAGAAACAAGGTGTTTCAAAATAACTAAGGAAAAATGACATTTTTTTAAAATTGGGGTATAATTTAATAGAACAGGGAGGGGATTCTCATCGTAACCTTAAAAGATGTGGCTAAAAAAGCAAATGTTTCTAAAATGACTGTATCACGAGTGATTAATCACCCTGACTTAGTAACAGACGAACTAAAAGAATTAGTTCATAATGTTATGAAAGAATTAGGGTATAAACCTAACACAGTAGCACGCGCCCTAGCGCAAAATAGAACAATGGTAGTAAAAGTCTTGATTTTAGAAGAGATGGATAGTACAGAGCCTTATTTCATGCATTTAATTAATGGTATTGCGAAAGGTTTGGACCAATATCATTATGCATTACAATTAGTGACTGAAAATACTTATGATTTAGGACGCTGTGACGGTTTTATTATTTCAGGTATGACTCGTGAAGATTACGAATGGGTAAAAGAAATCAAGGAGCCCTTGATAGTTTTTGGTGAAAATGATATAAACTTACCTTTTGTCGATTCTGATAATGAACATGGCGTTGAAAATATGACCCTCTATGCATTAGAAAAAGAATATGACCATTATATATATGTGGGCATCGATGTTCCAGAATTGTTTGCAGTTAATCGTGAAAAAGGGTTTAAAGATGCGTTGGCTACTCGACCAGAAAAAGGTCATGAAATTTATAAAGTAAAAAATTCTTCAACTGCAGCAGAAGCAATGGTAGATGGATTAGAATATCCTAAAAATACTTGTTTTATTTGTGCTACAGATCGCATTGCCGTCGGAGTACAACGTGCTATTTTGAAAAAAGGGACTATTCCTGAAGAATATGGGGTCACTGGTTTTGATGGAGTCTTTCTTGATCGCATTGCCTCACCTAAAATGACTACGATGAAACAAGAAGTTGAGCAAATGGGTCGCGCATGTGTGGAATTATTAATGAAAAGAATTGATGGAAAAAAATTGAAAAAAACTGCCAATTATTTCGATGCGCATTTAGTTAAGAGAGAAACTTTACGCCCATAAGATATTGAAAGGCAGTCAATTATTATTATTATTTTATTGCTTTAATATGCTTATGTAAGACAGATTTAGCCAGCTGATCAGCGGCTAAATTTTGTTTTTCAGGAATCCAATTGAAAAAAATTAAAGAGAAGTTTTTCTTTAAAAAGAGGATTTTGTTAAGATAGGGTTGATAACGTTCATCTTTTACATACTTTTTTTCAATGGAACTGATGACGATTTTACTATCACTATAAATTTGGCACAATTGGTCCTGTAGCTGTTGTTGTATCAGTTTTTCAAGGCATAATATCATAGCTTTAAATTCGGCTTGATGATTGTCTTCAATATGCGGGACAAACTCACTAAATTGAAAACGTTGATTGCTTTGATGATAAAGCGTCACAATCGTTGCCATTTTTTTATTAGGATCAAAAGCAGCATCTGTATAAATTTTGACCATTATATACCAACTTTCTGAAAGGAAATCATATGTCTGATATTATCAATTTACCAAATAATCATGAAAATTTCTATCGTAAAGGTGTTCAATCTTTGGAGAAAGGCGACTTTGAGAAGGGATATGACTTTTTTCAAAAATCATTAGCTCTTTCTTTTGAGCAAGAAGTGTTTTTAGAGTTAGTTCACGCTTGTCTTATTTTTAATAAACTAGAAAACTTGATGGCTGTTTGGGAACAATACTATCCACAGACAGACGATATCTTTAAAGACGAATCCCTTGTAAAGCTGTACGTGGAGTCCATGGATTTAATGATACCAGTTGACAAACGTTTATTAAAATTTACACAGCTAAAACAACAATTGAATCAACAAAATTTTGATTTAAATCAAATTAATGAAAAAATTGAACGCTATCAAAACTTAAATCTACTGAAATTAACCGTAGAAGAATTAGTCAGTGAGGGGACTGTTGATCAGTGGTTAACAACTACATTAGCTAAAGGGCAATATCATCTATTAACGCAGTTAAAAGAACTTTATTTATTAGATTTTTCATTAGTCCAACCTCTCTATCAAACTATTTTAGAGCATCCATCGGTCTTTAATTATTTAAAAGCTGATATTGTGCATTATTGTATTTTTCATCATATTGATGCTTCATTTAATTGGTATTGGTTTAGTAATTCGAAAAACGTATCGATTAATGAATTAGTCGCTTACCACCAACAAAGCTTTTATCAAGAAGGTTTAAAACAAATAGAGCATTACTGTAACAAGGATAATCCTCATTTAGAAGAAACTATCAAGGAACAGTTTCGTTTACAATATTTCGGATTATTTCCATTTTATGATGATTTGGCTTTAACGAGTCATCAATGGATTGATTTTTTACTCTATTCAATGGGGTTAGAAGAGTCGGCACCGAGTAACATTAATCAATTTACTTATCAGTTACTGTTACGCAACCAACAAGAAATTATGTTATTGTTTTATTTAGATTAATTAAAAATCCATTTAGTCTCATCAGAACCGGCGAATTATACCGGGGTGGGTACTAAATGGATTTGTTTTAAAAAACTTATTTTACCGTACTCCAAAATTGATAATAATCAACTTTCAAGGCACCATTATATAATTTACGTTTTTTCGTTGCTTTTTCACCATAATAGGTTTCAAAGTTTTCATCGCTAGTTAAAATATATTTACTCCAAGTTGGCATTTGACGGTAAATATTTCCCATTTGACGATAAAGTTCATGAACCTTCTCTTCATCTAACAAACGGTCTCCATAGGGTGGATTGGCGATTAAAATGCCAAATTCTTTATCGGGCACGTAATCACTCAATTGCATTTGTTTAAATTGAATACTGTCCGCCACACCAGCTTCAAGCGCATTTTGTTTGGCGATTTCAATCATACGATGGTCAATGTCAGTGCCTAATAAATCTAATTGGCGATCGTAGTCGGCTAAACTTTCTGCTTCATTGCGTACATCTTCCCATACTTCAGGATTTAATAAAGTCCATTCTTCAGCTGCAAATGAACGGTTAAAGCCGGGTGCAATATTGTGTCCAATTAACGCTGCTTCAATTAAAATCGTACCAGAACCGCAAGTAGGATCATATAAAGGACGGTCAGGATGCCAAGTAGTGAGCATGATTAGTGCAGCAGCCATATTCTCTTTTAATGGGGCGCCACCTTTATCAATTCGGTAGCCACGTTTAAATAAACTAGAGCCACTCGTATCAAGTGTTATCATCACATGATCTTTATTAATGGCTACTTCAATAGGATATTTTGCTCCCGTTTCAGCAAGGGGAGTGCGACGATGATAGTATTCCATTAAACGTTTGGCAATCGCCTTTTTAACTATACGTTGACAATTAGGAACAGAATGTAATTTTGATTTTTGTGATTTACCACTGACAGGAAATTCTGCATCTAATGGTAAGATGTCCTCCCAGGGTAAAGCATAGGTTTGATCAAAGAGTTGTTCGAATGTTGTGGCTTTAAATTCACCAAAAATAATTTTAATGCGATCAGCCGTTCTTAACCAAAGATTGGTGAAAGCAATATCGCGTGCATTGCCATCAAAGCGTACGCGACCATTTTCAGTTTGAGTCTGGTAACCATGTTTTTTTAATTCTTGATTGACCAGCGATTCGATGCCAGCAGCAGCCGTTGCTAGTAAATGGTAATTTTTCATGTGTTCTCCTTTGTTTTGTCGACAATTTACAAAAAGGGCAGGACAATGTCCCACCCTCAAATCCTATAAAGCAAATTTCTATAAGCCATGTTCTGTCAATCGATTTATCCTAGGCAGATAAAACGAAGGGTAACCATCTATCTACACTTACGTGTCTCCTTCTTCCGTTCATTTACGTATAGAAGAAGCGCCCCTACCAAAGTTTGGGTTGCTCGCTCGAGGGGTTTACCAACGTTCCACTTTCATCGTTTCCAATGAAACTCGTCTCTGTGGCACTTTCAAGTATACTAACACATAGTCCGTAGACCTTAGTGTGTTTTACTGCCGTCAATTAAATTGCCTTAGCTTATGGTTTCGCTAAGCACGAACACTACACGCATCTCAGCGTGTGCGAGCATGGACTTTCCTCAACTAATTATTAGCCGCGATTACCTAAAATTTGCTTAGTTAACTTTCTCATTTTATTTGTTTACCTGTGAATAGTCAATGGTATTATCAACATTATTTATTTTTGAGCCAAAAACATGCTTTTCTAAGTTAGAAAGACGTTTTAAAATATCAAAATTGGTCACGCCACTACCTGGTGTAGTTGGGGAAGTTTTTTTGTTTAAGGCTAATTGTTTTGTTAATTCATCAACTTTACCAATTAAACGTTCATTCTCAATTTTTAATTGAGTAACTTCTTTTTGATAAGAATCATAGTCGCGGATAATACTATCTAAGTATTCATCCACTTCAGCTGTATTGTACCCTCTCATTGCACGGGTAAATTCTTTTTGTAAAATATCTTTTGCTGTTAAATTTTTCTCTGCCAAGTATATCACCTCTTAATATTCAATCCGATTGTATTATACAACATTAAGAATCATTTTAGTTAAAAATGAGAATTTTTTTAAAATTATGGCGGTAAAAAAATGCCATATAATCTATATTATGCCATTTATTGTCGAAAATATCTAGTAAAGAATTAGAAAAGTAATTAAAAAAATTCTTAAAGCTAGCTTTTTATTGAATTTAAAGTTTTAATAAAGCATAATAGAAGAAAGAAGGTGAACCGATGCAACAACATAATTTATTAACTTATCAACATTATTTATTAGAAGAATTATATTTTCATTGTGAGTGGCAGTTAAGTTGGCAAGAAGATTGGCATTGTATTGAACTGGTTTTACAATTTGAATTTGAAAATAATAATGATATTCAATTAAATTTAGACCAAGCAGATGAGACAGTATTGTACGAATGCAAAGTTTTATTTGTTGACCCTCAAGCTGCCCATTTCTACACACCAAATGTGATTCAACGTTTTGTAGTTGATAAGACAAAAGGTATTCCTACAGGAGAAGTGACAGCTATCTTTAAATATTTAAAGCATAAAACAAGTCAAGCACAGGCTGAATGGTATGATTTTATCCATGATGATTCTATCGATCATTTTGAAATTACTTGGCAAGAACAGGACTATCAAATCATTAAAGAGCGCCTCGTGCAAACAAATCAATATAATCAACAAGCATTATTTTTGCCGATAGTTGATTAGAAAGAGGTCTATATGGAGGAAAAAAATTGGTATAAAGTAATATTAGAAACGACTAATAAGGAAGGCGAATTAATTGAATTAGTGTCCAATTTGTTTTTTGAATTAGGTTCTATTGGTGTAGAAGTAAATTATGCACAAGGTTACCTAGAAAATGATGAAAATCTATTTGGAGAAATTTTTGATGAAGAGATGTTAAAAGTATTGGATCGCGATACCGAAATCATTGCTTATTTTAACGAACCGATGGAACTTTCTGAATTAGAATTTTCGATTAAAAAATTATTCAACCAAATACCGTTTAAATTGACACAAAATAAACAGTTAAATGAGAATTGGCAAAAGAACTGGATGCAACACTATCACCCACAGCCAATCAGTCGTTATTTAACAATTGTTCCTGTTTGGCAAGATGATTACCAAGCTCAACCGCAAGAACAAATAGTCTATTTAGATCCTGGCGTGGCCTTTGGGACCGGTAATCATCCAACAACTCAATTAGGGGCTCAAGCATTAGAAATCGTGATGCGTGGGGGAGAAACCATTTTAGACGTTGGTACAGGTTCCGGTATCTTAACCTTCATTGCGAAAGCATTAGGCGCTCAAACGGTTCACGGATATGATTTAGATCCACAAGCAGTATCCAGTGCCAATGAAAATTTAAATTATCAACCTGATAAAGAAGGCATTCATTTTGCTGTAAATAATCTTTTAGTAGGGGTAGAGACTAAGGCTGATATTATCGTTGCAAATATTTTACCGCATATCATTATTGAAATGTTAGACGATGCCGAACGTCTATTAAAAGAAAATGGTTGGTTAATTTTAGGTGGTATTCTAATATCAAAAAGCCACGGACTTGAAGAAGAGTTACGAACTCGAGGTTGGATATTGTATCAAAAGACTATAATGGGTGAGTGGGTTTCATTAATTTTAGAAAAGCAGGAGCAAGAGTAGATGCAACGTTATTTTATAGAAGATAGTTTAACAATTGGTCAACAGGTCATTTTAGACGCTGAGATTACGCATCATATTTATGATGTCATGCGTGGTAAAACTGGAGAGCATATTTTACTAGTTGATACAAAGCAACAAGTATATTTGGCTTCTTTAGCAGCCAAACAGGGTTCGTTTGGGATGGCGATAATTGAGAGTGAAATTGAACATCAATCTGAATTTCCTATAAGTGAGGTTGCAATTGCTTGTGGTCTTTCGAAAAATGATAAATTAGAATGGATTGTTCAAAAAGCAACAGAGTGTGGGATGACTCAGTTTTATCCACTCACATTGAAACGCGATGTCATGAAATGGCCTGGGGAAAAAGCAACTAAGCGAATGATGCGCTTACAAAAAATTGCTCAAGAAGCGGCTGAACAAAGTCATCGAGTACAAATTCCGACGATTAATGAACTCTCCTCTTTAAAGCAATTGATTAATTTAGCAGATGATTATACAATTAAGTTAATCGCTTATGAAGAAACTGCCAAAAGGGGTCAACATGCTCAGTTAAAAGAAGCGTTAATTCATTTAAAAGCAAGTGATCGTCTATTAATGGTCTTTGGATCTGAAGGGGGACTAACTCCAGAGGAAGTGAGCCAATTAGAGGAGGCTGGATTTATCTGTTGTAGCTTAGGTCCACGGATTTTAAGAGCTGAAACGGCGCCTGTATACTTTTTAAGTGCATTAAGTTATCAATTAGAATTATAAATTTGGAGGAAGATCATGAATCAAAATTTAGCAAAATATATTGACCATACCATTTTAAAACCGGAAGCAACTAAGAAAATGATTGAAGTCTTATGTCAAGAAGCAATAGAACATGACTTTATGTCTGTTTGTATTAATCCAACTTGGGTACCTTATGCAGCGTCTTTATTAAGTGACAGTGATGTTAAGGTTTGTACGGTTGTTGGTTTTCCTCTAGGGGCAAATACAACGTCATTAAAAGCTTATGAAGCAGCTGAAGCAGTTAAAAATGGTGCTCATGAAGTGGATATGGTAATTAATATTGGTGCCGCTAAAGCAGGTGATTGGGAGTTAGTATATCAAGACATTAAAGCAGTCGTAGATGCTGTACCATCAGAAGTGGTTGTTAAAGTTATTATTGAAACAAGTCTATTAACAGATGAAGAAAAAGTGAAAGCTTGCCAACAAGCTAAAAAAGCGAATGCTGATTTTGTGAAAACTTCAACTGGTTTCTCAACAGGTGGCGCAACGGTCGAAGATATTCGCTTAATGCGCGAAACAGTTGGACCAGATATGGGAGTTAAAGCAAGTGGTGGTGTTTCTAATACCGAAGAAGCGTTAGCAATGATTGAAGCAGGCGCAACACGTATTGGTGCATCAAAAGGTATTGCAATTATTGGCAAATAATTAGATACAGTTAATTTAAAGAATTAATGAATAAAGCTTAGACTGAATGTTTTTACAACGAGGACAATTGGTTACTCCCAAACAGTAAAACATGATAGTCTAAGGCTTTTTTAATCAGTTAACATTGTAGAATATACAAATTTATCGTATAATTAGTGGTACATATTTTAACAGAAATTAGGTGAAAAAAATGGCTCGTACTCAAGATTTAACTGCACAAGAAGTAATCGACATATGTAAAGAATATATGAATGACAAAAATGTACAGTTTATAAAAAAAGCTCTTGAATATGCCACCCATGCCCATCGTAATCAAGTACGATTATCAGGAGAAGCTTATATCATACATCCTATTCAAGTAGCTGGAATCTTAGCTCAATTAAAAGCAGATCCTGCAACAGTAGTAACGGGCTTTTTACACGATGTCGTTGAAGATACCGAATACACATTAGAAGATATTGAGTCTGAATTTGGGAGTACTGTTGCGTTTTTAGTCGACGGTGTTACCAAATTAGGTAAAGTCAAATTTCAAAGTAAAGAAGAAGCGCTAGCAGAAAACCATCGTAAAATGTTATTGGCGATGGCCAAAGATATGCGTATCGTGATGGTTAAATTAGCTGACCGTTTACATAATATGCGCACATTAAAATTTCAAAAACCAGAAAAGCAAGTGGAAAAATCACAAGAAGCGATTGAGATTTATGCTCCATTAGCTGATCGTATCGGGATGAATGCGATAAAATGGGAATTGGAAGATATAGCGCTCCGTTACATTAATCCAGCTGAATATTATCGAATTGTACGATTGATGGATGCTAAACGTGATGAACGTGAAAAATATATTCAAGAAGCCATCGTCGAGATTAACGAAGCTGTAGCTGAAATGGACATTAAGGCTGATGTATATGGACGACCTAAACATATTTATTCAATTTATCGAAAAATGGTCGACCAAAATAAAGATTTTGACCATATTTATGATTTACTAGCAGTAAGAGTGTTGGTTGATACTATTAAAGACTGTTATGCAGTACTAGGAATTATTCATACTAAATGGAAACCAATGCCCGGTCGTTTCAAAGATTACATTGCGATGCCAAAAGCGAATATGTATCAATCGATTCATACAACTGTCATTGGACCATATGGTAAACCAGTCGAAATTCAAATTCGAACACATCAGATGCATGAAGTAGCAGAATATGGGGTCGCTGCCCACTGGGCTTATAAAGAAGGCAAAACAGATAAAGTAGAGTCTGAAAAAAATATTGAACGTCAAATGAAATGGTTCCGTGAAATTGTTGAATTGCAAGATGAAGCAAAAGATGCTAGTGAATTTATGGATTTTGTTAAAGAAGATTTATTTAAAGACCAAGTCTATATTTTCTCTCCAAAAGGGGATGTTTTTGAATTGCCTGCAGGATCAGGTCCGATTGATTTTGCCTATCATATCCATACTGAGGTAGGAAATAAAATTATTGGTGCTAAAATTAATGGTAACATTGTCCCCTTAAATTATACTTTAAAAAATGGCGATATTATTGAAATATTAACCAATCCCAATTCAAATGGTCCAAGTCGTGACTGGTTAAAATTAACTCATACGAGTAAGGCCCGTAATCGCATTAAACGATTTTTTAAATTATTAGATCGTGATCGTAATAGTGAATCAGGCCAACAAATGTTAGAACGTGAATTTAAACCGGTTGGCTTTTCATTAAAGCAATTGAATAAGAAAAATCGTGATAAAGAGTTATTAGAACGGTTTAACTTTAATAGCTTAGAAGATTTATATGCAGCGGTAGGCTTAGGAGAATTATCTCCACAAACCATCATTAACTTCTTAGGTTTAAAACCTATGGAAGAAACAACAGAAGTAAAAAAACAACCGATTCAAACCATTAAAAAAGAAGCAGCAGATAATAAAATGCCACGTACCGTTCATGAAAGTGGTGTGGTAGTCAATGGGGTCGAAAACTTAATGGTGCGCTTAAGCCGCTGTTGTAATCCGGTACCAGGAGACGATATTGTCGGTTATATTACTCGCGGACGTGGTGTTTCAATTCATCGCAAAGATTGTCCAAACTTAGTGCATGAACCAGATTTATTGAAACGGACGATTGATGTTGAATGGGAAAATAAAGCAGATTTAACCTCAGATTATGAAACTGAAATTAAAATCATTGGTTTTGACCGTTCAGGATTGATTAATGATGTTTTGCATGTGGTTAATCACACTGTAAAAAATCTTAAAAATGTGAATGGACGCGTCGATGCGGATAGTACGGCGACAGTCACCATTAAAGTAGCCATTTCTAATACTATTCAATTGAATGATTTAATGAATAAATTGCGCAATATACCCGATGTTCATGAAGTAGAACGGGTCGCAAATACATAATTAGGATGAATTAAATGAGAGTTATTATTCAAAAAGTAAAAGAAAGCTCAGTAACAGTTAATAATACCTTGTTAGGGGAAACACAACATGGATTAATGCTGTTAGTAGGATTTACTCACACTGATACATTTGAGGATATTCAATACTGTGCTAAAAAAGTTGTGCAGATGCGTATTTTTGAAGACGAGAATGAAAAAATGAACTTGTCTTTAAAAGATGTGGGAGGCTCTATTTTATCAATTAGTCAGTTCACTCTCTATGCGCAAACCAAGAAAGGCAATCGTCCTAGCTTTACGGAAGCTGCTAAGCCTGATTTAGCAATAGCGCTATACGAACAATTTAATGAAGAATTAAGAAGTTACGATGTAGAAGTAGCTACTGGTGAATTTGGGGCAATGATGGATGTGGCTTTAATCAATGAAGGCCCAGTAACCATTATTTTAGACTCCAAAAATCGCTAATGCTTGTTGAGGAAGTTGGCAAGAAGTAGAAAATTTAATAATTTTGGCTTCGTCTGCCCCCGTACAGTTGGGAGTAGACCAGAAGTAGAAAATTGAATAATTTTCGCTTCGTCTGCCTACCCCCGCACAGTTGGGAGTAGACCAGAAGTAGAAAATCGAATGATTTTCGCTTCGTCGGCCTACCCCCGCACAGTTGAGTAGGCCTCAAACAAGTCGAAAGACGCAGTTTGAGACCACTCAACCACTGCGCTTTTAATTATCGAGCACAAATCTGAGTGAATTGGTCAAGATTATTCTCAGCCTCATTAAGAC
>NZ_FUWO01000017.1:37529-51707 GCF_900167405.1 Globicatella sulfidifaciens DSM 15739
TTTTCAAGATTAATCTCAGCTACATTAAGACGCAGTTTGATGCTACTCAATCACTGCGCTTTGAATTATCACCGATGTTGAACAGAATTTAGAAAGTTTATGCCCGGACTCATAGGATAAAAAAGCAATCACTTATTTTCTATCTTTGATGACAACATTATGTAATAAATAAAAAACACGTTGAGCACACAAAATCAAGTGCTCAACGTGTTTTTGTCTGATTAGAATTTGTTTTCTGCGGGTAGGCAAGAAGTAGTCATTAAAGTGATTGCCAGTACATCTGCCCCTCAACCACTGCGTTTTGAATTAGCACGCAATAACTTGACTGAATTTAGAATATTGATGCCTTACCTCTTTATGACGCCGTTGGAGAGCACTTAACTCAGCGCTGTTTATTAAAGAGCAATAACTTGATTGAATATCTCAAGTTTTTATCTAACTGCTCATTTACTTGATTTGATCACTTATTTGCCTAATGTATATTATTCTTTTTCAATAAAATCAGCTTCTTCATCCTGATCAATGTTTGTCATAGAATCATTAGGCGATATTTCTTTTGAGTTATCATTAGGTGCAGTGTCATTTGAATCAGTCAGATCTTCATTCGCCTTATAATGAGGTGCAGTGTCATTTGAATCAGTTTGATTTTCATTCGCGTTATCATCTTGTGTATTATCGTCTGATTGTGACACTTTATCTTGTTGGTTGGTTTCGTCTTTAGCTATTTCTTTAGCTTTTTCTTTAGCTAAACGTTCTTCATATTGACGTTTTATTTTTGCTAAAGCTTCTTCTTTGGTATCAATTGGTTTTAAATCGTTAAAATAGGGATCGACGTCTTTAACAATGTCATGACGTTTCAATTTATTAAACTCATCACCAGTAAAAATATCAGGTGAGATAATGATTTTTTTCGGATTATCATCATCTTTTTCCTTACGATTTTCAGGTTCAATATAATCAAGCTCTGGGAAATAATTATTGAACTTTGATAAATCGCCGGAACTTTCTTCAGTAAGACTTAATAAAAACTCTTTAACAAAAAGGGTATGACGTATTACCATTTGGTAAAGGTAAATCATCAAGAAAATACCTAATGCAAAAAAGCTACCGACAAAATCCGGAACAAAGATTTTCACAATTTGAATTAAAACATAAGGTGCAAAGCTAATTGCCATCGTCAGTTTAATCCGTTGCCAAAAGCTGAAAGGTGTCGAGATACGATGATTTAAACTAGTCGTCACAAGAGTGAGTAGTAATATTAACAGTACATATGTTAGTAAGTTGACCACGAAATAACTAATCCATTGTGAAAAGAGTGTAATATAAGGATGTTCATTCAAGGCATTTAACAAACGGATTAAAGTTGCTCTTGAAACAAAAGCTGACTCTGTTTCACTTAAACGATAAAATTGCCCGCCAACCTTAGCAAAAGCACTGTTTTTAAACAGGTAAAGATTGATAAAGGTATTGGAATCAATGGCTTTTGCTTTATTTTTGTCAAGTGTAATATCTTCTAACTGTTTGTTAGATTCAATAGAATCATCAATAACCAATTGAAAATTTTTTGAACGATAATACAGTGGTTTTTCATTATCCGCGAGTTGTAATTGTCCATTTATATATTGATATTCCGGAACAAAAGTAGCTGCATTAGCTATATTTTGTGAAATTTCATTAAAATAAGATTGAGTACCAATCGTCATTGACGTGGCCGCTATCATGGTCGCGACGATGGCTAGGTGACGTAATTGTCTAAATTTCACCGCAATGATCTGAATAAATAAACGTGGTTCTTTATAGGCTTTCAATAAAAATTTAAAGATGTTTTTCTTCATTTAAATCTCCATTCTTTTTATAAATATAAACTGATAATTGGATAATACATACAATTCCTAATCCAATAATACTAAGTATCGTACCATACTTAATTGACTTAGGTAAATAATTTAATTCTATTTGATGTTCACCTTTCGTTAAGTCAATGGATAATAAGGTATTATTAAGCACGGAATGGGTTTGAACAATGTTTCCATCGACTTTTACTTGCCAGTTTTCATCATATGGGATAGTAAATAGTAACTGACCAGTTGTTTGTTTAAAGTCTATCTTACCACGAATCGCTGTATTTGAAAAATGTTCGATATTAAATAGATTGGTTTGTTTAGATTGTACCATTTGTTGGTAACGCTCATTATCAAACTCATAAAGTGCGATTTGATTAGCTTTTAATTCTTCTTCTAATAAAGTAACCTCCAAAAGATGATTCTGATTTTTTTGCTTAAAAGCAGCATTAGTCACTTGTCTTTGTCTAAAAGGGGAACTAAAATGATAGTCTAATTTATCTAACGTTAGTTTGACATTTTCATGATCATATTGGCTAGGCAATGTAAAGTAATAGGGATTATCTGATTCAGTTTTAAATTGATATTGGATTGTTCCTTTTTCTTTTTCTAAGACATCGTTAATTAAAGAATGATAGGTAAAATAGTTTCCTTCAGTTTTATTCGTGATACTCACATTAATTAACTTGGTCTGTGCTAAGGCTTTTTTGGTGAAATAGGGTTGACCTGAACCTTCGAAATCAATTAATCTCAATAATACCTCTTGATTTGCGATAGGATCATGTTTTTTAAAGGTACTAGAATCATCAAGTATTTGATTTGATACTTCAATGCCTAAACCAAATCGCTGCTCATTTTCATAAACATTAACCCGTTGATAGTGTTTCACTAAAGGGTATTGTTGCACATCAAAATCACTAGTGCGTGCAGAAAGTGAATATTGTTCATCGGTCAGTTGTTCGTTGGCTTCGATATTGGCTTCCAATAAATATTTAATATTAAAAAAGTCGTCTGTGAAGAGAGTGCCATTGGCATAGGTAGCATTGCCGCTCGTTTCAGGTAAACCTAAATAGCCAAATAAACTGTTAGTCGCCGCTTCAATCGTTGAACTAAAATTATCTAATCCATAATAATGTGCAAAGAAAGCTTCGTCTTTTGTGCGAGCAAAATTTTTATGAATACGATAAAATTCATTCTGCGATGGTTTTAAAGGTGTGGTGGTTTCTACTAAAAGATGGGTATAGTCTTGATATTTACTTTGATCGACATAGCTCATTTGTTGGATAATCTGAACGCCATTAATAAATAAATCGATTACTACCACCATAACCAAAACGATTTCTTTATAGTGCCCTGTCATACTATTCGTTTCAAATAATAAAATGAGAATGAAAGCAAAGATCATCGTTAATAAAATATTATGAGTCGTAAGATAAAAATAGTCTATTTGATGTATTAAATAATAAAAGCAAAAACTACTAAATAAAACAATTATGATTAAGGTTTGTAAAATAGTAGGTTGCTTAAATTTTATTAACTGCACAGTCTCAAGAGCTAAGTAAATCATGAAAAAGGTAATTAGAAATGAATAACGATAAGGGTACCAAATTGGGTCTTGACCCCCATGAAAAAGCTGGTTAGGCACTTTAAAATATAAACTGATTGCGAAAAACAGTAGAATGATGAATGCTGTTAATTTTTGAGAAAGTTTGATTTCTTTGTTTATAAAATAAAAGACAAATAAAATAAGAATGAGGGCACCGGCATATAAGGGTGGCGCACCTTCTTTAATTTCATCAAAAATAAAACTGCTTGAAAATAATTTTGAAATTAAAGTCATCCCATCCATCGTTGTTTCAAAAGACCATTCAAAATTGCTATTGGCGCCTTTACTGGTTAATAAATAATAAAAAGCCGGAACGAGAGTAATACCGGCTAAACTAGTAGCTAATAAAGAAGTTCCTACAAATTTAAGATATTGAATGACTCTGTTTTTAAATGAAAAGCCTTCTGTTGCCGATATTAAGTATATTGTAAAGAGACTTAAAAAGATGCAAATCATATAACCGATATAGTAATTAATCATGAGCATCGCTGTTAAAGCAATCAGATAATGTAGATAAGAAGTTCCTTTTAGAAGTTTATCAAGACCAACCACAATAATTGGCAGCAAGATGAGGCCATCTAACCACATAATATTTAAGGCATAAACCATAGTGTAGCTCATAAAAGCATAGCTTAAACTAAAACTCAGACTCACTAGTGTTGAAGCTTTAAATTGATATCGACAGCAATACATAAAACTTAAACTCATCGCTAGTAGTTTTAAATACGTAATTATTGTTACAGCTAAATCTAATTGTTCTTGCTTAAAAAGCAAAAAGATCAGGTTAAAAGTACTCATTAAATAATAAGCCCATAAACCAATCATTTCACCGCCAATACTTTTTTGAAAACTATAGATGAAAAGAGAAGGGTCTTTTAATATCGCTTGTCGATAGGCACTATAGAAATCAATATATTGTTGACCTAAATCAATTGTTAACATTGTATTATGGCCAAAAGGAATAAAATTAAAAATAATAGCAATACAAGAAAAAATTGAAGTAAAGACTATAAAGTTAATAAGATAAGGTATAAATGATTTGGATTTCAAGGTTTTTTTCCTCCAAAATAGAATATCTATATTATAGCAAAACACTACTTAATCAACAATTATCAGTTAAAATCATGAAAAGTTCATCAAAAGATAATAATATTTTATTCCCCAAAGATTAAATAGTTTGTTATAATAGAAAATGATTATTCTGAATCAAAATAAGTAACAGAATTGAGTGACACTATGGCTAAATACAAATTGAAAAAAAATAAGAATAATTCACATATTCCCAAACGCTTAAATATTTTGTTTTTTGCAGCATTTTTAAGCTTTGCGGCTTTATTTGTGAGATTAGGATATTTACAACTTTATAAAGGGGACACCTTCTTGTCCATGGTACAAAAGACAGAATCGACCTTAACGACAGGTTCAGTACCACGAGGTATGATTTATGACAGCCAAGGACGAATCTTGGTGGGGAATCATCCTGAAATGGCAATACTTTTCACTCGTGATACCGATTCAAAAGTTTCCCCTTCAGATTTAGTGGACTTAGCACGTAAATTAGCTTCTTTAATTGATATTCCAACTCAAGGATTATCTGAGCGGGATTTAAAAGATTATTTTATTATCAATAATGAATCAACGGTTAATAGTCGACTCACTAAAGAGCAAAAGCAATTAACGGGTTCAGCCTTTTATAAAGAACAATTAAATGCAGTGAAATCAGAAGAATTAAATTATTCTGATGGTGAAAAAAAGGTAATAGCTTTATTTAAAAACATGAATAGTGCTTATGCATTATCAACGGTAACAGTAAAAAATCAAAATGTGACTCCACAAGAAATTGCACGTGTCAGTGAACAATTAGGTTCTTTACCTGGCATTTCGATTGGTACCGATTGGCAACGAACGTATCCTCAAAATGGTTTATTACGTTCCATCTTAGGTCAAGTTTCAACAGAACAGCGCGGACTCCCTAGCGAGAGAGCTAATGAATTAATAGCTAAAGGTTATGCGATGAATGACCGTGTAGGAATTTCGTTTTTAGAACAACAATATGAAGATGTATTACGAGGGACTAAATCCATTTCAACAGTCGTAACCGATTCGACCGATGACATTTTATCAAATCAACAAATTTTTGAAGGTTCCAAAGGCGATAATTTGGTATTAACGATTGATACAGCCTTCAATGCAAAATTAGACCAAATTGCTGAAAATGCGTTGAAAAACATGGACAATCAAGGATTAAATGATCGTGTTTATATCGTCGCAATGAATCCTAATAATGGTGATATTTTAGGTATTGCTGGTAAAAAGTTTGAATATGATGAAAATACCGACTCTTATACTGGTAAAATTATCGATGATGCCCTAGGTGCAATTAATACAAGTTATGGAATGGGGTCGTCGGTAAAACCTGCGATGGTCGCAATGGGATATTTAACAGGAGTTATTAACACAACCAACAATACTATCGTCGATGAACCAATGAAATTCCAGGCGTCTCAAGAAAAAAGTTCTGTTTTTAACCGTACTGGAGAAGTACCGATTACTGACATTCAAGCATTACAATTATCTTCAAACATTTATATGATTAAAATGGCGATGATGATTGGAGGACAATCAAGTTGGGAACAAAATGGTCAATTAACCATTTCACCTGATACTATTAATATTATGCGTAAGTATTTCGCAGAGTTTGGATTAGGAACTCAAACTGGGATTGATTTGCCGAGTGAATCTGAAGGGTATACACCTTACAATTCTCAGTTAGTATCGGCACTGGATTTGTCCTATGGACAGTTCGACTTGTATACACCATTACAAATGGCTCAATATGTTTCAACGATTGCTAATAACGGTTTCCGCTATTCGCCACGATTAGTGAAAGAAATACGAAGTACAGATGCCAATGGTGAATTAGGTGGCGTAAAAACTTCGATTGATCCTAAAGTAATGAATGTGGTGCAATTACCAAATGAAGCATTTGACCGAATACACGAAGGGATGTACCAAGTTTCCCATACAGATCAAGGAACAGCACGATACTATTTCTTAAATTATCCAATCAAAGTCGGTTCTAAGACAGGGACTACCGAAGCCTTTTATTCTGGACCAATTCAATATGCACAAAACCAACCCGTAACGAATGCAACATTTATTGGTTATGCGCCTTATGATAATCCAGAGATTGCGATTACTGTTGTTGTACCCTATTTAGAAGAAGCAGCCACTGGTCGTCAAAGTACCCATATTGCCCATCAAGTAATGAATGCTTACTTTGAAATGCAAGCCGAAACAAAGGATACTATCAAAACATATATGGAAGCTCACCCTGAGTTACAATAGTATCTTATAAAAGAAAATAAAATAACATCGTTATTTTAGAGGTTTAGTAAGGACTTAGGTTCATGCTAAGCCTCTTTTTTACGTCAAGTACCATCATTGACACTTCATATTAAATCAATTGACAATTAATATAATAAAGTCTAAAATAAAAGATGTGTGAAAGCACATTTTTTAATTATTTAACTTCAATTTTTTTGAAATGAAATAAAATATAATAATGATACGGAGGTGACTCTTATGGACTTAATGTCAATCGCCTTCGCTATCGTTGCTTTAATAATCGGATTAGTTTTAGGGATTTTTATTCAAAAGAAAAATGATGAAAAACGTGTCGATGGCGCCAAAGCAAATGCAGAAGCCATTGTGGATGATGCGATTAAACAAGCGCAAAATCTAAAACGTGAAGCACTATTTGAAGCGAAGGAAGATAACTTAAAGTTCCGTAATGAGGTTGAACAAGAATTAAAAGAACGACGCAGTGAAGTAACTAGATTAGAACAACGTTTGATGCAAAAAGAAGAAAATTTAGATATCAAAAGTAATAATTTAGATAAGCGTGAATTAAATCTTGAGAAAAAAGAAACGGAATATATCAAACGCCAACAAGCAATATCTGAAAAAGAAAAACAAGTTCAAATATTAATCGATGAACAAAAACTTGAGTTAGAAAGAGTAGCCACTCTTTCAAGACAAGATGCCAGAGAAATTATTATGTCTGAGACTGAACAAGAATTATCGAATGAAATTGCGATTATGGTTAGAGATTCAGAACAAAGAGCTAAAGATGAAGCAGATCGTAATGCTAAAAATATTATTTTACAAGCCATTCAAAAATCTGCAACTGATTTAGTAGCGGAGAACACTGTGACTGTTGTACACTTACCAAGTGATGACTTGAAAGGACGCATTATCGGTCGTGAAGGACGTAATATTCGCACATTAGAAAGTTTAACTGGTATCGATTTAATTATTGACGATACACCAGATACTGTCGTATTAAGTGGATTTGATCCAATTAGACGACAAATTGCTAAAATTGCTTTAGAGCGATTAATTCAAGATGGACGTATTCATCCTGCAAGAATCGAAGAAATGGTGGATCGTGCGCGTAAAGAAATTGACGAAAAAGTTCGTGAAATTGGTGAAGAAGCAACATTTGAAGTTGGTGTCCATTCGCTACATCCAGACATCATTAAAATTTTAGGACGCTTGTCATTTAGAACTAGTTACGGACAAAACGTTTTAAAACATAGTATTGAAGTAGCAAAATTAGCAGGAGTGATGGCTGGAGAATTAGGTGAAGATGTTGCTATGGCCAAAAGAGCAGGACTTTTACACGATTTAGGTAAAGCACTTGACCATGAAATCGAAGGTTCTCACGTTGAAATTGGTGCTGAAATCGCCAATAAATACCACGAACCTGAAATTGTAGTGAATTCAATCGCATCTCATCATGGTGATACTGAACCGACCTCACCAATTGCGGTATTAGTAGCAGCTGCTGATGCCTTATCTGCTGCTAGACCAGGTGCAAGAAGTGAATCACTTGAAAACTATATTCGTCGTCTAGAGAAATTAGAAGAAATTTCTAACAGCTATGATGGTGTTTCTCATAGTTATGCTATTCAAGCTGGGCGTGAAGTCAGAGTAATGGTTAAACCACAAGAGTTAAATGATGCTCAAGCAATCAAAGTAGCACGAGATATCAAAAATAAAATTGAAGCAGAAATGAATTATCCAGGAAATATTAAAGTGACGGTTATACGCGAAACGCGTGCTGTTGAGTATGCAAAATAGATCGAAGAATCGAGACGGGAAGAACATTAGTTCGAATCCCGTCTTTTTATTTATGAAAATTTTAGGTAGTAAGAATTAAGGATTTAGCGCAAGTTTATATTACTTATGTAAGCAAATGGACGCGATCTTTTTTGAGTAGAACAATTTAAAGCAAATTAGTTTAATTGCTCAATGTGGGAGTGGACAAGAAGTTGAAAATCAGTTGATTTTCGCTTCGTTGGCCTACCCCCGCACAGTTGAGTAGGCCTCAAACAAGTCGAAAGACGCAGATTGAGGCCACTCAACCACTGCGCTTCTAATTATTGAGCAATAACTCGATTGAATTTATCAACTTTATCCCAAACCACATTAAGACGCAGATTGAGGCCACTCAACCACTGCGCTTCTAATTATTGAGCAATAACTCGATTGAATTTATCAACTTTATCCCAAACCACATTAAGACGCAGATTGAGACCACTCAACCACTGCGCTTTGAATTACCGATCAATAAGTTGATTGAATTTACCAAGTTGAGGACCAATCTCTTTAAGACGCAGATTGAGACCACTCAACCACTGCGCTTCTAATTATTGAGCAATAACTCGATTGAATTTATCAACTTTATCCCAAACCACATTAAGACGCAGATTGAGACCACTCAACCACTGCGCTTTGAATTAAATAGATATGCCTGAACAGAATTTTAAAAGTTTTTGCCCAGCCTCATCACTTGTGGTTTTTCATACCGTAAATGATTATTTTACTACCGTCTCTTTTAATGAAAGATTTAAGATAATAAAACCAGCAATAAATAAAATCGTTAATGATGCCACGGCATATTGTTGATTACCAGTAAAAGTCGTAATTAAAGAAACAATTAATGTGCCAAAGATTGACGCTCCTTTTCCACAGATGTCAAAGATACCAAAATATTCTCCCGATTTTTCATTAGGAATGATTTTAGCAAAATAGGAACGTGATAATGCTTGAATTGCTCCTTGGAACATCCCAACCGCAATTGCTAGAATCCAAAACTCATACAATTGATCCAACTGAATGGCATATAATGCGATTAAACCATAGGCAATAATACAGATTTTTATCAAGGTTTCTGTTTTATATTGATGAGAAATCTTTGAAAAATAGAGTGCAGCTGGAAATGCTACTAATTGCGTAACTAATAAAGCTAAAATTAAACCGGTTGAATCTAAACCTAAAGAAGTACCATAAGCTGTAGCCATATTAATAATTGTATAGACACCATCAATATAAAAGAAGAATGATAATAAAAACAGACTGATTTTACGGTCTTTAATAATTTGTTGTAAGGTCGCCCATAATTGTTGGAACACTTGATTGGCGTTATTTTCAGTATTGATATGTTTTTGTTCATAGGTTTTAATGAGTGGAATTGAAAATATGAACCACCATAAAGCATTAATTACAAATGCAGCAATCGTAGCATGAAAAGTTGAGATACCAATCATGTCTTTACTAAAAATAATTGCGATACTAATGACAAAAGGAATTGTACTACCGACGTATCCCCAAGCATAACCATGAGATGAAACCCGGTCCATCCGTTCAGGAGTGGTCACATCGGTTAACATACTGTCATAGAAAACTAAAGATGAATTATAAAAGACCTTCGATAAAACATAGGCAATGAGAAAAGATAACCAATGTTGAAAGAATGGCATTAAGACACAACCAATTGAACCGAAAACTAACATTATTGTGAACCAGCGTTTACGATGACCGTGACTATCCGATTTGGCCCCTAAAATAGGCCCTAAGATCCCAACAATAATAGTGCTAATAGTGACGGCATAACCCCAATACGAAAAATAGACATCTTCTGATAAACCCTTATTCTCAGCTAAAGTATTGAAGACAATCGGAATGATAGTAGTAGCTAATAGGGTAAAAGCACTATTTCCAACATCATATAAAATCCAATTTTTTTCTAATTTTGTTAAATCTTTCATAGTTTACTCTCCATCATAATTTATTTTAAATGCATCAGCCAACGCGTGTCCGTTCATTAAATATTGAAATACATTGTCAATTAAAGCAGGGGACCTGTTCAAGGTAGTTTCAAAAATAGCATCCAATTGAGGATTAGCAGCCGCCGCTTCCTTAAAAGGAGTTTGCAAGATAATGAGAGACTTAAAGTTAGAAAACCCAGCAAATTTAAGTAAAGATATTAAAAACTTCTCTTTAATTTGTGATTCGCTATGAAAAAAACACTTAATATAACGAAAGAAACGAATACCTAAATTAACATTTTGTGGTGTTCCTTTTGGGTAACGAGTATAAAATTTTGGAATAACCTTTTTAAAACCTGGCTCTTTCGCAATGAGATTTTCTAGTTTGAATTTAAAGGGATTTTTCTGGTCTTTGATTAAATAGTAACGGTCCAATTCTGTTTCAACATTTAAGTGAGAAAATTCTCCTTCACTTAGTTGATTTACAAGTGGATGTATATTTGAATCAAGCAAGTAGTGACAAAGACTACCAATAAAATAAGCCATCTCGGGTGAATTCCATTCGCAATCGAGGAGCATCTCTTTTTGATTCTCAATAAAATTTATCCCAGATTCTTTATGAATAATCATTCCAGGGCTATCTGATTTCATCAAGGTTAAAGGATTAAAGAAAAAAATATCTGGGCCTTGTTGACCTAATAAATAATAATCTCGATGTGTTTCGGCAATAATTTTATATTGCTCAGGTAGTAATTCAAGCAATTGTAGACCAAAGCGATGATGGGTATAAATACTTGCCATAGAATCAATCCTTCCGTATATTATAATAAATTAATCATAACATGATTTAGTCATCGATAGATAGAATAGATTGTAAACAAAATGTAAATTTGTATAGACAACAAAGAAACATACATATTGTTAAACGAAAATGATACTATTTATTTATGAGGGTGAAAAAGAAGGGTTATCATTATAAGTTTATAAAAAAATTTGTTATAATTTTACTGATAAGTGAGGTGAGAAAATATGATTTGGCTGTTTTCGGGGACAGCGCTATTAACGCTAGCGTTATTTTTAAAATTTAAGTGGCTAAATATTGTAGTGGCGGTCGGTCTTTTTGCAGTATATTTTGATGTGTTGAATCAACCAATTTTCGATTATATTATTTTTCTAATCGGGGTAGCATTTTTAATCATCGAATTATATATTCCAGATTTTGGCATTGTGGGTATTTTAGGTGTGATCACGATTATCTACTCATTAGCTGAACAAGTCAGAGAGATTCCTGATTTAATTTTGTTACTATTAGCATTAGTAGGTTTAGTATTAGCAGTAAGTTTCATCTCTTACCAAGCTGGATTAACATTACAAATCTCACCTCAATTCGTTTTAAATAAAGCAATTGGAAAACAGGTTGATGAAGATACTTTGGTAAGTTATGGAAAATTAATTAATGAAACAGGAAGAGTCATTGAAGATTTAAGACCCGTCGGAAAAATTAAATTAGATGCAGATCAACAAGTTTACGAAGTGATGAGTGAAGAAGGGATGCTTGAAATGAGTCAACCAGTATACATTTCAAGGGTCAAAGGGACTCAACTATATGTGAGAAAAATAAATGAATAATTAGAGGAGTGGAAAAAATGGGAGAAACAACCATCGTTTCAATAGTCATTATTGCTGTTTTAGCAATAATATTTATTGCTTTGTTCTTTAGATTTGTACCAGTAGGATTATGGATTACAGCCTATTTCTCTGGTGTGAAAGTCGGGATTGGGAATTTAGTTGGGATGCGTCTACGACGAGTTGTACCATCATATATCATTACCCCCCTTATAAAAGCAACTAAAGCAGGTTTAAAAATCAGTACAGATGAACTTGAAGCTCACTATTTAGCGGGCGGTAATATCAATTTAGTAGTAGATGCACTAATCGCCGCCCAAAGAGCTAATATTGATTTAGAATTTGAGCAAGCAGCAGCTATTGATTTAGCCGGGCGTAATGTTTTTGAAGCAGTACAAGTATCCGTTAATCCTAAAGTAATTGAAACCCCCATTATTGCTGGTGTTGCGATGGATGGTATTGAAGTAAAAGCAAAAGCCAAAGTAACAGTAAGAGCTAATATCGAGCGTTTAGTCGGGGGTGCTGGTGAAGAAACTATCATTGCCCGTGTTGGAGAGGGGATTGTTACAACAGTCGGTAGTGCTCCAAAACATTCTATTGTTTTAGAAAATCCAGATTCTATTTCGCAAACAATTTTAAGAAAAGGATTGGACTCCGGTACCGCATTTGAAATTTTATCGATTGATATCGCGGATGTGGATGTAGGCCGTAATATAGGAGCAAAATTGCAAGCAGATCAAGCGATTGCCGATAAGAAGATTGCGCAAGCCAAAGCCGAAGAACGTCGTGCCTTTGCTGTTGCTCAAGAACAAGAGATGTTGGCCGAAGTTCAACGCATGAGAGCTAAAGTAGTAGAGGCTGAATCAGAAGTTCCTTTAGCTATTGCGGAAGCATTCAAAAAAGGTAATTTAGGTGTAATGGACTATTATCAAATGCAAAATATAAAATCAGACACTGCGATGCGCGATTCAATTGCCAATCCAACTATTCAAAATGAAAATGAATAGGGGCGATGAACCATGGAAATATTTCTGTTGATTCTCATCTACTTTTGGTTTATTAATAGTAGATCAAAAGAAAAAAAGTTTGATATAGTAAAAAAGTTGGAAGTTGATGAAGAAAAGTTAAGTGAAAAAACCAAAAATGCGATTGAAGCGGCTGAACGTTCTATAAATCAACTAAAAAGCAGTTTAAAAGAAGCAAAAACAAAAGAAACAAAGAATAATAGAAAAAGAAATCTTTTAGAAGAGTTCGCGATTGATAGTGAAATGGAACAACTGTTTATAGAAGAAGATCAATCCTTGATGGATGAATTAGAAAGCGACAAAAATATAACACTAGACAATCAATCGTTGAATCATGAATCATTAGAGGCGAGAAATTCAAAAGAAGAATCCATAGAAGACTATTTAACAAAGGATATTGATTATTTCGAGTCATTGGCAGATGATTTAATTGAAGATGAAGAAGATACACTACAAGTGGAAAAAAAAGAGCAACATCAATTTAAACAACATCCGTATCAACGAATGTTACGATCTGGTACAATTAAAGACGCTATCGTCATGAGCGAAATAATGAAGCGGCCACAAGACCGAAAATAACGTAAATAAGATTTAAAAAAACCGATTACGATTAAAGTAATCGGTTTTTTTGAGAAAATGTAAAATTAAAGTAAAAAAGGTGTTGACGAGTGTCGGATATCATGATACTATAAGGGAGTTCCAAGCGAACAAGACGAAAGATTGAAAAAGAAATAAAAAAAGTTGAAAAAACTTGTTGACAGTTTCAATCAAACGTGATATTATATAGAAGTTGCTTAAGCAAGCAACAACGAAGCTCATTGAAAACTGAACAAAGACAAACACCAAAAATGTGTAGGGGATAATTCATTTGAATTATCACAACATACCCGAATATAAATTCGAGACAGAGTGGTAACTCTATAAATATACAAGCTAGTAAATAGTAAGAGTCTGAAACGACTCAT
>NZ_FUWO01000028.1 GCF_900167405.1 Globicatella sulfidifaciens DSM 15739
TATTCAGTAAGTGTCTACAGACTGCTTATTGATGGGGTGCCAGTCAACCATCCCTTAATGTCTTTAAACGGTTGGAGATATTACATCGTTTGTACAACCACCATGTTTAGGACAAACTCTCTGTTTTAACAGAGAGTAGTTGATTATAGCGGTGATGTCAAATTAGTCACAAAGTCCTAAGTAAGACTATAAACTACTTAATAACATGGAAGGAGGATAGCACCTTGAAACCGTCTGAAAACTGAAAGGAGGTTATCCAACTATCTCTGTCTTGGCCGTACAGTAAAACGGCTTTTTTGTTTGAAATAAGACGATAAAATAAGTAGTCCCGGTGAAGTTATAAAAGTTGCGAGACGATTATCCTATAAAAGTCTTAATAGGATTACCCAATTTGTTGCACCTATTTTTCCCCAATTACAAAAACAATTGAGGTAATCTTTTCCTATAATTATCCAATCAGTCTAGTGGTAATAAGTCAAAAGACACCATTTGTTTATCGGCGGTGTCAAGAGTGACTATAGGTACTGAAAGTCTCTATAACGTGATTTATCGTAAATTCAGCTATTTTTTCGGTAATGCATCTCTTCTGTCAACATCAATTTCATAGGAAGCTCTTTTCATTTAGTTCTCTTCAAACCTGGTGAAGCGGAAGTTTCTTTTTTGTTTTGATTAATGTCGCATATAAATTATCGCCTAAAAGGATAAAGTTACTTGAAAACACTATAAGGGTATGTTAGTTTATAAGCTGATAGAGGTGATAGAGTGATGGGTAATCAGTTGCTAAATCCTGATCATAATTTTTATCCGGAAGATGATTCTTTTTTACGTTTTGAAAAAGCCTATTATCAAATTACTAAGGCGGTCTATCCGGCGTGGAGTTTAGAGGCAAAAATAATTCAACAACTTAAAAATAGTTCTCAAAAAGTAATTCAGATTGCACCACCCGATACGATTGATAACCAGACTTATAATTTTTATTTTAAGCAAATTTACGATAATGTGGGCAATACCTGGTTTCAATTTATAAACGTCCAACGACAGTTAGCGAAGTCAAATTAATTTAAATAATCTAGTCAAACTACTTGATTTTTGACCAAAAATGACCTATTATTATAACTGTATTAGCACTTAGGGTGTTAGAGTGCTAAAAAATATCAAATAGTGGAGGAATACAATGATGTTAAAACCATTAGGAAAACGTGTATTAATCAAACTAGAATCAAATGAAAAAGTTTCAACAGGTGGGTTAGTATTAGCAAGTGCTGCGAAAGAAAAACCCACTCAAGGTGAGATAATTGCTTTAGGTCAATTAGTAACCGATGAAGACATTGTGAAAGCTGGCGATGTTGTTTTATTCAATGAGTTTTCAGGAACAACGATTACTCATGAAGGTACTGACTACTTAGTTATTGATTTAGAAGAAGTTTTAGCAATTTTAGGATAGGAGAGGGTAGATAATGGCAAAAGAATTAAAATTTTCAGAAGATGCTCGTGCTTCATTATTACGTGGAGTAGATATTTTAGCAAATACCGTTAAAACCACTTTAGGACCAAAAGGTCGCAATGTTGTGTTAGATAAAACATATGGTTCTCCATTAATTACCAATGATGGTGTGACGATTGCTCGAGAAATTGAATTAGCAGATCGTTTCGAAAACATGGGTGCACAACTAGTATTGGAAGTGGCTTCAAAAACCAATGACGTAGCTGGTGACGGAACAACTACCGCAACCGTTTTAACCCAAGCAATTGCTCGTGAAGGGATGAAAAACGTTACTGCTGGTGCCAATCCAGTAGGAATTCGTCGTGGAATTGATATGGCAACGAAAGTAGCCGTAGAAGCGTTAAAAGGTTTATCACAACCTGTATCATCTAAAGATGCGATTGCTCAAGTTGCAGCTGTTTCTTCAGGAGATGAAGAAATTGGTGCATTAATTGCTGATGCAATGGAAAGAGTCGGCAATGACGGTGTTATTACGATTGAAGAATCTAAATCCATTACCACTGAATTATCAGTAGTAGAAGGGATGCAATTTGATCGTGGTTACTTATCACAATACATGGTATCTGACAACGAGAAGATGATTGCGAACTTAGAAAACCCGGCAGTATTTATTACAGACCGTAAAATTACCAATATTCAAGATATTTTACCATTATTAGAGGAAATAATGCAATCTGGTAGACCTTTGTTAATCATCGCCGAAGATGTTGATGGTGAAGCATTACCTACTTTAGTATTAAATAAATTACGTGGTACCTTAAATGTGGTAGCAGTTAAAGCCCCAGGATTTGGTGATCGTCGTAAAGCAATGTTAGAAGATATTGCTGTATTAACTGGAGCAACTGTTATTTCGGAAGAATTAGGTTACGAATTAAAAGATGCAACTACAGCGCACTTAGGACATGCAGGTAAAGTGACGGTAACGAAAGATTCAACAACAATCGTTGAAGGTGCAGGAGATAAAGCGGCGATTGAAAATCGTATCCAAATTATCCGTGCACAAGCAGAAGAAACAACTTCAAGCTTCGACCGTGAAAAATTACAAGAGCGATTAGCGAAATTATCTGGCGGAGTAGCGGTGATTAAAGTAGGAGCAGCGACCGAAACAGAGCAAAAAGAACGTAAATTACGTATTGAAGATGCCTTGAATGCGACACGTGCAGCGGTTGAAGAAGGGATTGTTTCTGGTGGTGGTACAGCCTTATTAAATGTTCAAGAACAGGTCTTAGCCATTGAAGCAACTGGCGATGAAGCAACAGGTGTCAACATTGTGGCGCGTGCTTTAGAAGAACCAGTTCGTCAAATTGCTGCCAATGCAGGAAAAGAAGGTTCAGTAGTTGTGAATGAAATTAATCGTGCAGATAAAGGTATTGGTTATAACGCAGCTGCCGATAAATTTGAAAATATGATTGAGGCGGGAATTGTTGATCCAACGAAAGTAACACGTTCTGCTTTACAAAATGCAACTTCAGTAGCAGCATTATTATTAACTACTGAAGCAGTTGTGGCAGACATTCCAAAAGATGAGCCGGAAATGCCAATGGGCGGCGGTATGCCAGGAATGATGTAAGAAATGATTTATTCATAAACATCTATTAACTTAGTTACTTCCTAGCCTAGATAAGCCTAAGTATTCATAGTTGCTTGTGAAAAAGGCTTATCACGTAGTTGAATAACGATTGTTTAGCGAACAAAAATTTAAAGACAAAATCAAGCAGAGGATAGAACAAAATCGTTCGGTCCTTTGCTTTTTTTATTTGGATAAGAGCTATAAACTTGATATACTAAAAGTATTAAAAAGGAGATGATTAAGATGCCGCAAGTTCAACAAAAAGCCACGACTAAAAGATTGGTTGCGATAGGAGCTTCATTAATTATTTTAGGACTGGGCGCTTTTACAACAACTCAAAAACAGCAAAATGAGCAAACATCTAGTCCAGAATCATTAACTGACATGGTACTGAATCGCCAAGATTTTAATGAAAAAGTCTTACAAGGTAATGATGTCACCAATCGTATCGCAGTTATCCGTGTCAATGGCGTGATTCAAGATAATGGGTCAAGTTCTTTGATAAGTGGTAGTGAAGGATATCAGCACCAACAAGTGCTAGAACAATTTAAAGCAGCTGCCAAAGACTCAACCGTAAAAGGGATACTATTAGCAGTTGACAGTCCTGGCGGTGGTGTTTATGAAAGTGCTGAGTTACGTGCGCAAATTCAAAAAGTTCGCGAAGAAACTAACAAACCGATTTACACTTCATTCGGATCAGTCTCAGCTAGTGGTGGTTATTATATTTCAGCAGAAACAGATCGGATTTATGCTGCTGAAGAGACAACTACCGGTTCAATCGGAGTTATTATGGGCAATTATGATTTCTCACAATTAATGGAAAATATTGGTGTGAAGCAAAATGTTATTAAATCCGGCGAAATGAAAGATATTATGAGTTCTACTCGATCAATGACGAAAGAAGAAAAAGAAGTAATCCAAACTTACTTAAATAATTCTTTTGAACGTTTCTTAGAAATTGTGATGAATGGTCGAGGTATGAGCAAAGAGGAAGTTTTAAAAGTAGCGGATGGACGTGTGTTTGATGGACGTCAAGCTGTTGAAAATGGTCTGGTTGATGAAATCGGTTATGAAGCTGATGCAATTAACGGTCTGACAGAAAAAATCGCAGCTGAGAGTCCAGTGGTATTTGAATACATAGCAAAAGATGCAAGTCTCTTTTCAAACTACTTACCATTTGGTTTAAACTTTAAAGGGAATCAAGATTTAACTTCACAGGCGGGGCAAGTGTGGTCATTCATTGAAACACAACAATCACCAACTGCTCAATATATTTATCGAGGTGGTCACTAATGACAAAATTAGATAAATCAAATTTAGAGGACGAATGGGTTAATCAAGTCGAACAACTTTCAGAAAATACAGCTGGCGATGCCGTTACGAATAACGAGAATCAAGCAACAAGCGATGAGGAGTTAGTTGACACTGTCAATGAATCGTTAACTCATGATGCAGAAGATGATGCCGTTCTTGCACGGGAGGATTATGAAGATGTAAAAGTACTCCATGATAATGTTACACCTGAATTATCTTCAGTTAATGAAAATGTATCTGAACAGGAGTTACCTGTAAACGAGACGATGTTAACGCCTAAAGACAATTCTTTAAACCCGGATGCAACAACCAACGAGACGCTGTCAACGTCTAAAGACGATGTTTCAAAGCATACTATTCCGACGAACCAAGACTTATTATTAAATAAGGAGAAAAGATCAGTTAATGAGTCAACATCAAAGGCCAATCTATTGACAGCCAATGAAACGAAGCAACAGACAGCTGACACTTCAACCGAAGAGGAGTATGATTGGTCAACCGGTAAGGATTCAACCAACAATTATCAAGCAATTGAGAAAGCTGCATGGGAAGCTGATCGTAAATATAAAATTGATAAAGGCTCACCTTATGAGTTTCATTATATTGCTAGTGCCCATCGACGTGTTGTGGCCTTTTTAATTGATAGCTTAGTCATAACGGGCCTTATTAATTTGCTCTTCAGCATGTGGAGCTTTACGTCGTTGATTAGCTTTGGAATTTCAACTGCTATTTATTGTCTTTACTTTGCGGGATTGACTTTAATCTTTAAAGGACAAACTTTAGGCAAGATGATAATGGGCTTAAGAACGGTTCGCTTGGATGGTTATAATCTAAAACTATCAGATATTTTCTTTAGAGAAATTGTATCTAGAATTATTCAAAGACCATATCCCTTTTTATATTTAATCAGTTTCTTTACTAGTGAGAAAAAACAAATTGGTGACTGGGTGGCCAACACTTGTGTCATTGTAGACTTTGAATAAATGAGGAGTAGCAAATGATCAAACCAATAGTAAAAGATACTTTTTTCTTATCACAAAAATCAGTAGAAGCAACTAAAGCGGATCTGCCTATCATCCGAGATTTACAAGATACTTTAAATGCTAATCGTGAACACTGTGTTGGCATGGCCGCTAATATGATTGGCCATTTGAAAAATATTATTATTTTCTCTTTAGGACCGGTTGACATGGTAATGGTGAATCCAAAAATCATCGCAAAATCGAAACCATATGAGGTTGAAGAAAGTTGTTTGTCATTAGAAGGCGTGCGTCAAACGACTCGCTACCGCAAAATAACGGTGAGTTACCAAGATGCTCATTTTAAAAAGCATACTGGACAGTATCAAGATTTTTTAGCGCAAGTGATTCAACACGAAATCGATCATCTCCATGGTATTATTATTTAATTGTTAGCTGAAGTGAGAATGTTAAAAAATGTATTGTTGAAATGAATAAACAATTGCTAAAGGAATTCGTTTTCATCATTTAATGCAAATTTTAGAAAATCATGATAAAATGAAAAGCGAGTGAAAACGGAGGTGGATGAATGGTTACGATTAATGATATTGCAAGAGAAGCGGGCGTTGCCAAGAGCACCGTTTCGAGATATCTTAATGGTGGCTCAGTAAGTCAGAAAACAGCTGAGAAAATAAATTTCGTGATCCAAAAAACAGGATATTTACCGAACACCTTTGCCCAAAGTTTAAAAGCAAAGCAAACGAAAATGGTGGGAGCTATCACACCACGTTTAGATAGTTATGCGTCAAATACAATGTTATCTGGAGTAGAAAGTTATTTAAGAAAAAAAGGTTATAAATTATTAATTGTCAATTCAAACCTTGAACCCGAATCAGAATTAGAGGCAATAAGAAGTTTTCAAGCGAATCGGATGGATGGCATTATCTTTTTGATGACCCATTTTTCAGAAGATTTAGAAAAAACAATGAAAGCATCTAAAATACCAATTGTGGTAGTGGGGCAAGAAAATCCAATAGGAGATTCAATTTTCTTTAGCGAACAAACAGCTGGAGAGCAATTAGCGCACTACCTTTATCGATTGGGTCATCGTAAAATTCATTATTTAGCAGCTACTAAAAACGACCCTGCGATTGGGATATACCGTCGTAACGCTATACGAAATACATTTCTAGCCTTCGGGGATACGGAGTTTGAAGAGTTAGCGGCGGGCTTTAGAATGGACGAAGCATATGAAGTGACTAAGCGAGAGTTAATTTTATCGCAACCAGAGTTAATTGTGGGAGCAACCGATATGATGGCGATTGGTGCGATGAAAGCCTGTTTAGAAGAAGGGTTAAGAGTCCCGAAAGATGTTAGTATTGCGGGCTTTGGGAATCATGCGACTGGTGCTTCTTTTTATCCAGGTTTAACAACAGTCGAATATCCCTATTTTAATGCTGGTGAGATTGCGGCAGACCATTTGTTACACCGAATTAATCATCAGCAACAAGAAGAAAGCATCGAATTACCAACAAAATTAATTTTAAGAGAGTCTGTTTTGGATAAAAGATGAAGAAAAAGACCTGTGAAAATATGAAAATAATAAAAATTTTTGAAAAAATATTTTCAATCGCTTTCAAAAAGATGACTTATTACCAGCGTTTCGGTAAGGAGGTCATCTTTTTTTTAACTTAATGTAGTTTGAAAACCTTAATTTAATCATTTTGTTGACGTTTCCATGTTGCATTTTATTTTTTTATTTCGTATAATGAACTCAGCAGTTCGGAACTGGTTCCAAAAAGTAAGCAAATATATGGAGGTATCAAAATGGATTACAAAGATATAGCAAAATCCGTTGTGGAAAATTTAGGCGGAACAGAAAATATTAATAGCGTGGCTCACTGTGCAACTCGTTTACGTGTAATGGTGAAAGATGAGCAAAAAATTAATAAAGAAAAAATGGAAAATGTCGATAAAGTAATGGGGGCATTCTTTAACTCAGGACAATATCAAATCATTTTTGGAACGGGTACCGTTAATAAAGTATATGATGCAGTTGCTCAATTACCAGGTGTTAATACGGTGACAAAATCTGATCAAAAAGCATCAGCATCTGAACAACAACCACAAGGTAGTTTCTTTAAACGTGCCATTCGTACTTTTGGTGATGTGTTTGTTCCAATTATTCCGGTTTTAGTAGCGACCGGGTTATTTATGGGGGTTCGTGGATTATTAACACAACCTGACATATTGGCATTATTTGGAATGACTCCAGAGAGCTTAAACCCAAATTTTATTCAATGGACTGAAATTTTAACGGATACAGCTTTTGCTTTCTTACCAGCATTAGTCGCTTGGTCTTCATTTAAAGTATTTGGTGGTAACCCAGTATTAGGGATTGTCTTAGGATTGATGATGGTACACCCTTCATTGCCAAATGCTTATGATGTAGCAGGTGGTAGTGCCGAACCAATGCAATTCTTTGGTTTCATTCCTGTTGTCGGTTATCAAGGTACGGTAATCCCTGCTTTTATCGTTGGGATGGTCGGTGCGAAATTAGAAAAATGGCTACATCAACATGTTTCTGAAACCTTTGATTTATTAGTCACACCATTCTTAACGTTATTAATCATGAATATTTTAGGTTTATTTGCGATTGGACCTGTATTCCATTCATTAGAAACAGTCGTTTTATCAGCAACGGAATGGGTATTAGCCTTACCATTTGGTTTAGCCGGATTAATTATTGGTGGGTTACAACAATTAATCGTCGTGACTGGTATTCACCATATTTTCAACTTCTTGGAAGTGCAATTATTAGCAAAAGATGGTGTCAACCAATTTAATGCCTTCTTAACCGCAGCAACCGCTGCACAAGCTGGCGCAATCTTTGGTGTAGGATCAAAAACCACTAATGCTAAATTAAAAGCCTTATCTTTCTCAGCAGGTATCTCTTGTTTATTAGGAATTACTGAACCAGCTATCTTTGGTGTTAACTTACGTTATGGTAAACCATTTGTGATGGGGTTAATTGGTGGTGCTGTAGGTGGTTTCTTAGGTAGTATTTTAAACCTTAAAGCAACTGGTATGTCAGTTACTGTCTTACCTGGTACTTTATTATACTTAAATCAATTATTACCGTACTTCTTAATGATGGCAGTGGCCTTTGGAGTTGCATATGGATTAACTTATATGTTTGGTTTTAATGATGAAATGACCGCGAAATAATAATTTAACTGAGGCTGGGTAAAAAGTAATTATTTTTACCCAACCTCATTCGTGTCTTAATTGTTAATTTTAAAAGCAAAGTTGAAATGGTAATTACTATTTTAAGTTTAGTAAACTGTGGAGGAAGACACGAGTAATAAAAATGAGTAAGACTTATTTAATCTTTAAGGTTTTAAGAAAGGGATGAATTAATTGAGAAATCAGGGGAAATTTGCACAACATTTCCATATTACACCGACTGAAGGATTGCTTAATGATCCAAATGGTTTGTGTTATTTTCAAGGATATTATCATGTGTTTTATCAGTTAAATCCATATAACACCAATCATGAAACAAAATATTGGGGGCATTTACGTTCCAAAGACATGATGCATTGGGAACAATTACCTATTGCGTTAAAATCAGACGATTGGTTTGATAAAAATGGCGTATATTCCGGAAGTGCAATTGTTCATAATGAACAACTGTATTTATTTTATACAGGGAATACGAAAGATGATCAAGGTGTTAGAAACAGTTATCAATGTTTAGCTACTTCTTCAGATGGCATTAACTTTGAAAAACATGGTCCAATATTAGAACAAGCACCAGGTTTTACTGGGCATGTACGTGATCCAAAAGTTTGGTGGGATGAACAACTATCGGGATGGTGGATGATTTTAGGGGCTCAAAGAGAAGACCTTACGGGTGATACGATTGCCTATTTCTCAAAAGATTTATTGAATTGGGATTATAAAGGATCTATCTTACAATTTGAAGAACCACTGGGTTATATGTGGGAATGTCCGGATTTAATCTTTTTAACGGATGAAGTTACCGGTGAAGAAAAGGCAGTTTTTATTTTTTCACCACAAGGGTTAGAACCGGTAGATTATCGTTATCATAATATTTTTAATACGACTTATGTTATCGGGAAATGGGATGCGAATCGAGCGAAGTTCATTCCTGAGGATTGGTCAGCTTTGGATTTAGTAGAAGTTGATCGCGGTTTTGAATTTTATGCACCCCAAACATTTACGACACCAGATGGTAGAACGATTCAATATGCATGGATGGGTACGATGTGGCCAGAAGTTGAAGAGGCAGTACCGACACATTGTGATAAATGGATTCATCACCTATCAATGCCGAGAAGTTTACATTTAGTGGATAATCGATTGGTGCAACGACCGATAGTTGAAACTGAGGCATTATTATCAAATGAAGTTCAACAAGTTAAATGGGACGGTAATGATTTAATCGAGTTACCATTAGCGAACCCGTCAAGAATTCAAATTGAGGGAATAAATAATTTGACATCTGACTTCAATATTATGATTGATCAAGCTGTTCATATTCAGTACAAGCAACTTAACCAAGAATTAACCATTGAACGTATTAATTGGCATACCAAAAAAGCTGAAACGCGCTCGGTACTATTAAAAGAAGGTGCTGCACAATTAGATATTTGGTTGGATACGAGTTCTTTAGAATTATTCATCAATGAGGGAGCGACTACGATGTCGATGCGCTATTTTGCTGATAAACCTCATTCTAAAGTAACTTTCCAAGCAGAAGCAATTAGTACGCCTTGTGATATTAAGGTAACCAAATTATTAGCTTATCAATTTTCTTAAAAAAATAATATAACAACCAGATGTAATTCGAGGGAAAGGTCATAAGTATAAAATCAGTTGATTTTTGCTTTGACCGTCAAGCCTCGAATTTTTTTATTTGATTTAACATTGACTATATTTGACATTCAGCGCGAGATAATGTATTATACTCTCATGAACATTTGAATAAGAGGTGAAATAAAATGACAATGGCAATGATTTTAGAAGGAATTAATTATTTAGCAAGTATCGCAAAAACACGCGACTTAACAGAAGCAGAAGAAATTTTACGGGAAGAACTGCGTGGTGCTTATTTGGCCTTAATACGCCAGGCATTTCGTAAGCAAATTGAAGGGGTAAAATTGGTCGACGAAACCGGTGCAGATGTCACCCCAGAAAAATTAAAAGCAGTTCAAAAAGAAAAAGGCCTTCATGGGCGCGATCAAGATTTACCAACCCGAATGGCAAAGTTTTTATCAATGCTGCCAGATGTCGAAGAAGGCACTGTCATTTTTGGAGAAGTGAATGACCTCTATGATGACGAGTACGATGAAGAATTCGACAATGAGTATGGTTTCGATTATTATGAAGAATACAATAGCGAATCTGAAGAATATAATGAGTACGATGAGTACGATGATGAATATGATGAGTAAGGTGACATGGAAGACGACGATTAATTTGATGACGAATAGGGAACCGTTTTATCATAAAGTCTAATTAATCTAAAATTAAAGAACATAATCATTAGCAGATAGCGTTAAGTAGTGGCAAGCATATTTACTACTTGATGCTTTTTTATTTATGAATATTTGGTGAAGATGTCTTTCTAATTTTGTAAAATGTTTGACAAATAAGTGAGTTTAAGCCTTTCATAATAAGATTATGATATAATTTTAAGTGAGAGAACAAGGAGGAATTATTATGAAAATGGGGCGTCAATTTAAACATTTATTATTATCATCACTTTTAGTGTTAAGTCAGATTTCAGTACCAATGATTAGTGCTCAAGATTCAAGTAACTCCGTACAATATCAAGTAGGAGTCAAATTAAATTTGCCGGATAATACGGCTCAAGACAAAACTGATGTTAGTTATGACATCATTAATGTTCAAACCAATGAAGTTGTTTATTCATATCGTAATGGCGAAGTAACTGGTGGCGAACTTAATTTACCTGAAGGGCAATATATACTGCGTCTCTATTATTGGGATAATATTAGTCAATCAGGTGCGATTGTAGCCGATGAGTTAGAGCAATCGATAGCGGAACCGACTCCAGAAGAAACAGCAAGTGGAGAATCAATTAGAAAAACACATACGCCTGGTTCTGAAAATACATTAGGAGATGGAAGTGTCGTTTATGATGTGCCTTTTGAGGTGAAAGCTACTGCTGAACTTTTAGATGAGAGTAGTCAACAATATCATGCAGCATTAAATTTTTATATTGCTGATCCTGAAACAGCACAAAACAATGATACACCAGCTCAAGAGATGACTGAGACTTCAACCGAAGCGTCAGCTGAAGAAACGGAAGCATCATCAGAAGAGACGGAAGCATCATCAGAAGAAACAGAAATGCCAGTCTTAAATGGTGCGGTCTCACTAACGGTAGTGGATGAAAATGGTAATGCGGTACCAAATGTCAATTTTGATTTTTCTGGTCAGGCATTAACAACGGATGAAAATGGGCAAGCTCGAATCAGTGATCTAACGCCAGGTGCTTATAAATTAACGATTGTTGGATTGCCTGAAGGTTACCAAGGTGAGTTAAATCAAGAAATAATGGTTGAGGAAAATACCGAATCTCAACTTACCTTAACTGTTAACACGGTTTCAACCACTGCTTCAGCAATTATCAATATCGTTGATGAAAATGGAACGCCCATTCCAAATGTTGGAGTATTGATGGAAGGTGTGGAAGTCGTTACTGATGAACAAGGTCAAGCGGTCTTTGCTGATTTACCGGCTGGTGAATATCAATTTGATTTAAGTAGCATTCCGAATAATTATACTGGAGAAACAGCCGGCTCTTTAGTAATTGACCCTTCAGTTGGAGATACCACGATGACGATGACGTTAACAACAGTGGCTCAGACAGGAAATGTCAAGTTTGTCGTTACCGATCAAGATGGGAAAGCTTTACCAAATGTCGGGATTCAATTCCAAGATCAGCTTATGTATACTATAGAAGATGGAAGTGTGACAGTATCAGGTTTAGACTTAAGTGAGTATCATTACACCATTGCGGAATTACCAAATGAGTATACTTTAGAAAATCCATCGGGTAGTTTTACATTAGCGAATGCTGATGAGACGGTTGAAGTACCAATACAAGTTCAAGCCGTTCCCCAAGTAGGAAAGGCCTCCATTCAAGTAGTCGATGAAAATCAAGCATCGGTACCAGGAGTTTCGATTTTAATTAATGGTGAGACTGAAGTCATTACAGATGATGCGGGTCAAATTTTATTAGAAGACCAAGCATTAGGTACTTATCAATATCAAGTCACTGCCTTACCAGAAGGGTATCAAAGTGAGGCTTTAGAAGGGTCATATGAAGTAACAACAGAAGGGGTGACGGTCAATTTAGCGGTACAAACAGTGCCTAAAACCCAAGTTGTTAAAATGACCTTCGTCGATCAATTAGGACAAGCCGTTCCCAACATTACTGTGACTATAGATGAACAAACTGCAACAACGGATGAGAATGGTGTCGTTACTTTTGATAAAGTTGCTATCGCGGAACAAGTTTATCAAGTGACTAATCTACCAGAGAAATTTAATGAAAGTTATGAAGGTAGTTTAACGGTGTCAGCAGATGCAACTATCGATGAAACAGTCGGGTTAGAACGTGAAGTGACAAAAGGAACAGCAACAATAACGGTCGTTAATCAAGATAATGAACCGGTGGCTGATGTTAATGTTAAATTTGGTGGATTAAATGCGATATCCGATGATAACGGACAAGTACATTTTGATAACTTAGATTTAGGTAACTATCATTATGCAGCTGTCGAAGGACCAGCCAATGTCACCTTATCAGAAGAAGAAAAATTAGCTGAAATAACCGAAGGAATTGAATTTTCTGATAAAATAGTAGTTGAAGAAACGAAAGAAGGCAGCGTTCAATTTATCATTCGTGATGAAGACAATAATCCGGTCAAAGGGATTACGGTAAAAATCAATAACCAAGAATTTACGACAGATGAAGAAGGGCAAGTTCAAGTTTCTGAATTGGCTCCAGGAGAAGTAGGTTATACTGTATCAGAATCGCCAGATTATGCATTTAATCAAGCAGAAGGAACTATTGTGGTCGAAGCGGGTCAAACAAAAGTAGTTGAAATTAAGGCAACAATTGTTGAAACAACTACAGAAGCGCCGACGACAACGGAAGCACCGACAACAACAGAAGCACCGACGACAACAGAAGCACCGACTACAACGGAAGCGCCAACGACAACGGAAGCACCGACAACTACGGAGGCGCCAACGACAACGGAAGCACCGACAACTACGGAAGCGCCAACGACAACGGAAGCGCCAACGACAACGGAAGCACCGACAACTACGACAGTTGAACAAACGACAATTGCGTCAGAACAGGCGTTAAAACAATTTGTTGATTCCACGACCAATGTTGAAGTTTGGGTTCATCCAGATGATGCGAATAAAGTAGCGAAAATAGTAGTTGAACGTGTAAGTCAAAATATACCACAATCGTTATCTAATAAAGAGGCTGATTTTTATAATATTAAAGCGGTAGATCAAAATGGTCAACCGGTAAGTTTTACAAAAACTATACAAGTAAAATTACCAACACGACCAATCAATTCACAAATTCAATTATTACGTATTAACGATCAACAATTAACCTCGATTAATCATACGGTTCATAATCAACGAGTTAATTTTACGACGCAGCAATTAGGATTATATGCATTAGTTTATGGGGATAAAGTAACCGCTACGACGGAAGCAACCACTACACAAGCAACCACCACCACTCAGCAACAAACATTAACGGTGGATAAAACGAAAACAGTACAAAAAACAATACCGAATACCGGTGAAAAACGAGGTGTATTAGGGGTGATGTTGGCTATTGGATTGCTAGCATTAGGTGGTTTAGTTATTTTTGGCAAGAAAAATAATTCGAATCGAGATGAATAACCAAAATAAGTTTGAAGACAGCGATTAAGTTCGCTACTTCAAACTTTTTTCATTTACAAGCTGTCAGCTAAGGAAACCTCGGTATTAATACCTAGGAGGAATTAGCGAAATAGACAGCTCTTTCTGTTGATTTTACTAGGTTATCGTTAATGTTTTCACTAAAAAGATGGTATAATGTATTTAAGAAAAAAGAGGTGACAAGATGCAGTTAACGAAAACGATTAAAGTGCAATTATACCCAAGTGCTAGTGATATTGAAAAATTCGAAGAAACCCAACAACAGTTTTTAAACGCTTGTAATTTTGTTTCGACATATATCTTTGACCATGACTTTGAATTAGGTCAAACGACTTTGCATAACGCCTTGTATCATCAGATACGTCAGGATTTTGGACTGCAATCGCAAATGGCCCAGTCCGTGATGCGTACGGTAATCGCGAGATATAAGACTGTGAAAACACA
>NZ_FUWO01000019.1 GCF_900167405.1 Globicatella sulfidifaciens DSM 15739
TATCCAAAGACAAAGGGACCCTCAATATATCGGTTGTAGTGCCGAAGGTCACGTCAGCCATTGGTTAAGTGATCGTTTAAGTTCGCGACCGCTAGGATGGAGTACAACAGGAGCAGAAAACATCGCTAAAGCACGTGCTTATGACTTAAATGGTGGCGATTTAAAAACTTGGGTAATCAATCAAACCAAAGCAAAAGAAAGAGAAAGAAGAGTAGAGAAATTAGATGGCCGTGTGGGACGGAAATACGCCCGTCAGTATGATTGGAGCGGTAAAGTCGCTATCTTACACTATTCCAATAACACACGGACTCGCCAGGCTTTTGGGACAATCGCTGGTTATTGAAATCTAGTAGATTAAAGCCAGTATTCATAATGATAGCTAAAGGCGATGAAGTGAATGCTTGATAGCGAGCAGCGGCGTGGTACTAGCGTCTAGCGAGACTGGATTGGCTAAAGAAGATGCCTCTCCCTAAAGACTTCCAGATTCTCCCATGCCGCTAGAGGCTGGCTATCAAGGATATCGGTTAAAATATGGAATCCATGAAACTGGGTTCAGAGAAACATGAAAAAGTATGGTAGAGGAAAACCAACAATAATTTGACACTATCTTTTAGAACTCTTAAGCTTGACAGTTTTATACAAAGATGTTATGTTTAATTTTAAAAAAGCGCTTTTTTAAAAAATGTGGAGATTAGATCAATGAAAAAGAAAATTTTAGTTGGCCTGTTTAGTGTGTTATTGACTAGTGTTTTTTACCTTTGAACACCGTTGTTGCAGAAGCCAAAATCCATAATTTTACAATTGCACAATCAGATACAATTTATGTCCAAAGATACCTAAATTTTTCCGATTATCCTAGTCCACCAAAAGCGTTGTGGGTTGAACAAGGTGAGTATAAAGGGTATATTCATCAAATAGGAATTGGTCCTACTTATTATATTTATGCAGGACAAATTGCTAGAGGTCCATATGCCCCATTGAAAATAGTAAATTCAGTAGAATAGTAGTTATTTTGAGTTAAAAAGCGCACTTTTTATGTGCGCTTTTATATTTAACGCTGATTCAATATTGAATAAGTGTTGTTTAGAAAGTGTGGTGACTTATGAATTATTTAATCTACCGTCGATTAATAATGTCAAAATCAATATGGTTTTTTATGATATTAATGATAATGATACCATTCAGTCTGCATATTTATAACAATCGTAAAGAAGATACAACTTATCAAACGGTAGCTTCTTTTATTGAGTTAGAACAAGATACAATAAAAACTCATCGGCAGATTAATCAACTTGAAAAAGCAAATGATAAGGATTTTGATAAGGATGGAGTCTATGATGCTTTATTGGTAGAGGCTGGAAAAGTGTTAATGGATTGGAATAGTAAATTATTTAATAAAGACTTTTATTATTACGAAGAAGAATTGGCACTCTATGATGTATATCAACAAATTGAAGATTTGCCTCGTTTTATTCCAATTATTCTTACTAGAGATGATGAATTGACTATAAAAAGAGAACGAGCACTGATTATGCAACAACATCATTTTCCATATTTAGAGGAGAAATACCCAACTGCTTCGATTCATTATATTAATCAATTATCAAAAATAATGTTTAGTTTTTATACTGTAGTTATTATTATACTTGTTTTTGGTTTTAATGTGTATAAAGTATTAAGCCCTCAGTACGACTTCTTATTGTCAACACCGATAAAAAGAAAAAAATTGGTCACTATAGATTTTAAACTGTTAGTGTTCAGTTTGCTTGTTGTGTTTGCTATTTTTATTTTTAGTAGTGTAGTGATTTTATCAAAGCAAGGCTGGCATTATCTTCATTATCCTATTTTACTCAGTAGTCATTTAAAATTTGCGTTACTACCTGCTTGGGAACTAATTGTAATAAGGGGTGTTGTTTGGTCGGGAGTAGTCGCAGGATATTCTATGTTGATTCAAGTTATCGCAAGATTTGTAAAATCACCTGAAGTCAATTTCTTGATTTTATTAATAGTAAGTTTTGGTTTACAAATGGTTGGAAATATGAAAAGTTGGAATCCATTATCCTATATATTTGATTTGGAACATCAATTATTAACAGTGAATCGAACGTTTATTGTCATCTTTTCACTGGTAATATTAGGTATATGGATCGTGTATTATCATTCAGATTTTATGGGCAGTACTTATGAACAACTAAGAAGAGGTAAAGTTGAGGCTCATAATAACAATGAGAGTCAAGTGTATCAAATATTTTATAAATGTCTGGGATTTGAGTTTATAAAAAGAATTCGTTACCGTTATGTGAAACGTTTATTATTTGGTGTTTTTGCTTTGCTCCTTGCTAGTTATGCGTTTATTGCTTTTAAGACCTTATATGTTGAGGATGAGTTTAAACATCATTTAAAAAATCAGGTTGATTATTATTCTGGTAAAGTTGCTGAGATGCAGCCAAAAGTTGACTTAATTTTTTTAAGTACACAACAAAGTTTTATGCCAGAATTTGATAAAAGATTGGATACCAATCAAACGTTTAAAGAATGGTATCAACAAAAAGATCCAACAAGTTATGCGGCCATTCAAGGTTTAGTGGGACATTTTCAAGAGAATTTGGATTATTATCAGGCCACTTTAAATGATGTGATTGAAAAGGAATTTGGCCCTGAGGAGCTAATTCAATATCGAGAATACTATTTTTTACAAGAAGCAAACAATCGATTAATTACAAAAAGTATGCCTAGAAAATCAATCCTAGCCGCTGAAGCCCAAAATAAAATTATTAAAGAAAAACAACTAAAACCCTTGTTATTGGGAAATTTACTTCTAGATTCACACATTCACTCATTTGATAATTATGCAGAACACCGACAGTGGGATCACTCAACTTTATATTCGTTATTTATTATGAGTGAAAATCATGTTCATGTTTTCATCGTGGTAATATTGTTTATTGCATTATTTAGTTCTTTTGCGGAAGAACAAAAGCCAAATAACACTCTTAATTTTCAATTTAGTCAACCTAGACGACGCATTTCAATATATTGGGATAAACATTTTTATAATTTTAAAGCACTTTTGGGGAGTTTTTTATTATATTTATTTGGAGTAATGTTTTTTTCTAGTTTAATCGGAGGCTGGGGGCAATCAGAGTATCCTATAGTTCATTATTTATCAAAAATGTTTGGAGAACAAAACCCATCTACTACTTTGTATTCTAATCCAGAAAAATTGTTTTTTGAAATGAGAAGTCTTTCAAAACATTTAAGTCAGTTATTAATGATTTTATTAGTTAGTATATATTTTCTATCAAATTTAGGATTGTCGCTTTCGGTTTGGATTAACAATCGATTTGTTTTAATGACGACACTTATCAGTGCTTTGATTGGTGGATATTATTTATCAGTTAAATTTATTCATCTTCCGATTATAAAGTATTTTCCATTTATATATTTGAATAGTCAAAGTTTAGTAGATGGTTGGTTTTCACATTTAGGTAATAATGACGATTATCATTATATTTTTGGCAGCCTAGTATTAATCGTTTGGTCCTTAGTAATATTACTGATTGGTGTGATAAGTTTTAACATTCGATGGGGGAAGGATGAAACATTGTGGAAATAAAATTAAAAAATATCTATAAGAGTTATGGAACTAAACTAATTTTTGAAGATGTCTCACTTACCTTTCCTTCTGGTAGATGTATTGGTCTTATAGGTCCAAATGGAATAGGAAAAACCACGCTTATTAGGATGTTATTTAATTTAGATTCAGAGTACCAAGGGGATATCTATTTTGATGATTATTCAAATAAAAACGTCAAGTTATTTGAAAAAGCTTACTATATGCAGGATTATCAAACATTATATTTCCAGTTGACTGGGTATGATCATTTGAAATTTTTGTCGGAAATTCATCAAATCAATGAGTACCGAATCCATGAGATTGTAAATAGAGTTGGTATGAGTAGCTATATTTATAAAACCGTTGAAAGTTATTCATTAGGGATGAAGCAACATTTGTTAATTGCGATGGCTTTGTTGACTGAGCCAGAATGTATTGTCATGGACGAACCATTTAATGGTTTAGATCCAACAAGTATGTTTAATTTTAAAGAATTATTGATGGAATTAAAAGAAGAAGGCAAGACTTTAATTATTTCTTCTCATAATTTGTCTATTATTGAAACATTAGTTGATGAGGTCTATTTAATTAAGAATCAGACTATTCAACCAGTAGCAATGAATCATAAAGCCAATTATAAAATTGAATTGATTTTTAATGATTTAGAGGACCAACAATACTTTATAAAGGTCATCCAAGATAATGATTTGAGGGTTAAACAATCAGATGAAGGGATAATAATACTAGATAATTTTGTTGAGTATCTTAATTTGTTGGTGGAGCACCAATTAACATTGAAGAACATACAGTATCATCATATTAGTGTGGAAGAGTTATATAAAGAGCATTATATTAATTAACAAGTTTTATAATTTTTTCATTTAGTTCAAATAAGAGAAGTAAGAGGTTGGGCAAAAACTTTTTAAATTCTGTTCAGGTATATCTATTTAATTCAAAGCGCAGTGGTTGACTGGCCTCAAACTGCGTCTTTCGACTTGTTTGAGGCCTACTCAACTGTGCGGGGGTAGGCCGACGAAGCGAAAATCATTCGATTTTCTACTTCTTGCCCACTCCCTTGTTTTTTTATGGACTGGACTTTTTGCCCAGCCTCACCAAAAATTCCGTGACCCACACCATTTGACAAAGATCTGTTTATTGAGGGGAACGGAATCAATTTGAATAAATATTTACTTTTTGTAGCTGACATTATATGCAGTTACTTAGAGAATAAAGTTTTGTTTTCAATACTTAAAATTTTATCATATCGCTCTTTCATTTCGTCAGAATAATGATGCTCAATATCAAGTACAGTACCTGGATAATTAATAATCAATTGATTTAAGCGATTCGCGTTGCCTTTATCAAGTCCTGAAAGAGCTTCATCAATAAGAAGAATAGGTTTTTGAAATATGATGGCCCGCGCTATCTCAATTCGCTTTAATTCTCCTCCTGATAATTGATTATTATCTTTGTTAAGCACTCGATATAATTGTTCATCATTAGCAAATTTTCCTAACCCCACTTGTTTTAAACTATTTAAAATTAAACTTTTGTTTATTGAATGGCCAAAAGTTAAATTAAATAATAATGTATCATTAAAGATGTAGGGTGTTTGTTCAACAATACCAAATAGTTCTTGAGGATTGGATTGTTTAAGTCGCTCATTTATAATAATATTTCCTGATATTGGTGGAATATCTAACATAAGCGTACGGATAAAGCTGGACTTACCAGAACCAGAGGCTGCAGTAATTAATATTTTTTCATCTTTAAATATTTGTAAATTGATGTTTTCGATTAATGAGGTATTGTTATACCCAACACTTAGTTCCTGAACAACGATATCAGTATCATCATTTAGAGAGGAAAACTCTAATTTATAAGGGTGTATTGGTTCATCATGGTTAAATATTTTTTCAAGAATAGGTTCAGTGGACTGCAACACATTATAAATAGACACAGCCGAGATAAGTGGCGATACTACTCGATCACCCGCCATGTAAATGGTAATAAGTTGACCAGTTGTCAAGTTCCCATTCACCACTTCTTTGATTCCAATCATTAATGAACCAATAAGTCCACCAATGTATAGGATACTAACAATAGTATTTGCGATTGTTTGAATCAATTCCATGTTAAAATAACTCTGTTCATTATTACTCAATTTTTCATTCAATTTATCCATTAAGATGTTTTCTGCCTTAAAACGGAGCATTAATTTACGTCCCTTCAGAAAGTCTTCTAAAGAAGATAGATAAACCGTATTCGTTTTTTGCCAATCCTTAGTACCTTTTTTGACCCAATTAGATGTAAGTCGAGGAACAACAGCAGGCAAAATACCCAAAATGACAAAAACTAGTCCTACTTTGACATTAAGTGTCATTAAATAAAAAAAAGTAATCAACCCTTGAAAAATGCAAAGGAACATAACAAAAATATTTCGAATGAATTTTTCTTCAATTTTATTAAATTCACTAGTAATTATTGAAAGATATTCACTTGATGATTTTTGTATATTTGTGGACAAAAGAGATGATAAGGCAATTTCAGATTTTACATCTAAATTAACCAATCGAATTAACTTTTGAGCAAGGTATTTGTGTATTGTCTGAAAGACAATGATTACAAATAAAGCTAATAACCAATAAATCAGAATTTTATAGGTTGATTGAAAGGCACCAACAGTCATTGCATCTGTAAATTTACCCAAAAAATGTGGCGAAACTAAACCGTCAAAAGCTAGAAAAAAAGTGCTTAGAATGGTAAAAACTAGCAATAATTTGTGTTTTCCAAATATTTTATCAATATATTTTGACATCATGACATCTCCTCCTAAAAAACAAGGTAACTATATCCTATTTACATTATATTATAATTCCATAAGAATTCAATCGTGAAAATTAAAATTAAATGATAATTTTTTTGTTAAGGATTTAGAGTGCTATCTTTTTGGAGAGATGTTTATAGTATTAAGATGTATATTTCGTTAGAAATTGTTAGCTGTATCTTGGTGTAATTTAATTTTAGAATTTTCAGTTATAGTATTTATGAAGATTTAAGCTTGTTTGAGTATGTAAAAAGAAAAATAAAGTAAAAATTTTAAGTATATTTTAAGTTCAGTTCTTATACTTTCATTAGATTATTGAGTAAGGCTTTTATTCTCTCCCAACTAGTAATCGCCACTCAATAATCAAAATGGATTAACTCCCAAATATAGATGCCCAGTAGACCCCATACTATTGGGCTTTTTTTGTTGTGTAAAGGAGCCTTTCAGTTTGTAATTATGGTACAAATTCGGTAAAATTTTAAGGGTACATAAAGTAGCAATATGGAGGATATTATGAAAAGCCAAGTAGAACATTATTTACCTTTTGATGAAATATTATTACCTGAACCTTATCGAGCAATTGAGATTCCGTCTTGGGAAGCTATCATTAATCCGGTAGTTCAAGGCGTTATTACATTTTATAATCATCAACATCAAACGAAAGAAACAGAATTAACGGATGAGATGGTTAAAGCTTTGGATAATCCTGAATTAAAAACAGTTCACCAAGTCAAACAATATGCGATGACTGCATTTCAAGAGAGAGAAAAAGAACGTAAATTTCAATTTGACATATTTCCTTATTTATTAGTATTTTTTGCGAATACAACTCAGACTGTGATTAATTCAGATGAGAAAGAAGCTTATTTCATCGCGATGACCGATAATTATAAGGAAGATGCAGAGAAAGCGGGAATTTCTTACGATGAATTTTTACAAAATAGTTTTGGTTTAACCTCAAAACAAGAAGAAGAATTGCGCGAGCGAATCCATGAATATTTTGTGTATAAATTGATTGCGATTGATCGCTTTGGTGAAGAGCATGGAGAGTTAGATATAGACAGCTATGACGCTTATATCCAAGAACAGGTATTGCTTCAGGGTGTGGATGAAATTGATTTGCGTGAACGTCTGCCATTTAATGTGTTTCAAGATATCTATCCTGAAATAGTATTAACAGAAGAATTGAAAAACTATTTTAAAGATCAAATTATTTTCAAAATTGTTTCAGAAGCATAATGAAGTAATCATTGACGAGATGATAAGTGTTAAATATTTTCTAGACGGTTAAATTTGCTGTGCCAATTGATATTTTAGTAAGTTTGCCATTAGAGTACGAGGTCGAGTAGGAAGTGAGTTTCTTGCCTGGCCTCGTTTTTGTGTCAAATAACGTCTTTTTTACATTATTGCTGTTAAAATCGGTCTCATAAAATTGTTCCAGGTCATTGAAAATTCATTATCAAACGAGAGATAAAGAGCGTAGCTATAAAACCATGATATCAACCAATCCTTTTTCATGATCAATTAATGTTATAACTTAAAATTCGTCAAGAAAATAAAGGTTTAGATGGTTCGATAAAATGAGAACTTAATAAGGGAGTGGGCAAGAAGTAGAAAATCGAATGATTTTCGCTTCGTCTGTTCACCCCCGCACAGTTTGAGGCCACTCAACCACTGCGCTTTTAATAAATAAGCACTAATTTGACTGAATTTTTCAAATTTATGTTCAATCTCATTAAGACACAGTTTGAGACCACTCAACCACTGCGCTTTGAATTAAATAGATATTCCTGAACAGAATTTAAAAAGTCTTTGCCCAGCCTTACCGTATTCTGATATAATTATTGTCAACATAATAAGAAAGAAGGAATCAATGATGGATATCAACGAAAAAATCCTGAAACTCCTAGAACGTGATAGTCGTTTAACTCACCATGAAATTGCAGTGTTATTAGGCGAAGACGAAGCGTTCATTTCCAAAACGATTAAAGAATTAGAAGAGAAGAATATTATTTGTGGTTATACTACTTTAGTGAACTGGGAAAAGACGAACAGTGATATGGTTTCGGCGATTATTGAACTACGAGTAAATCCCCAAAGAGGGCAAGGTTTTGATCGGATTGCTGAAAAAATTTATAATTTCCCAGAAGTCAAAGCCATGTATTTAACTTCCGGTGGCTATGATTTCTTAATTGAAATGCAAAAAGCACCAATTCGTGAAATTGCGAATTTTGTTTCCTCTCGTTTATCCATCATTGAAGAGGTGCAATCAACGGCTACTCATGTTATTTTGAAAAAATATAAAGATCATGACACCCTATTTATTGAAAAAGAACATGATAAAAGGGAGTTTATTTCATGAGAAGTTTTCTAAATCAAAAAGTACAAGCCATTAAACCGTCCGGGATTCGTCGTTTTTTTAATTTAGCAAATGAAATGGAAAATGTTATTTCATTAGGTGTAGGAGAACCCGATTTTGATACACCATGGCATGTACGTGATGAAGGAATTTATACCGTTCAGAAAGGACGTACCTTCTATACAGCCAATGCAGGTTTAATAGAATTAAGAACCGCGATAGCTGAAAATATTTTTCGTTTACAAGGTGTAAAATATAACCCAGACACACAAGTATTAGTGACCGTTGGTGGCAGTGAAGCGATAGATTTGGTTTTTCGGGCAACGATTGAACCGGGAGATGAAATCATCTTTACAGAGCCTTGCTATGTGTCCTACTTGCCAACGATTGAATTAGCGGGCGGCGTTCCGGTGGCTATTCCATTAAAAGAACAGAATCAATTCCGTTTAACTCGAGAAGAATTAGCGGCGGCTATCACTGATAAGACCAAAGCACTCGTTTTATCCTTTCCTAATAATCCGACTGGGGCAGTCATGGCAAAAGAAGACTTAGAAGCAATTGCCGATTTAATAATTGAGCATGACCTTTTAGTGATTACGGATGAAATCTACGATCGCCTTACCTACAATGAAGATGAAGAACATGTCAGTATCATTCACTTACCTGGAATGGCTGAACGTACGGTTTACATCAATGGTTTTTCTAAAGCTTATGCGATGACTGGCTGGCGTTTAGGTTACTGTGCTGGTCCTGAAGAAATTCTCCAACAAATGACCAAAATCCATCAATTTACCATTATGGCAGCTCCTACAATGAGTCAGTATGCCGGTTTAGAAGCTTTGCGATCAGGGGAACAGGATATTCTAGAGATGCGCGAAAGCTATAATCAACGTCGCCGTTATTTATTATCTGAGTTCGAACGTCTTGGTATTTCCTGCTTTGAACCTTTGGGTGCTTTCTATGTCTTCCCCAATATTTCGCAATTTGGCATGACTTCAGAGGAATTTGCGATGGATTTACTTCATAAGAAACAGATTGCAGTCGTACCAGGTACCGCTTTTGGGGATAGTGGAGAAGGGTTTGTTCGTATCTCTTATGCTTATTCCATTGCCGAATTAAAAATTGCATTACAACGTATTGAAGAATATATTATTGAAATGAAAGGAAATCAAAATTGAGTAAATTACCATTAAGAACTGAATTACCTGTTACAGAGACATGGGATTTAAGCTTATTATTTAAAAATCAAGCTGAATACCTAGCAGCTATTGCAGAAGTGAAAGCGTCAGTGACTCACTTTAAAGAACAATATCAAGGGAAATTAACGAACGAGACCATCATTATTGAGTCATTAGCTAATTTGGAACAAATTAAACGTCAATTGTCTAAAATTTATGGCTATGGCTCTTTAGGATATGAAGCGGATAAGTTGAACGCTGACAATGAAGAAAACTATCAAAAATTGCCTGCGTTAAGTGAATTTGTGGGTGCCGCTTTATCTTTCTTTGATTCAGAATTGTTAAGTTTAGAAGAGAATGTCCTTCAAGCGGTGATGAAGTCCGAGGAGGGAGCGCCGTATCAATATTATTTACAAGCCTTATTACGTGAAAAACCACATCGTTTATCAGCTGAAGTGGAAACTGTGTTAAGTAGCTTAGAAGGGACCTTATCTAGTCAATATCCACTTTATTTAACCTTAAAATTCCAAGATTTAACTTTTGAAGATTTTGAAGCAAATGGTAAAACTTACCATAATAGTTTTGTTTCATTTGAAAATGATTACGAGAGCCATCCTAATCAAGAGATTCGTCATGCAGCGTGGGCTTCATTCCATAAAGGATTAGCGACCTTCCAACACACCGCTGCCGCAAACTATATTAATCATGTTAAAACTGAGAAAAAAATGGCAACACTTCGTGGTTTTGATTCCGTGATTGATTATTTATTATTTAGTCAACAAGTGACCCGTGAAGCGTATAATCGCCAGATTGATGTGATTATGTCAGAGTTTGCACCGGTAATGCGTCGTTATGCACGCTTATTACAAAAGGAACAAGGATTAGCTTCGATTAGCTTAGCTGATATTAAAATGCCCTTTACCCAAGAAGAGCCTCAACATATTTCGATTGCTGAGGTGCGTAAAATGATGGAAGATGTCTTCGCGGTATTTGGTGAAGAATATTTATCAATTGTAAAACGTAGTTTTGATGAACGTTGGATCGATTTTCCAATGAATCAAACGAAATCAACCGGTGGTTTCTGTTCGCCAGTTTATGATGGCCCGGGCTATATTTTATTAAATTGGAATGGGTTATTAAGCGAGGCCTTAGTTTTGGCGCATGAATTAGGCCATGCGGCTCATTTTGGCTTAACTTATGATCGTCAATTAATGATGACTCCAGAAGCAAGTTTATATTTTATCGAAGCACCTTCAACAGCCAATGAAGTGATTACTTGTCAATATTTATTAAATCAGCCTCTAGAAGCTGCTCAAAAACGGGTCTTAATTACAGAGTTTATTGCACGTACTTACTTCCACAATATGGTAACTCACTTATTAGAAGCCGATTTCCAACGGAAGGTTTATCTGGCGGTTGATCAAGAAGAAGTCTTAAATGCAGAAAAATTAAATGGTTTCTTTAAAGAGACCTTAGAACAATTCTGGGGTGAAGAGGTAGTGATTAATTCTGGTGCAGAATTAACTTGGATGCGTCAACCTCATTATTTCATGGGTATGTATCCCTATACGTATTCAGCTGGCTTAACGGTTGGGACACAAATTGGCCAACGCATTGCTAATGGGGAAAGAGATGCCATCGAGAGTTGGTTAGCTGTTTTAGCAGCTGGCGGTACATTAGGGCCATTAGAATTGACGGCAAAAGCAGGTGTTTCAATGGAAAATGCAGATGCATTGCGCAGTGCGATTCAATACGTCGATGGTTTATTGGATCAAGTGGAAGAGTTAGAAACACAAAATTAGCTTGAAAAGTTACCACAACTCTTTATCTAAAATCGAATCATCATCACAAAAAGATATTTTTGATAATCAATGAGGAAAGTGAAAATACTATCTAAAGACAGATAAACAACTGGGGAAAGTCTCATAAATAACCAATGAGTATTTCAAAAAGTATCCTGTCCCCATAAATCAGGTCTTTTGATTCAATTTTTTTAGCGGCTTTTCGCCTGTATTGTACAGGTGATAGGCCGCTTAATTTTAGGGTTTTTTTCTAAAAGATTGTCTGCTATTTAATTAACTGTGTGGGGCGGTTATATGCAGTGAAAATCAATCGTTTTTTTACTTTTTGCCATTCTTAAGCTAAATGAATTCACATTGTTTAGCCTGAGCAAAAAGACGAACAAATATTCAATTTACATTATTTTCACAATAATTAAATAGTAATCAATAATCAATTGTTTTATAATGAAAAGCTAGAGTGAGTTTCAAAGCGAAATTTCTTTGTGAAAAGCACGTAAATTCTAGCATTAATTAGTGTTAATTTGCTACAAATATAGTATTCTATAGTTGTATGTAGATAGAAGGAGTGAATTTAATTGACCGAAACAGCAATCCAGTTTTGGAGTGGGCTCAACACGATAGGTGGCAATATTATTAGTTTACAATATGAGAACTATCGTATCATTGCAGACTTTGGTGCAATGGTAGGAGCTAATGTGGATGATTTGCTAAATCGTAGCTTGACCTCACAATTATTAAATGAAGAAAAATTACCTAAAATACCAGGTCTTTATTCAAAACAAGTATTAAAAGATGTCGAATTGGAATCATTTGAGGATAGCGATGTGGAGACGATTATTTGTTTATCACATTTACATCTTGATCATTTAGGGTCATTTGGTCAACTAAGTTCTACCATACCTATCTATGCTTTAAAAGACTCGGTCGAGTTTTATGGGCATTTAAAAGAAAACGAATTATTACCTTCGTATGATGTCGATTGGCATCCGGTTGAAGACTTTGGTACGATTCAACATGGTCCTTTTACGATTCAATTTATTCCAGTTGATCATGATACTTTAGGTGCGGCGAGTATTTTTATTACAGCTCCTGATGTTAAGGTGATTTACTCGGGTGATTTTCGCTTATCAGGCTTCCATCCGGAAAAAGTACTGACCTGGGCACAAAAAGCGCGAGCATTTGATGCAGACATTTTATTAATCGAGGGTACGACTTTCAGTCATGTGGGGGCAGAGCCGAGCGAAGCGGATTTAAGAATCGAACAAATGACGCGTAATTTAATGGCTAAAAATGAACAACAATTACTGACGAGTCTCAAAAAGGAAATGGCTAAAGCGCCTGATAAATTAGTGGCTTTTAATGGCTATCCTCAAAATATTACGAGATTGATCCGTTTTGCGAGAATCGTCAATGGCCATGGCCGTCAATTAGTCTTAGATAAACGTTATTATCAGTTAATGAAAGCTTATTTAATTCAACCGTTAGCTATGACGTATATTGGTGAAGGTGGTATCACCGTTGAACAGATTAATGAAGCCCCTCATCAATACGCTTTGCAAGTCGATATTGAAGATTTAACAGCACTATTCGCAGTGAAACCGGGCCTTTATTTCCATTCAAATGGCATGCCATTAGGGAGTTACGATCCGACTTATGAACCGTTTGTCCGTCGTGTGGTGGATTATGGATGGGAATTTGTGTTAGCGAATGCGGGAGGACATGCGTCCCCGAACGATTTATTATTAGTGAATCGGGTAATTAAACCGAAATTAGTGGTGCCGTGGCATACTTACCAACCTAAACTTTATGGCGAAGCTATTGCAGCCCAAGGACAAAATGTTTGGTGGCCTTCATATAATAAAACTTATTATTGGTCGCAACTTTCGGAAAAATTAGGAGCAAAAAATGAAAAAAATTAGTTTTTTGATGACAAGTGATACCCATGCTTTTTGGTTAAATCGCTTGACACATCCAACAGCAAATTTATTTAATACTGCAGGTACCATAGAAGCTGTTCGTCAACAACGTCAACATCCAGTCGTCACCATCGATTTAGGAGATTTTATTCAAGGCTCTTCCTTTGCTACTTATTGTAGCCAAGAAGTAAAAGATGGCAGTTGTTTTGCGCGTGCCATGAATGCCTTGAACTATGATTTCCAAATCATTGGGAATCACGAATTTAATTATGGACCAGACTATCGAGATAGTATCTTAACGAAACTTGATTCACAAATCTTATTAAGTAATATTGTTCGTGAAGCAGACGGTCAACCGTTTATTGGTCAACCGTATCAAATCATTGAACGAGAGGGTGTTAAAATTGGCGTAATTGGCGTTACGACCCATTACATCCCCCATTGGGAATTACCTAAACATTATGAAGGATTAATCTTTTTAGATGCATTTGAGACAACCAAAAAGTATGTGGCTGAATTACGTCCATTAGTGGATGTGGTAGTGGTTGCTTATCATGGAGGATTTGAAAGTGACCTCGAAACATTCTCACCTTTAGAAGAATGGACGGGTGAAAACCAAGGGGCTAAGATGTTACAAGAAATTGAGGGCATTGATGTATTGCTAACTGGTCATCAACATCGGGTTATTAACCAACAAGTGAAGAATACCTGGACCGTGCAACCGGGTCATGCTGGTGAATTTGTCGCGGAAGTGATTTTAGAATTAGATGAGCAACATCAAATTATCCATCGTGAAGGCTATTTACATGAGACAGCGCAATATCCAGCTTTAGATAAATTACGGCCACAATTGGAGCCGCAATTATCAAATGGCCAAGCGTGGTTGGAGACGGTTTTAGGCCATGCACCTATTGTGCAACCGACACATGATATCTTTTTAGCGCGTGTAAATGGGCATCCATTTTTAGAATTATTGAACCAAGTTCAATTACAAGTAACGGGTGCTGATTTTAGTGGTATTGCTTTAGTTAATGAGCATTTTGCTGATTTTCAAGGCGATATAACGAATGAAATTCTATTAAAAGCTTATCCTTATTATAATTTGATTACCAAAATACAATTAACGGGTCAAGAAATATGTGAGGTCATGGAATACAATTTAGAATACTTTGAATTGGATGCGAATGGACAAATGATAGTCAATCCGGAATACATTTCTCCTAAACCACGCCATTATAATTATGATATTTATTCAGGTTTTAAAACGATCGTTGATGTCTCCAAACCCAAAGGACAACGAGTTATTGAGTTGATTGATGAAAGAACCAATCAACCTTTAGAAAAAGAGCGGCTTTATCAGTTGGCCGTCACTCAATACCGTGCAGTTGGTGGGGGCGATTATACCATGCTGACTCAAGATAAAATAGTTGAAATAACGCAAAATGATATTGCGTCTGAATTGGTAAAAGCATTAAATACCTTTGATGAAAAGAAATGGGCTACGATTAATCAACATTTCCAACATATCGAATGGTTAAATCAGACAAAAATGAATACAGATGAGGTGTAATTGTGCAAGTTAGATTTGAAAATGTCACCATGCAGTTTGAAGATAAAAAGGTCCTCGATAATATTAGCTTTACCTTGCCTAGTCATGAATTGATTTCTTTTTTAGGCCCTTCAGGTTGTGGAAAATCAACCACTTTATATTTGATTTCAGGATTATTAACGCCTACTTCAGGGAAGATTTATTTTGATGATCGCGACGTCACTAAGCTAGATCCAGTAAAACGTCAAGTCGGATTAGTTTTTCAAAATTATGCCTTATACCCTCATTTGACAGTATTAGAAAACATTATGTTTCCATTAAAGATGAGCAAGATGCCGAAAGCCAAGCGAATCGAAATTGGAAAAAAGATGGCAGCTTTAACACAAATTGACGATCAACTTGATAAATATCCACGTCAATTATCGGGTGGGCAACAACAACGGGTAGCCATTAGCCGGGCTTTGGCGAAATCTCCGTCGGTCTTATTGATGGATGAGCCATTATCTAATTTAGATGCGCGTTTGCGAATTGAGATGCGTGAGGAAATTCGTCGTATTCAACAAGAAACAGGTGTAACGACTGTGTTTGTAACCCATGATCAAGAAGAAGCACTAAGTATTGCGGATAATGTGATGGTCTTAAACCAAGGTGAAATTCAACAAAAAACAGATCCCGTTACTTTATATAAAGAACCTAAAAATCTTTTTGTGGCGAAATTCATCGGTTCACCCGTTATTAATACATTTACTAAAAATTCACCTTCTTTAAATCATGAGGCATGGCTATTTGATTATGAATGGGAAACGATAGGGATTCGTTCTGAGCATTTTACATTAGGAAACGCAGAAGATTACTTACTACAAGCAACGGTTGAGAGAATTGAACATGTGGGGAAAGATATTACGATGCATATGATATTCGAGGGTGAATCCTTTACGGTTACCGATTTAGATTTAGATGTAACAGAAGGTAGCTTGGTTTACTTAAAAGTTGCACCAGAAAAAATAATGTTTTTTGATAAGACAACTGCCAGAGTTGAGGTAGTGAATCATGAATAAAAAACCGACGCTAAAAAGCACCTTACAAGCATTGCTTTATTTGGCACCGATGTTAACATTTATTGGTATTTTTACCATTTATCCTATTTTTAAATCAGTGGCGATGAGTTTTTATACTAATTTTAATTTGTTTACGGGTGAAGTTAAATCGCGAGGATTGGAAAACTATCAAGTCGTCCTCAGTGATCCTAAATTTCATCAAGCTCTAAAAAACACTTTTATTTATGTTATTGGGGTCGTGCCAACGAGTATTTTTATCTCATTGATGATCGCGTTAATGTTAAATAGTATTCCGTTTTTAAAAGGTTTCTTTAGAACCGTTTATTTCTTGCCTTATGTGACCAGTACAGTAGCCGTTTCGGTGGTGTGGAGTTGGTTGTATCATTCACGCTATGGTTTCTTTAATTATATTCTTAGCTTATTTGGAGCAGATGCCGTCAACTGGTTAAATTCACCTGATAATGCGTTGCCGGCCGTGATGATTATGGCGGTATGGAAGAGTTTAGGTTTTAATATTTTACTATTATTAGTAGGTTTAGGTAATATCAATGAGAATTACTATAAAGCCGCTAAAATTGATGGGGCGAATGCTTTTAATCGCTTTATGAACATTACGATTCCCTTATTAAGACCGACTTTATTTTTATTGTCGACCTTAGGGGTAATCAGTGGTTTTAAGGTGTTCGACGAAGTCTTTGCTTTATTTAGTGGTAGACCTGGACCCGCAGGTTCGGCAACCACTTTGGTTTACTATTTATTTGAAAAATTCTATGTGAAATTCAAATATGGTCAAGCAGCAGCGACCGGTATTATTTTGTTCTTGATTGTTTTGCTCATTACTATGGTTCAAAATGCCGGCAACCGCTACTTTGAAAAGAGGGGTGGCTAATATGAAGGGGTTTTTTAAAAACATTTTATTATATATGCTATTGTTTTTAGGTGGCCTGTTTATGGTGTTGCCTTTTTATTGGATGTTAGTAACAAGTTTAAAATCAGCAGGGGAAGCTATTGCGATTCCTCCTACTTGGTTACCTCGGAATTGGTTATTTTCAAATTATGAAAAAGCGCTGAAGGTAGCCCCATTCGCTCGCTATTTTTTAAATAGTTTATTGGTCACCTTGACGACCACAACGGGCGAGTTAATTACGAGCATTTTGGCAGCTTTTGCCTTTGCTAAACTAAAGTTTTGGGGTAAAGATGTATTGTTCATTATTTTATTAGCCACCATGATGGTACCTGGTGAATTAATGACCATACCTAACTTTGTAACGTTAGCAAGTTGGGATATGATTAACACCTATTGGGCTTTGATTATACCATGGCTTGCAAGTGTTTTTTCAGTCTTTACTTTAAAACAATCATTCCAATCGATACCAGATCAGCTTTATTATGCCGCTAAAACCGATGGTGCGAGTGACTGGCGTTTCCTATGGGAAATGATGGTGCCTTTATCTAAATCATCGATTATTGCGGTCATGATATTGAAAGTAATTGGTAGTTGGAATTCGTTTATGTGGCCATTAATTGTCACAAACGATAAGGCATTACGTACATTGCCGGTGGGACTACAAGCTTTTACGACCGAAGCCGGAACTCAATTTGAGTTATTAATGGCAGCGTCAACCTTAGTAGTAGTTCCAATGGTTGTCATTTATCTGTTCTTGCAAAAATATATTATGCAAGGTATTGCAAGTTCTGGTCTTAAAGGCTAGATGACTTAGGATTTATTTTCTGGGAGGAAAACATTAATGAAAAAATTACGCACATTAGCGGCAACTTTATTAGCAGCAACAGCTTTAGGCTCTTTTGTTCCATCAGCAAATGCGCAAGAGAAAGTACAAGTAACTTTTTGGCATGCGATGAATGGTCCACATCAAGAAATGTTAACTAAATTAGTTGAAGAATTTAATGCTTCACAAGAAGGGATTGAAGTCGTTGAACAAAACCAAGGTGACTATTCTACTTTACAACAAAGTATTATGGCTTCTGGTGTATCAGGCGATTTACCGACAATTGCTCAATTAACAGCTTCAAACACGCCGGATTTCATGGATCAAGGTTTATTATTACCTTTAAATGACTTATTAACACCTGAAAACGGCTATACGGATGAGTTAAAAGAAGGGGTTTATGAAACTTTCTTAAAAGGTGCTACTTTTGATGATCAAATTTATGCTTTACCATTCTCGAAATCAGTACGCTTAATGTTTGTCAATAAAACAATGTTGGATGAAGTGAATGCTGAAGTTCCAAAAACTTGGGATGAAGTATTGGCATTAGGTGAAAAATTAGATGAAGCTGGAATTGAAAAGCCAGCAATGGGATTTGAAAACGAGTTAACGATGGAATATGAAACAATGGCTCGCCAAAATGGTGCAACTTGGATTGCAGATGATTTATCGCAAGTTGATATGTCTTCTGAAAAAGCGATTGAGCCACTTCAATTCATTAAAGATTTATTAGCGAATGAACATGCACGTACAGCAGGTGAAGATGGCTTTATGTCTGGTCCATTTGCTGCTGGTGAAAGTGCGTTATATATTGGTTCTTCTGCTGGTTTACAATATGTATTACCGGGTGTAGAAGAAAGTGGTATCGAATTAGAAACTGCACATATTCCGGTCTTTGGTGATGGTGAAGAATTAACCTTATTTGCAGGTAATGATTTAGGTGTTTTCTCTTCTGCATCTGAAGAACAACAAAAAGCGGCAGTGCAATTCATGTCATTCTTATTAGAAAATACTGACCGTTGGGCGATTGCGACAGGTTATTTACCTGTTACAAAACAAGGAGCAGAATCTGAAGAATGGACTCAATACTTAGAAGAAAATCCACTTGTTAAAGCTGCCTCTGAAGAATTAGAATTTGGTAAGGCACAAGCTGCCTATGTTGGAGCTAGTGAAGTTTACTCTGAGTTCAAAACAGCATTAGAAAATATTATTATTAATGATGCTGATGCAGCAACTGAAATGGCAAATATCGAAACATTAGTAAAAGGATTTTTAGGTCTATAATTAACAAGACGATCGATAAATGACAACAGTACGGAAAATGAAGGCTTTAACAGAGGCCTTCATTTTGTTTTATAGGCTATTTGTCAAATGGTGTCGATGAACAGAGGCATTTTTATTGACCCACACCAAAAAGTATAGATCTGTTTTATAAAGGATAAACAAAAATGATTGTTTCTTAGAATGCTTTTTATTGAAACTTGTATCAGTGTTCGATAAAATGACGAAGGAAATATTCAAGTCAATAAGATTGACCTTATTTGACTAATGGAGTATAATGAATCCAGATAAAGTGAGAAAAGGAGCGATAAATTTGAATTTAATACCTACAGTAATTGAACAATCTTCACGTGGAGAACGTGCCTATGATATTTATTCTCGTTTATTAAAAGATAGAATTATTATGCTAAGTGGACCTATTGATGATAATGTGGCTAACAGTGTTATTGCCCAATTATTATTTTTAGAAGCCCAAGACTCAGAAAAGGATATCTATTTATATATTAATTCACCTGGGGGGAGCGTTTCTGCTGGATTAGCTATTTTTGATACAATGAATTTTATTAAGTCTGATGTACAAACGATTGTTATCGGAATGGCTGCGTCAATGGGAGCTTTCTTATTAGCAGCAGGACAAAAAGGCAAACGCTACGCTTTGCCTAATTCTGAAGTGATGATTCACCAACCATTAGGTGGAGCGCAAGGTCAAGCAACTGAAATCGAAATAGCTGCCCGTCATATTTTACATACGCGTGAGCGCCTTAATACGATTTTAGCTGATCGCACAGGGCAACCAATCGATATTATTGCCCGCGATACGGACCGTGATAATTATATGACTGCGGAACAGGCAAAAGAATATGGTTTAATTGATCATATTATGGAAAATAACAAATCGTTAAAATAATAGAACGAAAATAGGCTGGGCAAAAACTTTTTAAATTCTGTTCAGGCATATCTATTTAATTCAAAGCGCAGTGGTTGAGTGTCCTCAAACTGTGTCTTTCGACTTGTTTGAGGCCTACTCAACTGTGCGGGGGTGGACAGACGAAGCGAAAACTATTCAATTTTCTACTTCTAGTCCACTCCCAACTGTGCGGGGGTAGACCGACGAAGCGAAAATCAATTGATTTTCTACTTCTTGCCCACTCCCAAGAAAAGCTTAATTCTGGACGAAAGTCCAGAATTTTTTTTATGAAAATATATGTAATATTAAATCCTTTCAAAGAAAGCCCTTAACCATTTGTTAATATTGAAATAATTAATCTTATTGGCCAATAATCGCCCATATAAGAGGGTTCAATGTCGGCTAATATTATTTGATTTTGATTGCAAACAATATTCAATAATGGTATAGTAGTAATATGGAAAACGATGAACTGATTATTTAGAAGAGTTTTTTATAAACTTGATTGATTGGTCATTTGTTGCCCAAGAGGAGGAACACCATGAAGGATGTTTTTTCTATGATGCAAGCAATAGCACCCGATTTAAGTGCAACATTGCGAACGCGCTATGAAATCCTCTATCACTTAAGACAAGTTGGTGAACCTTTAGGTCGAAAAAATTTAGCTGAACGAATTAACAGTTCTGAACGTTCAGTGCGAACGATTATTGATTTAATGCGTGAACAAGATTTAGTTGAAGTGACGAGAGTGGGGATTCGCTTAACGGAACATGGACATATTGTTTCAGATATGATTTCTGAGACAGTTAAAAACTCAAGTCGTTTACACGATATTGAAGAATCATTAAAAAGTCATTTAGGTATCTCCAATTGTTGGGTTGTACCAGGTGATTTAGATCATGATTCGGTCGTCTATCGGGAATTGAGTTACGCTACTCAACAAGTATTAGAACGCTACTTGAAGTTTGGTCGTAGTATTATTGCGGTGACAGGTGGTGAGACCTTAGCTCATGTCGGCGAAGGTTTGACTGAGAAATTGTCCCAAAATCGTGAATTAGTATTTGTTCCAGCCCGTGGCGGTGTTGGGGGTGGGTTTAATATCCAATCCAATATTGTTGGCGGTGTGATGGCTCAAAAAACGAATTCAAAATATGTTCCTTTATTTCTACCTGATGCAATGGAAGAAGATGCGTCGAAAATATTGATGACAGATCCTTCGATTAGTCAGGCAGTGGCATTGAGTAAGAAAGCAGATTGTTTATTAGTCAGTGTTGGATCCGCCGAAGTGATGGCAGAGCGTCGGGAGCTTACTGCACAACAACAACAATTATTAAAAGAAAAAAAGGCTATTGGTGAAGCGTTTGGCGTGTTTTTTGATGAACAAGGCCAAGAAGTATTACGATTACCACGGATTGGTATTCAAATAGAAGACGTAAGCCACATTCCTTTAGTTCTGACAATAGTGGGTGGTGCTACAAAAGCACGTGCCGTAGAAGGCTATTGTAAATTGGTCCAACATCATGGATGGTTAATCTGTGATGAGGGCATCGCAAATATGATTTTAAATGGGGAAACTCATTAAAATAAAAAATCCTTAAGGAGGAAGTCAATTATGACAGTAAAAGTAGGTATTAATGGTTTTGGACGTATCGGTCGTTTAGCATTCCGTCGTATCCAAGATGTAGAAGGAATTGAAGTAGTAGCAATCAACGACTTAACAGATGCTAATACATTAGCACACTTATTAAAATATGATACAACTCAAGGCCGTTTCAATGGTGAAGTTGAAGTTTTAGAAGGTGCTTTCCGTGTTAACGGTAATGAAGTTAAAGTTTTAGCTAACCGTAACCCTGAAGAATTACCATGGGGTGAATTAGGTGTAGACATCGTTTTAGAATGTACTGGTTTCTTCACTTCTAAAGAAAAAGCTGAATTACACTTAAAAGGTGGCGCTAAACGTGTTGTAATTTCTGCTCCTGGTGGAAATGATGTTCCAACAATCGTTTATAACACTAACCACGAAATCTTAACAGGTGATGAAACAGTTATTTCTGGTGCTTCATGTACTACTAACTGTTTAGCTCCTATGGCTAAAGCTTTACAAGACAAATTTGGTGTTGTTGAAGGTTTAATGACAACTATCCACGCTTACACAGGTGACCAAAATACATTAGATGCACCTCACGCTAAAGGTGACTTACGTCGTGCTCGTGCTGCTGCGGCAAACATCGTTCCTAATACAACAGGTGCTGCTAAAGCTATCGGTTTAGTTATCCCAGAATTAAACGGTAAATTAGACGGTGCTGCACAACGTGTTCCAGTTCCTACAGGATCATTAACTGAATTAGTAACTGTATTAGAAAAACCAGTTACAGTTGAAGAAGTTAATGCAGCTATGAAAGCAGCAGCTAACGAATCATACGGATACACTGAAGATCCAATCGTTTCTTCTGATATCGTAGGTATTACTTATGGTTCATTATTCGATGCAACTCAAACAAAAGTTATGACTGTTGGCGACAAACAATTAGTTAAAACTGTTGCTTGGTATGACAATGAAATGTCATATACTGCACAATTAGTTCGTACTTTAGAATACTTCGCTAAAGCTTAATTTATCAAATAGCGTTTCAAAAGCGTCTATCCAAAAGTGCGGGGAGGCAAAGACGCTTCCCTGCATTTTTTATTTATAAAAAAACTCTTTAGGAGGAGAAAAGTATGGCAAAAAAAACAGTTGAAGATTTACAAGTCCAAGGCAAAACAGTATTAGTTCGTGTGGACTTTAACGTTCCAATGAAAGATGGCGTTATTACAGACGATAACCGTATTGTTGCGGCTTTAGATACAATCAAATACTTAATCAACAACCAAGCGAAAGTAGTATTATTCTCTCACTTAGGTAAAGTAAAAACTGAAGAAGATAAAGCAGGTAAATCATTAAAACCTGCTGCTGATCGTTTAGCAGAATTATTAGAGCAAGAAGTTAAATTCTCTCCAGTAACTCGTGGTGCAGAATTAGAAGAAGCTGTTAAGTCTTTAAATGAAGGTGAAGTATTAGTTGTTGAAAATACTCGTTTCGAAGATATCGATGGCAAAAAAGAATCTGGTAATGATGCTGAATTAGGTAAATATTGGGCTTCATTAGGTGACTTATTCGTCAATGATGCTTTCGGTACAGCTCACCGTGCACATGCTTCTAACGTAGGCATTGCTTCTCATTTAGAATCTGCTGCAGGTTATTTAATGGAGAAAGAAGTAAAATTCTTAGGTGAAGCAGTGGATAACCCTGTTCGACCATTCGTGGCTATTTTGGGTGGAGCAAAAGTATCTGATAAAATTAAAGTGATTGAAAACTTATTAGACAAAGCTGATAAAGTTATTATCGGTGGCGGTATGGCTTATACATTCTTAAAAGCTCAAGGTAAAGAAGTTGGTAATTCATTATTAGAATTAGATCGCGTTGAGTTAGCTAAAGAATTATTAGCTAAAGCGGGTGATAAAATTGCTTTACCGGTAGATGTCGTTGCAGCTGATGACTTCTCAAATGATGCGAATACTCAAGTAGTATCTATCGACGATATTCCTGCTGATTGGGAAGGTTTAGACTGTGGACCTAAATCAGTAGAGTTTTACACTGAGATCTTAAAAGATGCGAAAACAGTGGTATGGAATGGCCCAATGGGTGTATTCGAAATGCCTAATTTTGCTAAAGGGACTATTGGTGTTTGTGAAGCTATTGCTAACTTAGAAGATGCCACAACAATTGTTGGTGGTGGAGACTCTGCGGCAGCAGTTTTACAATTAGGATATGAAGATAAATTCTCACATATCTCTACTGGTGGTGGTGCGTCATTAACTTATTTAGAAGGCGCAGTTTTACCAGGCGTCGAAGCAATTAACGACAAGTAATTAAAAAGCTCAATGCCAGGGTGGGGGAGTAACTCAACCCTGTCATTAGTTAAGAAATATAAAAGGAGAAGATAGAATGTCACGTAAACCAATTATCGCTGGTAACTGGAAAATGAATAAAACGGCTACTGAAGCTCGTGAATTTGTGGATGCTGTCAAAAACAATATCCCATCAAATGATTTAGTTGATACAGTTATCGGTTCACCTGCATTATTCCTTGAAGGAATGAAAAAAGGGGTTAAAGGTACAGAAGTTAAAGTAGCAGCTCAGAACTGTTATTTTGAAGATGAAGGTGCATTTACTGGAGAAATTAGTCCTAAAGCTTTAGGTGCCTTAGGAGTAGAATATGTCATTATTGGTCACTCTGAACGTCGTGAATATTTCCACGAAACAGATGAAGACATCAATAAGAAAGCACATGCTATTTTCCGTAATAACATGACACCAATCATCTGCTGTGGTGAAACTTTAGAAACTTATGAAGCAGGTAAAGCAGAAGAGTTTGTTGGTGCTCAAATTAAAGCGGCCTTAAAAGACTTAACCGCAGACCAAGTAGCTTCATTAGTCATTGCTTATGAACCAATCTGGGCAATCGGTACTGGTAAATCAGCAACTCAAGATGATGCTCAAAAAATGTGTAAAGCTGTTCGTGACGTGGTAGCAGATGACTTCGGTCAAGATGTTGCAGATAAAGTTCGTGTACAATACGGTGGTTCAGTTAAACCTGAAAACATTAAAGACTACATGGCTTGTCCAGACGTTGACGGCGCATTAGTAGGTGGCGCTTCTTTACAACCTGATTCTTTCTTAGCATTATTGGAGGCAGTAAAATAATGAGTAAATCTCCCGTAGCGATTATCATCTTAGACGGATTTGGCTGGAGAGCTGATAGCAATGGTAATGCGGTTGCTTTAGCTAAAAAACCAAATTTTGATCGATATTACAATGAATTTCCACATTCAACAATGAAAGCATCAGGATTAGATGTTGGTCTTCCTGATGGTCAAATGGGTAACTCTGAAGTTGGACACACCAATATTGGTGCTGGACGTATTGTTTATCAAAGTTTAACCCGTATCGATAAAGCCATTGCTGATGGTGAATTCGCAACGAATGATGCTTTGGATCACGCTTTTCAACAAGTATTAGATAATCATTCAGCTTTACATTTATTTGGTTTATTATCTGATGGTGGTGTTCATAGTCATATAAATCATTTATTAGCCTTAGTAGATACTGCTAAAGCTAAAGGAATCGAAAAAGTTTATATCCATGCCTTTATGGATGGACGTGACGTGGATCCAAAAGCTGGACCAGGTTATGTTAAAACTTTAGAAAATCACTTAGCTGCAACCGGCGTAGGTAAAATTGCCACTGTATCTGGTCGTTATTATGCAATGGACCGTGATAAACGATGGGAACGTGTGAAATTAGCTTATGATGCTATTTTCCATAGCGAAGGACCAACCTTTGATTCAGCCCAAGCTGTTTTAGAACATAGCTATGCTGAAGGCGTAACAGATGAGTTTATCGTTCCAGCTGTGATTACAGAGAATGGCCAACCAATTGCTAAAGTTGAAGACAATGATTCAATCATCTTCTTTAACTTCCGTCCAGACCGTGCGATCCAATTATCAAATGCAGTTACCGATAAAGAATGGGATAACTTTGATCGTGGCGTACAAGCGAAAAATGTTAAATTAACAACTATGACGCTTTATAATCCTAGTATTGATGCAGAAGTAGCATTCCCACCAATTCCAATGAAAAATGTTATCGGTGAAGTATTAACAAATGCTGGATTAAAACAATTACGTATCGCTGAAACGGAAAAATATCCACACGTTACATTCTTTATGAATGGTGGACGTAATGAGGAGTTCCCAGGCGAAAACCGTATTTTAATTCCATCACCAAAAGTAGCTACTTATGACTTAAAACCTGAAATGTCAGCTTACGAAGTAGGCGATGCTTTGTATAATAGCATTATGAATGATGAAAATGACGCGATTATCTTAAACTTCGCAAACCCAGATATGGTTGGACACTCTGGTATGTTAGAACCAACCATCAAAGCAATCGAAGCAGTTGACGAAAACTTAGGTAAAGTGGTTGATGCTATTTTAGAAAAAGGTGGCTATGCGATAATTTTTGCTGACCACGGAAACTCAGAGACGATGATAACTCCTGAAGGAACGCCACACACCGCTCATACGACAGTTCCAGTTCCAGTGATTGTCACTAAACATGGAATTGAACTAAGAGAAGATGGTCGATTAGCAGACGTAGCGCCTACAATGTTAGATTTATTAGGTCTTGAAAAACCAGCAGAAATGACTGGTGAATCATTAATTAAAAAATAATGAAAAACCTCGAAATGCTTTGCATTTCACCCGATTTATAATTACAATAGAGATAGGTATTTTATACGATCTCAGTGTAAAAATTTATACCAAATTAAAGGAGAAATAAAAAATGCCATTTATTACAGATGTTTATGCACGCGAAGTTTTAGATTCACGCGGTAACCCAACAATCGAAGTTGAAGTTTATACAGAAAGCGGTGCTTTCGGTCGCGGTATGGTACCTTCAGGTGCTTCTACTGGTGAACACGAAGCGGTTGAATTACGTGACGGAGACAAAGAACGTTACTTAGGTAAAGGTGTTTCTAAAGCAGTTGATAATGTTAACAATATTATCGCTGAAGCTTTATTAGGATACGATGTTTTACAACAACAAGCAATCGATAAATTAATGATCGAATTAGACGGTACTCCTAACAAAGGTAAATTAGGTGCAAACGCAATCTTAGGTGTTTCTATCGCTGTTGCACGTGCAGCTGCAGATTACTTAAATGTTCCTTTATATCAATATTTAGGTGGATTCAATACTAAAGTTTTACCTACACCAATGATGAACATTGTTAACGGTGGATCTCACTCTGATGCGCCAATCGCTTTCCAAGAGTTTATGATTTTACCTGTTGGCGCTCCTACATTTAAAGAAGCTTTACGTTGGGGTACTGAAGTATTCCACGCATTAAAAGCAATCTTACATGACCGTGGTTTAGTAACTGCTGTAGGTGACGAAGGTGGATTTGCTCCTTCATTCGAAGGAACTGAAGATGGTGTTGAAACTATCTTAGAAGCTATTAAAAAAGCTGGTTTAGAACCAGGTAAAGATGTATTCTTAGGATTTGACTGTGCTTCTTCAGAATTCTATGAAAACGGCGTTTACGACTACACTAAATTCGAAGGTGAAAATGGTGTAAAACGTACAGCTGAAGAACAAGTTGATTACTTAGAAGAATTAGTAAACAAATACCCAATCATCTCTATCGAAGATGGTATGGATGAAAACGACTGGGAAGGTTGGAAATTATTAACTGAACGTATCGGTGATAAAGTTCAATTAGTAGGTGACGATTTATTCGTAACAAACACTGAAATCTTAGAACGTGGTATCGAAAACGGCGTTGGTAACTCAATCTTAATCAAAGTTAACCAAATTGGTACATTAACTGAAACATTCGATGCAATCGAAATGGCTAAAGAAGCTGGTTACACAGCAGTTGTATCACACCGTTCAGGTGAAACAGAAGATTCAACAATCGCTGACATCGCTGTTGCAACTAACGCTGGCCAAATCAAAACAGGTTCATTAAGCCGTACAGACCGTATCGCTAAATACAACCAATTATTACGTATCGAAGATGAATTAGGCGAAGTTGCTAAATACAACGGCTTAAAATCATTCTACAACTTAGACTTAAAAAAATAATTAGTTAATTGCTAATTAATGTGACGCTCCCTCAATGAGGGGGCGTTTTTTAATGTGTCTTTTCATATGGAAGTTATCAGAGTGAAATAATAGCTCTAGTATAGGAGATATAGATGTTTTCTATTAATTAAAGTGGTAGCAAAAAAGCAAAGAAACATACATTTTGAACTGTTTCTTTGCTTTTGTAGGATTGTAAATTGGGTATTCAAATTTTAGTGTAGCAGCACATCTTAATTAATAGACATACTATAATTAATTCTTTCAACTATTGATTTTAGGAAAAAATTCCGCTTGTTGCTAGAATTAGAAAAATGAAGTAATAAAGGTAGAGTCCTAAAATGAGTTTGTTCATTGAAAGTTGCTTTTTGTAAAAAATTAGGATTAAAATGAATGAGATGATGGAACTGATTTTATTATTTATAATTATGTTTGAGGTGGGTAAATTTAGGTGTAAACTGACAATAGGTAACAGGAAATATATTATCATCAAAACAAATTTTGCTATGTTCGATTCCAAAAGTTTCATCTTACCACTCCTTTATACTAATAAACCACACGCCAATCCTCTTCTTTAGTGTATTGTGTTCTTTTGACATGTCTAATAAAGGCCCCAGAATATCTGTCATATACATCGTATTCTACTGTATATGAAACATCTCTCCAAAAAACATTGTAAGTTCTTACAATAGATCCAATTGGGGTGTTAATTCCAGGCGAAACTTGGTAGGCAAAATACCAATCGGACAAAATTTGATAGTTATATTTTTTTGAAATTTCTTGCGTCTTCATAATGTAGCGGTTGTACTAATGCCCCCTTATCAATACTATAATCATCAATGAGAGAAGTAGCATTTACTAATGTAGCATTATTAAATGCTAATATTAAACCAACTATAAATAGTAAATTTTTCAGAAATTTTTTCATGATTTTCTACCTCCTATAATATTTTCAAAGGCCCTTGGATAAAGATATTTGATTGATGATGAATACCCAAATTATAAAACTCACTTCAATTATAAATTACCAAAAATTTTATAAAAGTCAAAATAATTTAAACTTTTAAAAAATTATACTTTGTTATGGAAGAAACTGTAATTAAGATGGAACATAATATTCAGGGCTGAAAAGATTCGAGTCTATATTTCCTAATGATTTACCACAATATTTTCAAAAGTATATAGTTGCAGATTATCAATTATGAGCAGCAATTTTTCATTATAATTAAAGCTATTGAACATTAATTCAGTCATTTATCATTGGTTATTTGTTTATAAAATGGTAAGATAAATCTAGCAGAAATCACGTGATGAATTTCATAAAAAGAGGACGGTAATATGCGAAAACAACGAGAAATGAGTGACCGTGAATGGTTAATCAGGCGTAGACTAAGTCGTATTTTTCATTTCCTATTAATCGTATTAGGTATTATTCTCTATTATAAAATTTGGCGCAATCCCTATTTAATGTATCCAGTCATTAGAATAGCCTTCATTTTTGTGCTTATTTATTACCCGATTCAATGGCTTTTAATAATCTATGACAAATGGAAAAGAAGAAAGCGACGTTAGTATGAGTTTAGTAAAATAGTGTTAAATAACTTAGGAGGTGGCTTATGAAAATACTCATTGTGGAAGATGATAAAATAATTGCACGACAATTAAAAGTCGAGTTGGAAAAGTGGCAATATCAAGTTGCTTTAATTGAAGACTTTACGAAAGTCATTGAAGAATTTAAAGCATTCGAACCTCATTTAGTATTAATGGATATTGGGTTGCCAGCTTTTAATGGCTATCATTGGTGTCAACAAATTCGACAATTTTCAAAAGTACCCATTATTTTTATTTCTTCTCGAGCAGACAATATGGACCAAGTGATGGCAATTCAAATGGGAGCGGATGATTACTTAACCAAGCCGATTGATTTAAGTTTATCCTTGGCTAAGATCCAAGCCCTTCTTCGCCGCTCTTATGATTACACCGTTGAAGCGCCACAAGACAGTTATGGCGGATTAAGCGTCGACTTTGCCAATGCGAGTGTTCTCTATGAAGGAACAGCGGTCGAATTAACTTATACTCAATTACAAATCATGGTGTCATTAATCGAAGCTAAAGGTGGATTTGTCTCGCGAGAAGCGATAATGGATCATTGTTGGGATCAAGCTAATTTTATTGATGATAATACCTTGTCCGTCAATATTTCGCGCATTCGCAAACGATTGGAAGAGCAAGGTGTCAAAACGAGTATTCAAACTAAAAAGGGACTTGGTTATGCTTTAAAGGTGGATGAAAATGACTAGGTTGAAACAATATCTTAAATTAAAATGGCCATCGATGCTTTTGTATATGACACCAATCGTTTTAACGATGATTGTCATGACCGTCTACCAATTAGATGGACAGATGATTCAATACATATTATGGTTGAGCTTATTTGTCGGCGTGATTTTATTTGTAATAGGAATGATTCGTTTCGACCGTCAACAAACATTACAAGAAGAATTGCAAATTTTACAAGATGAAAATCATCAATTAAAACAAGAACTCCATCATATCCGACTCGAAACTGAGACGTATTTTCTGACTTGGCTCCATCAGATGAAGACACCGATTGCAGGGGCGCAATTATTATTGCGAGAAGAGCAAGGAAACAATGCCAATGAATTACGCTTATTAATGACTGAAATTGATAAATACACGGGTATGGCATTGTCATATATAAAATTAATGAATCCTGGTACGGATTTGGAGTTTACTAAGTTAACATTGGATGAATTGTTAAGTCCACTGATTAAGAAATATCGATACCAATTCTTTTATTATAATGTGAGTTTGGAATATGAGAAATTAATACAAGTGGTGATTACTGACGGTCACTGGAGCTCCCTGATGATTGAACAAATTCTTTCAAACGCGTTGAAATACTGCCAAAATGAAAATGGCGCAAAAGTCTCAATATATTTTAATGAGGCGACACAAGAGTTGGCAATTCAAGACAATGGTATTGGTATACAAGCGAGTGATTTGACGAAAATCTTCGATAAAGGCTATGTTGGTTTTAATGGACGATTACATGAAAAAGCCAGTGGTCTTGGGTTATACTTAGTCGATTTAATCTCAGAACGCTTAACCCAACCCATTCGAGTCGAATCACAACTGAATCAAGGAAGTATTTTCTATATCAAGTTTAATCTTGCAAAAATGTAAGATTAGACTTGTTTTTGTTAGTTTAGATAAAGGCAGTTACCTTAGATATCCAGTAAACTTAAGTTAACAAATCAAAGGAGTGAGCAAAATGTCATTATTAAAAATTCAAAATGTCGAGAAAGTATATGGTAAAAAAGGTTTTGGCGTGCTAACGCAAGCTCTAAAAAATGTTAACTTCGAAGTCAATGAAGGAGAATTTGTTTCAATCATGGGAGAGTCTGGTTCGGGGAAAACAACCTTACTAAATATTATCGCAACATTAGATCAGCCGACGAACGGACAAGTTTTACTAAACAATCTACCTTTATCTGAAATAAAATCAAAAGATATTGCGAAGTTCCGTCGAGAACGTCTCGGGTTTGTTTTCCAGGATTTTAATGTGTTAAATAACTTCAATAATAAAGACAATATCCTCTTGCCATTAGTTCTCTCGGAAAAAAAGATAACCGAAATGGAACAACGTTTATCAGAGATTACCCCTATCTTAGGGATTGAATCCTTATTAGAGAAGTTTCCGTACCAAATATCAGGAGGGCAACGTCAACGCATTGCGATTGCGAGAGCGATTATTACGCAACCGGATATTTTATTAGCTGATGAGCCAACGGGAGCATTGGATTCGAAAACCTCCCAAACAATTTTAGAATTATTTCAGTCATTAAATGAGATGGGACAAACGATTTTAATGGTAACCCACTCGATTAAAGCTGCGGCAATGTCGAACCGCGTATTATTTATTAAAGATGGGATTGTCTTTCATGAAATCTATCGTGGCAATGATTCGGTACAAGCGTTCCAAGAACGAATTGCAGATAGTTTAACCGCTATGAATCAAGGTGGTGAATAATTATGAAATTAGGACTATATTTAAAACTTGCTTGGCGAAATTTAAAAGCCAATCATCAATTGCAAATACCATTCGTATTGGCCAGCAGTATAATGTTTGCGACGCTTTACATCATGGCATCATTAAAGACCAATAAATTTGTGACAGAACGCCATACGGAGTTACCCATCTTAATGGGACTGGGTATTTTTATTGTAGCTTTATTGGCCATCATCTTTACCATCTATGGGCAAACATTTATCGCAAAAAGAAGAAGTAAAGAATTCTCATTGTATTCTATTTTAGGATTTGAGAAATTGCATATTTCAATGGTTATTCTAATTGAGCAATTTATTAATTTTGTGGTGATTGGTTTATTGAGTATTGTAATGGGGCAATTAGTTGGGACGATTATGTTTAAGGTGATGACAAGTCTGCTTAAAGACGTAGCCGCCACCTTAGGCGATTATCCACTTTCTTGGTATGCTATCTCTGTAGTACTAATTTTATTGGCGGGTATCTTGTTCGTATTATATCTATTTCAAACATTCCGAGTAAGCTTGTTAAATCCAATTGATTTAATGAGCCAACAAAAATCTGGAGAAAAAACTGGGAAATTTCAATGGATTTGGTTAATTTCTGGATTGGTGTCACTGGGTGCGGGTTATTATATAGCTTGGACTACAAAAGGTCTCTTGGATTCAATTTCAATGTTCTTCATAGCAGTACTGCTCGTGATGATGGCAACCTATTTCTTATTTATGACGTTAATCTCATTTGTATTGAATCGATTAAAGAAAAATAAGAACTACTATTATCAACCAAATCATTTCCTATCAATATCTGGAATGTTATACCGAATTCGTTCAAATGCCATAAGTTTAGCGAGTATTGCCATTTTAAGTACAGGTTTTATGTTAGCGTTAGGAAGTACCATTTCGATTTATGGCGGGATTGAAGATACTATAAAAATGCGTCATATACGCGATTATGAAGTTTATTCTTATGATCATGATTATTTTTTAGATGAAAGTCCCGACGCTATTTTGGCAAAGAAAGAAGCACTTCAAGAGCAAATAAATCAGTTATCGGACGTTCAAGAAGTAAAGGATGTTTATCTAACTGAAAGTATTTATATAAATTTAAGATTATCAAAGGATATGGATACTTTAGAAAAATTAGCAAATATCGAGATCATGTCAAAAGATCGGACTTTTATTGGAACGATTATGACCATAGAAGATTATAATCAATTGCATGGGACCAAGCATCAATTAAATGAAGGCGAAATATTATTAAATGATTTGAATGAGGTTTTAAAAGATAAGAAAGAGCTCAATATTGCCGGGAAACAGTATCAAGTCAAATATAATACCGATCCTATTTATACCAATGTTATTATTGATTATGTCCAACTTGTGGTACCAACACGAGAAGAGATGATGGAACTTGGTAAGTATTATCAACTAGAGAATACGGTTATGGGGCCAGGTAGTTTTAGAATTTCCTTTGATGTAACGAAAGATAGTAATGCTCTAAAAGATAAAATAGCAACTGTTTTTGCTGGGGGCAATCAATGTGTATTAAGCGTTGAACAGACCCGTAAAGAAACGTATCAATTTAATGGTGGGTTCCTATTTTTAGGGATTATGATTGGTGTGGTGTTACTGGTCGGTACCGTCTTAATGATTTATTATAAACAAATAACCGAAGGGTATGATGATAAAGCCAACTTCCAAGTCATGAAACAAGTTGGATTACCAGAAGAAATGATAAAAACAACGATTAAACAGCAAACGTTTTGGCTCTTCGCCTTACCGATTATTGTGGCTGTTATTCATGGTTTAGTTGCAAGTAAGATAATTTTCCGCCTTTTAGGGTTGTTCGGTATTTATAAATTATCACAATTCTTTATCCCTTATCTGATTGTTATTACTGTTTTCGTGGGAATTTATTACATTGTGTATCGTGTTACTTCAAATGTTTATTATCAAATTGTGAATGAAGAATAAATTTACTAAATAACCGTTAATTACATTTTTGCGGTAAAAATGAATCTATTGGGAGTGGGCTAGAAGTTGAAAATACTTCAAGAGCTCGCTCCTTAGTGTAAAATAATTGTTGGTCAGCTAAAAGCAAAAAAGATAATCCTCTGCTATACTGTAAGTAGGTAAAAACACACAGAAAGGTAGAGGATTATCCATGAGTATTATAACACAAATTATGCAAGAAATTAATGAAATGATGGCAGATTTATATAATCAAGCGATTCAAGGTG